>JBBRXF010000125.1:0-6430 GCA_038248665.1 Campylobacterales bacterium | reverse complement strand
ACAATTCAAGAAGAAGAAAAAACTATTACACAAGAGTGGAATTACTATTATCAAGCTTTCAAAAATAAAGATGAAAGAGTAGTTGTTGATACGATTAATGCTGAAGTTAAGAGCTCACTTGATGGAAATAAAATAGAAAACTATAAAAATATCTTAAAAAGAATAGATTTTTTGATTCAATATGAAACGCAAGTTGCTTTTAAAGAGAGAAAGAAGTTTGTAGAAGATTATCAAGATATGAAGAGATATTTATTTTATAGTATTGTGACAATTTTATTATTATCATTTATGGTTATTGTTTACATCATATTTCAAGTAATAAAAAAAGATAGACAACTCACAGTTCTTAATAAAAAATATAAAATAGATTCTATAACTGATTCAATGACAAAATTATATAATAGAAAATATTTTGATACTATTTTTGACAATATGCCTTTTATTGCAAATGCAAATAACTGGAAATGTGCATTTATTATGTTTGATATTGATTATTTTAAGCAATACAATGACACTTATGGTCATGATATGGGTGATGAAACATTAAAGAAAGTAGCATTTACCTTAAAAGAGTATTTCAATAAAAAATATGAATTTGTTTTTAGGTTAGGTGGAGAAGAGTTTGGAGTTGTTTTATTTGATATTGATGAAAATAGTTTAGAAAATTGCCTAAAAGACATAAATTATAGAATTTTAGAACTAGAAATTGAGCATAAAAATAGTAAAATACTCGACATCGTTTCAATTTCAATGGGAGCTATTATATATGAGCCACACACTTATATATCTGCTAACAAACTTTATAAACAAGCAGATGAATGTTTGTATAAATCAAAAGAAAATGGCCGAAATCAATATCATATATATAAAGGGAAAGAATGAGTTTTTTGTTTAATAAACATAATCATTTCAATTTAGCTAATATCGTAACTTTTTTTAATATTGCATCAGGAATTTTTGCAATTTATTTTTTAACTCATCATGAGTTTTTTGCAGCTGCACTTTTTGCTTGGCTTGCAGGTGGATTTGATATAGTTGATGGAAAAATTGCTAGAAAATATAATTTATCTACTCAATTTGGAATTCAACTTGATTCTTTTGCTGATTTTTTATCTTTTGTAATAGTTCCATCAATGTTTATCTTTTTTGCTGTTATTGATACAAAAGAGCCATTTTTAAGTATGCCTTTGATTATTTTTACTTTTGTTTATTATGTTATTTCAGGACTTAGAAGATTGATTCAATTTAATATAAATGCAGATGAGGGAAAAGTAGAAAAATTCTTCACAGGTATTCCAACTCCTCTTGGTGCTATTTTATTATGGGCTGTTTATTTGATTTTTTTAACAGGATTTATATCAGAAACTTTTGTTTTATTAATGATGATATTAATTGGATATTTATTAAACTCAAAAATTAAAATTCCTCATTTATAAGAATTTTAATGAATCAAGAAATAGTAACTATTGATTTAGGTTCAAATTCATTTCGTGTTTTGAAATATGATTGTAAAAATCATAAAATTATTTCAGAATACAATGAAGTTGTTGGTATGGCTGATGGTTTAGTTGATACGGGAATCATCTCTAAAGAAGCAATACAACGAGTAATTAAAGCAATTTTACACTCAGTTGAAGTAATTAATTATAATCCTTCAGATGCTGTTTGTGTAACAACAGCTGCCATGAGAAAAGCTTCAAATAATAAAGAAGTTTTAGAGTATTTAAAAGAAGAAGTTGGAACAAAATTTTCTATCATAGATGGAAATGAAGAAGCAAGACTTACTTTATTAGCTGTAAAATATGCTTTAAAAAGAGAAAAAATAAATTCAGAGAAGTTTGTATTATTGGATATTGGTGGAGGTTCTACTGAAATTATAGTAAATACAAATGATAAATATGAAGCCCATAGTTTTGATTTTGGAATAGTTACTATGACTCAAAAATATCTTAAACATATTGATTTACACAATGATTTAGATAATAGAAAAAATGAGATAAAGAGATTTTTGGATAGTTTGAATATAGATTTAAAAGATTATAGTTTTGTAGCAACTGCTGGAACTCCAACAACAATTGCTGCAATAAAATTAGGTCAAGATTTTTTCTCTTATGATAGAAATATTGTAAATGGAACAATTGTAAATCTTAAAGATATTTCTAATAGTTTAGATATATTTAAAAACTTATCAAAAGAAGATATATCAAAATTAGTAGGTCGAGGTAGAGTTGAATTTATTGAAGTTGGTATTTTTATTTATAAAATGATTTTTGATGTTTTAGATAAAAATGAATCAATAGTTTTAGATGATGGTTTAAGAGAAGGTGTTGCTATAAATTATTGTCTTACAAAGTGTAAAGATTAAGATAATAATCTTACACTTTGTGCTTGAACGATATTAGCTTGAGAAGCTGCTAAATATCCCATATTTGCATTAACATTTGTTTTTGAAAAATCAGTTGAGTCATTTCCAAAATTTCTATCTTTATTTGTTTTATTCTCATTATATAAATCAACTTGTTCTTTTATAGTCTCTCTTGCACTATATTCAAGTCTATTTCCAAACTCAGTAAATTTATCATAGCTATTTTGTAATTGATTAGATGAACTTTGTACTTTCGCTGAAAGTGTTTGTAATGCTTCTGGATTATTTAAATCACTGCTATTTGATAATTCAAAAATATCATTTGCATATGATGGTGTATTTGGTTTTTCTATAGAAAAATTTGCACCTTTTGTATTTACATCAATAGTTGCTTTATCATCATAATAATTAGTTGCAATTACATTTTCTCTTTTGTATTTCGTATCATAGGCAACTTGATTAAAATTTCTTAAATCTTCATTTATACTTTGTTTTAAATCATTCTTATTTTCATAAGAGTCTGCATTTTCAAGTTTTGTTTGAATATTTTTAAGATAACCTTGTTGTTTATCAATAGAATCTTGAGCTATTTTTGTAACAGCAATTCCATCATTTAAAGATTGAACATTTGAAGATAATTCATCTCTTTTTTTATTGTAATCATTTATATAAAGATTTGTGCTATCTTCACTAATTTTACTTACAGATTTACTTGAACTAACTTTATCAAGGTTTAAAGAAGACGAGGTATTAAGGGTAGATATATTACTATTTATACTATTAACATCCATATTTTACTCCTTTTTTATAATTGCTTACATTATACTTAAATTTTATTAAATTCACTCTAAAATAAAATTATTATTTTTTAAATTAGCTTATTCATTTCATCTTCTGTTAAAACTTTTACATTTAACTCAATGGCTTTGTCATATTTACTTCCAGCATCTTCTCCATAAATCACAAAATCTGTTTTTTTAGATACTGATGAAGCTATTTTTGCACCCATATCTTCTAACATTTTTTTAATGTCTCCACGG
The DNA here is from genome assembly GCA_038248665.1 of Campylobacterales bacterium. GTDB lineage: Bacteria > Campylobacterota > Campylobacteria > Campylobacterales > Arcobacteraceae > Aliarcobacter. The sequence goes on along the minus strand of JBBRXF010000125.1, from coordinate 3,025 downwards.
CTTACACTCATTGTGCCTGTTAGAACTATTGTTTTACCTTTAAAATTATTTTCTTCTATCTCTTTTTTTTCTTCAACAGTTGGATTTATTATTTCAAAAAGTTTTAAAACTAACTCTTTATTTACTCTCATAAATTCACAAAAAGAGTTTGCCATCTGTCCACCTAAACCATCAAGAGCAATTAGTGAATCATAATCAATATTTACAACATTCAATCCAAATTCTAAGCAGATTTGTTTTGAAGCAACTTCTCCAATATGCTCAATTCCTAAAGCATTTATGATTCTATGTAGTGCTGTTCCTTTTGTATTCTCTATTGCATTTAGAAGATTATTTATTTTTTTCTCTTTAAAGCCTTCAAGATTTTCTAAATCTTCATATTTTAAAGAGTATAAATCCAAAATATCATATATCTTTTTTTCATTTACTAATGTTTCAACTATTTTATTTCCCAATCCATCTATATTCATACAATTTTTACTTGCAAAATAGATAATTGAATTAACCACACGACTTGGACAATCAAGATTTTGACACTTAATCAAAGCTCCATCATCAAGAAGTTCACTAGAACAATCAGGACATGAAGTAGGGCGAGGAATTTCTAATTGTGAGCCATCTCTTCGTTCCGTAAAAACTTTTGTAATTTTTGGAATTACATCACCACTTCTTATGATAATAACTTCATCATTGATTCTTATATCTTTTCTTGCAATTTCATCAAAGTTGTGTAAACTAGCTCGTTCAACCACAACTCCTTCAATATCTGTTGGCTCAACAACTGCAACTGGAGTTATAACACCAGTTCGTCCAACTTGTAAAATAATATCTTTGATTTTTGTAGTCTTTTCAACAGCTGGAAATTTATAAGCGCAAGACCATCTTGGAAATTTAACTGTGTAACCTAACTCATCTTGTGTTTCAATATCATCAATTTTTACAACCATTCCATCAAGCATCATTTCGATTTCATCTCTTACTTTTATGATTTCGTGGTATAAATTTTCAATTCCCTCAACACTTGAAGTTATGGTTTGCATTGGTGGTTTTACAAAACCTAAAGAGTAGATATAATCCATCATATTTGAATAATTTTTAAATTCCAAAGAGTTTAGTCCAACTCCCCAAACATTAAAAAATAGTTTTCTTTTTGCAGTAATTTTTGGGTCAAGTTGTCTTAAACTTCCAGCTGCTGCATTTCTTGGATTTGCAAAAACTTGCTCGTTATTTTTAACTCTCTCTTCATTTATTTTTTCAAAATCTGCTTTTTTGATTACGATTTCACCTCGTATTTCAAGTAAAGATTTTTCTTTTATTTGTAATGGAATTGAGTGGATTGTTTTTACATTATTTGTAACATCTTCACCGATACTTCCATCACCTCTTGTAATTGCTTGTTTTAAAATTCCATTTTCATAAATAAGATTTAAAGATGCACCATCAAATTTTGGTTGGCAAAAAAACTCTAGATTTGTATTTACTTTGTGAGCTCTTTTTATCCAATCTTCTAATTCACTTGTATTAAAAACATCCTCTTGTGACCACATACGAGATAGGTGAGAAGCCTTTTCAAAACCATCAAGTACAAATCCTCCAACTCTTTTATTTGGTGAGTTTGGATGACTTACAGTTGGATTTTCTTGCTCATAAGCTAAACAAATTCTGGCTAATTTATCATACTCTTCGTCACTTGCAAGGGGATTGTCATTAACATAATATTCATGTGCCCAAGAGATTAATTTTTCTATATTTAAATCATATTCATTTTTAGTCATTTTTTCTCATTAATAATATTTTTAAACGCAATTATACTTAATAGATTTAGTATAAAAGATAAATAAGTTATAATCCTAGCCTTAATATTAAAGACAAAGAGAATAAATGAGTTATTTAGATATTTGTATCACGGGTTGGAATTTGAATGCGTTGATGTTTGTGATTAATTTTTTAATTGCAGTAAGAACTATTTCAGCACAAGACAGAATGAAATTACAAGAAGAAAGTGTAGTTTTAAAAGAGTTAAAAGATGAGTTAGAAAAGTATTATCCATATAGAACTTATTCTACAATATTTAGTTATTTAATTCCTTTTACAGCATTTTTTAGAATGAGTTTTAGATTAGTAGAGATGTTTTTTTTCTTCCAAAAGAATCAAGAAGCTAAGATGTTTGATTATATGGTATATAAATATAGTTATGACATTCAAAAAGCTAGGAATAGTGAAGAATAGGGCAATATAAACAAATTATATTTTTAAAAATAATACTAAGGGACAAACTCAGGGACAATTTTAGAAAGGTTATCTAATCTTTTAATATCATCTTCTTTGATAAATTTAGAATAAACTTTTAATGTAATTGATATATTTTTATGTCCTAACATTTTTGAAACCCACAAAATATTATGTCCCTCTGTAATCATATTACTTGCAAATGTATGTCTTAGATTATACAAATTTCTATCTTGAATTTTTGAATCATTTACTAACTTCTTAAATCTACGAGCTAATATAATATGTGAGAAATAAGGTTTTTTATAATTTGATATAAATAAATATTTATCAGATATTTTTAAATCAAGTAAATTTTTTAATTGAATTTCTAAAACTGGAATAATATCAACATATCTAACACTAGATTGAGTTTTAACATTTCCAATTTTACCTCTTACCGTTGTTTTATCAACTGCGATTCTTTTTTTATCAAAATCTATATCATTCCATGTTAAAGATATTAATTCCCCTGGACGCATGCCAGTACAAAGCATAATGAAAATAAAATAGTAAAGATTTCCAGTTGAACAATTTAAAATTTTTAATATTTCATCTTTATTGAAAGGTAATATTTCATCGTTTTCTATTTCATCTAAATTTTTAAATTTCTTTTTGATAGTTGTAGGGTATTTTATTTTAGATAGAGGATTGAATTTAATAATATCATTTTCAAAAGCTTTATTTAGAATCAGATTTAAAATAGAACGGTATCTTACAACAGTATTAGTACTATATTTATCTAATAAATTATTTT
>JBBRXF010000124.1:0-6469 GCA_038248665.1 Campylobacterales bacterium | reverse complement strand
TCATTTATAAAAATTTTAGCAGAAGCAATCGATGAAAAATCACCTTATACAGGTGGACATTGTAAAAGAGTTCCTGAATTGGCTATTTTACTTGCAAAAGTTGCGAGTGAATCAGATTATGGAGAGTTATCTGATTTTACTTTTAAATCAGAAGAAGAATGGCGAGAGTTTAAAGTTGCTGCTTGGTTACATGATTGCGGGAAAATTGTAATGCCTGAATATGTTGTTGATAAAGCCACAAAATTGGAAACTATCTATAATCGAATTCATGAAATCAGAACTAGATTTGAAGTTTTGCATAGGGATGCAACTATTAAATATTATGAGCAACTATTATTAAATCCACAAAATAAAGATGAATTAGAAAAAGAGTTAAAACAAACCCATGAACAACTCCATTCTGATTTTGCATTTATAGCTAGTTGTAATGTTGGTGGGGAGTTTATGGAGCAATCTAGTATAGATAGATTGACGCAAATAGGAAAAACAACATGGCTAAGAAACTTTGATAATAGATTGGGATTATCTGAAGACGAGTTAAAAAGAGTTGAAAATAAAGAACCTTTTGTTCCTGTTGTTGAAAACTTACTCCAAGATAAAATAGAACAAATTATTCATAGAACTAGACAAATAGATTTAGATGAATATACTAAATTTGGTTTTAAAATGGATATTCCAGAATATGAAAGAAATTTAGGTGAGTTATATAATCTTAGTATAAAAAAAGGAACATTAACTCAAGAAGAAAGATTCAAAATTAATGAGCATATTATAATGACTATAAAAATGCTTGAAAATATTCCTTTTACAAAAGATTTAAAAAATGTACCAGAATATGCAGGTTCTCATCATGAAACAATGATAGGAACTGGATATCCTCGAAAATTGATAAAAGAAGAGTTATCAATCCCTGCAAGAATAATGGCAATCGCAGATATTTTTGAAGCATTAACAGCAGCTGATAGACCATATAAAAAAGCAAAAACTTTAAGTGAATCAATAAAAATCATGTCATTTATGAGAAAAGATAAACACATAGATAGCGACCTTTTTGAAATATTCTTAACGAGTGGAGTTTATAAAGAGTATGCTAAAAAGTTTTTATTAGAAGAGCAAATTGATGAAATAGATATTAGTAAATATTTAGAAGAAAAAGTTTAAAAAAATAAAAATTAAAGAAGAGACTAAAAAATCTCTTCTACATAATATCTATTGTTTTTCATATTGATATGTACATTTGTATCAAATATTTCTGATAGATTTTCGCTTGTTAAAATATCCTCTTTTTTTCCGCTTTTATAGATTGTATTATCATAAATCAAAGCTACATTTTGTATCTCTTCAAAAATCTCTTCTAAGTGATGAGTTACAAGAATAATCGAACAATTTTTTGATAACTTTTGAATCATTTTTATAAAATTTATTTGAGCTTTTATATCAAGTCCAACAGTTGGTTCATCAAGTATAAAAGCTTTTGGGTCGTGGATTAAAGCCCTTGCAACTATACATTTTCTCAGCTCCCCCGTTGACATCTCTTGAACATATTTATCTGCTAAATGTTCAATCTCCAAATACTTCATCGTCTCTCTTGCTTTTTCGTGTTGAGCTTCTGTAAAATCTTGATGTTTAAAAACTCCAAGAGAGCTATAATGACCACTTAAAACAACAATATAACCACTTAGAAAATAACCTTGAGTTGCAATATAGTTGTGTAAATCATTTGTAATGATTCCTAACTGTTTTTTTAAATCAGAAATAGAGTAGGTTGCTTTTCCTAAAATCTCTTTTTTAAATTCATTTGTTCTTCTTGGATGGATTTCTGATTGGATTAGTTTCATTAGCGTAGATTTTCCACTTCCATTTGCTCCAAGTATTGCCCAGTGTTCATTTTCTTTTATTTTTAGGGTAATATCTTTTAATATAATTTTTTCGTCATATCCTACATTTATATTTTCAAAATCAATAATATTCATATTTTTTCCTAACATTTACGTTTTTTAAGATACTACTAGCAAATGTTTAATATAATCTTAAAATGAATAAAATCTATAAAATAAAGAGTAAAAATGAAAGTTACAAGAGTAAAAAAACTAATGGTTTCAGGAATTAGCACAGTTACAAACAATGAATTTGAAATGAGTGAAGAAAATGGCAAAATTGCACAACTTTGGGAAGAATATTTTGCAAATGATATTTATAAAAAAACATTTGATAAAGCAAATAGTGATTTTATGTACGGAGTTTATAGCAACTATGAATCAGACGCAAGCGGAAACTACAAAGTAACTGTTGGAGTTGAAGTTACAAAACCAAAAAATGCAATAGTTATTGAAGATAAAAAATATTTAGTTTTCACAAAACAAGGTGAACTTCCAATGGTTGTAGTTGAATTATGGGAAGAGATTTGGGATTATTTTGAAAAAAATAGTGAATATGAAAGAGCTTTTGAAGTAGATTTTGAAAAATATGCAAAAGAAGATGAGATAGAAATTTTTGTTTCTATAAAATAATACAAAGAGTTTGAAAAGTTGAAATGAAAAAGTATTTAGAAGAGACTAAAATCATAGATTTTAAAAATGAAGAAGTTTTTAATCTTGCTTTTGAGTTATCAAAAGATTGTATAACAGTTGAAGAAATAGCAAAAAACTGTTTTACCTATGTAAGAGATAATATCAATCATAGTGGTGATTTTAAAGATGAAATTACAACTTGTAACGCTAGCGATGTATTAAAATATAAAACTGGTTGGTGTTATGCAAAATCTCATCTTTTAGCTGCACTTTTAAGAGCAAATAATATTCCAACAGGGTTTTGTTATCAAAGATTATCTTGTAGTGAATATAAAAAAGATATTTATTGTTTGCATGGTTTAAATGCAATTTATTTGAAAAATTATGGTTGGTATAAAATAGATGCAAGAGGAAATAAAAAAGGTGTAAATGCACAGTTTAATCCACCTTTTGAAGAACTAGCTTTCAAATTAGAAAAAGATGAGTTTGATTTAGCAGAAATTTACTCAAAACCTTTGGATGTTGTAATTGATAGTTTGAGTAAAAATAAAACTTATAGTGAAATGATAAATATTTTTCCTGATGTTTCATTTTTAATAATTAATTATGATAAAAAGTATTTGAAAGAAATAATTGAGTTATTTACAAATACAATTCATACTATAAATAAAAAAGATTATTCAAAAGAGCAATTAAACGCTTGGGCAAGTCCAAATTATGATTTAGAGATTTGGGAAAAAAGATTTGAAAAATCAAAACCTTTTCTTTGTATGCTTGAAGATAAAATTGTAGGATTTTGTGAATATTATGATGGATATATTGATTGTTTTTATGTCCATTTTAAATATCAAAATTGTGGAATAGGAAAACTACTTTTAAATCATATTCTAGAACTTGCCAAAAACAATAAAATAGATAAAATCAAAGTTGATGCAAGCATCACTGCAAAACCATTTTTTGAGAAGTTTGGCTTTAAAGAAGTTAGAGAAAATTTAGTTAAAAGAGAAAATGTTGAATTGAAAAATTTTAGTATGGAAAGAGTATAAAAATCAAAGAAAATTCATTCTTTGATTTCTTTTTATTTAATTACTAAGCCAACTACTTAAAGCTCTTGGTTTTCCAAGATAATATCCTTGGCCGTAAGTTATTCCTATTTTTGTTAATTCTTCCACATCTTCTTTTGTTTCAACATATTCTGCAACTGTTTCTTGATTTTTTAGTGTTGCAATTTCTTGAATATATTTTATAACTGCTTTATCAATAGGGTCTTTGTGCATATCTTTAATAAAACTTCCATCAATTTTTACCACATCAAAAGGCATACTTTTTAAGTATTCAAATGAAGCCATTCCCGTTCCAAAATCATCAAGTGCAAGACCTATTTTTTTGCTTTTTAGCCAAGTTATAAACTCATTTGCCATATTAAAACTTCCAATTGCTGAACTCTCTGTTATTTCTAATTCAAGTTTTTCCCAAGGGAAATCAAAGTGTTCAATTGCCTCTTTTACTTTTGCTTGAAAATCTGGATTATTTAAACTTGAACCTGCAAGATTAATATGTGCGCAGTGTAGTTTTTCAATATGTGCTCTATCTTTTGTAACAGTTTCAAGATATGTCCAAAGTACATAAATATCTATTTCACTCATAAGTTGGTATCTCTCAGCTGCTGGTAAAAAGCTATCAGGTGCAATAAAATTATTATCTTTATCCCACATACGAATAAGTATTTCATAACCGATTTTATCACTTTGTTTTTGTAGTGGAACAATATCTTGGGCAAATAGTTCAAATCTTGCTGGTCCATCTCTTAGAGCTTCTTTTATAAGCTGAGCGCTTTGTTGTTCCCTTGAAAATCTTTTTATAGTTTCATCACTTTTATTATAAATATGAGATTTATTTCTACCTTTTTCTTTTGCAGTATAAAGTGCAGTTGAACTGGCTTTTAAAAGCTCTTTTAATGTATATTCAAAAGCCTTAAAATAAACAAGGGAAATTGATGCTGAAACACTAAAAGTTTCATTATGGTGTGAGAATCTAAAATCTTTTAGTTTTTCTAAACTCTCTTGTAAAAATGATTCTCCTTCTTCTTGTGTAGAATCGTTAAGAAGTACCATAAATCCATTCCCATCAATTCTAGCAAAAGAAGCATTTTGTGGTAGGAATTTTTGGAAATAATTAACTATCATTTTTAAAAGTTCATCACCTGCTTGATAACCTGCTGAATTATTTATTAATTTAAATTGGTCAATGTCCAAATATAATAGATTGTAGCCATTTTTATTCTCTTGTTTTAAAGAGTTTTTCAAACTATTTTCCATATAAAATCTATTAAAGATATTTGTTAACTGGTCATGAGTAGCTTGAAAATGAAGCTCTTTAGAAGAGCTAGATATTTGATTCATTTGGTTGTTGAAACCATCAAATAATTCTTTTATTTCATTGTTTGCACTTGTTTCTACTTTTATGATTTTGTCATTTGTTGGGTCACTTTTTTTCATGGCATCTATTAAACTAATAAAAGGTTTTGTGTAACTTCTACTTAAAAATAGACTAAGAATCAAACCAAAAACTAAAGCAAAAGGAAAAATTGACAAAATAGTATAAGTAGTTTCCATCTGTTTTTTTTGATAGCTACTCAGGTCAATATTAAAAAGTGCATAACCAAAGTCATAACCCTCAGCTACAATTTTTTCTTTTACCAATAAATCATCTTTTAAAAATACGATATTTTCAGAAAATATAACATCTTGAACACTTTGGATTTTATCAATATCTGCATATTTAAAAATGCCATTTTTATTTACATCGGTTAAAAGTAGACCTTTTACTTTGCTAAATGCCGTAAGTCTGTATGTAATATCTGAAACCACATCGGCATTTGGGTTTAAGATAATTTTGATTAAATCATTGTTCAAAGATTTTGTGATTGTATTAACTTCCACAAGAGCATTTTCTTTATTCTCTTTTTTTTGGTATTGATTTACAAAATAAAGAGTAGATAATTCAACCACACAAATTATAACAACCATAAAGATTGTTAATTGTATTTTTATATTAAATTTATTCCACATAAGCTATTTTTTCGAAATTGTAACAATTGGCAGTTCAGAATCATTTCCCCACTCTTTCCAAGAAGCATCGTAATTTGCAACATCATATCCAAGTTCACGCAATGAAAAATAATTAGATGATGAAATTTTACCTATATCACAATAAGAGATGATTTTTTTGCTTTTATCTATATCTTTATATAGTTCTTCAAGCTCTTTTATATCTTTTAACTTAGAAAAATTATCAACAGTAGAGATATTATGTATTGCTGGTCTACTTATAGCTTCTGGAATATGCCCAAATCTTTTTGCATTAGATTCTTCACCAATATATGCATTGTATTTTCTCGCATCCATTATGATTATGAAAGGACTTTTAGTTGCAATTTGAGTTGAGAATTTTGTTGCTAATTTTTTATTATCAACTGATGCAATATAAGTACTCTCTTTAATGTTTGGTAATTCTTCTGAAACAGCTAAATTTGATTTATACCATTCATCAAAACCACTATTTAATAGTTTTACATGTTTAAAACCATAAACTTCTAAACCCCAAAATAGTCTTGCAGCATCAAAAAAAGTACCATCGTCATAAATAACAACTTGGTCATTTACATCAAGTCCTAATTTTCTTAATATATTTTGCATTTTATTAGGTTCTGTTAGTTTTCCATTTACAGATTTATCATCATAAGTTAGTGAAATTGGAAAATTTAAAGCATTTTTGATATGCCCTTGTTGATAATCTGTCTGTGGTCTAACATCTATGATTTTGTAAGTTGAAATATTTTTAGATAATTGATCCATTTGTAATCGTAAATCCTCAGCATTTAAAGATAAAAAACCAAAGAATAAGAAGATTAATTGCAGTTTTAGTTTCATTAATTTACTCCATTAAAATAAAATAGT
>JBBRXF010000123.1:0-6508 GCA_038248665.1 Campylobacterales bacterium | reverse complement strand
AAGATATATAAACTCTTTTTCTCTTTTTGTTAGAGTTATTAATAGTGTTTTTTTATACAAAGACATCGAGTTATTATCAAAAATATACTCATCTTTTAAATTAACTCTTTTTTGTTTATTTAATTTTGGAGCAATTTTATTTATATGTTCTATTACTTCTTCTGGATCAAAAGGTTTTATAAAATATTTACTTATACCCAAATCAATAGCTTTTAAAAGTTTTTCTTTTTCCGAGTGGGCACTTAATACAATTATTGGTATAAACTCATCTAATTCTTTTATTTTTTGCGTCATTTGCAAACCATCACAAATGGGCATCATAATATCTGTAATTATAATATCAGGTTTAAAAGTTTTAAATTTTTTTAATCCCTCTTCACCATCCTTTGCAATTACAACAGAAAAAAATGAGTCAGATATTGCGTCTTTTAACAGTTGTGCCAATCTTTTTTCATCTTCTACAATTAGAATTTTTAATGTTTTTAATAACTCTTTATTCATTTTTTAACCTAATAGTAATTTTATGCTAAAAATAGAACCATCATCACAATTTTCATGATTTAATTCACCTTCTAAACTTTTTTCAATAATCATTTTAGACATAAAAAGCCCAAGACCTGTGCCTTGACTTTTATATTTTGTTGTAAAATAGGGATCAAATATCTTATCAATATTTTCTTTACTTATTCCGCCTGCATTATCTTTTATTTCAAGTAAGGCATATTTTTTATCTAAAATTTGCTTTTGTTTTAGTGTAATAATAATAGTTCTATTTGTTATACCATTTTGAACAAAGGCATCTTTTGAGTTTTGTATTAGGTTTATAATCACTTGTGAAAGCTCGTTTAATACGCCAATTACTTTATATTTAATTGGAACATCAATTTGAATATGAATATTTTCTAATTCTATTACTTTTCTTAAAATTACTAAAGCTTCATTTATAGCATCTTTTATTTCAAAACTCTTTTTTTCTTTTTGTGGTTTAAAAAAATTCGTAAAATCATCTATTGTTGAAGACATACTTAGGATTAAAGTTTTACTCTCTTTATATAATTCATCTACTTTTTTTTCATTATTATTCATAGAAGCTTTTTTCATATTAAAAAGTGTGAGATTCAGTTCAGTTAATGGCTGTCTCCATTGATGCGCAATATTTGCTAACATTTGCCCAAGACTTGCCATTCTTGATTGCCAAAATAGAAGTTTTTGTTTCTCTTCATTTTTCTTAATCTCTTCAATTACTCTTTTTTCTAGGGTTTTATTTAGCTCTTTTAATTGTTTTGTCTGTTCTTTTACTTTTATTTCAAGATTTAAATTTAACTGCTCAAGCTCTTTTTCTTTTGATTCAAGTCTTTTTTTGAGTTCAACTTCAGAAGTTACATCATATCTAATTGCTATAAACTCAATAATATTTCCATTTAGATCTAAAATAGGGGTTATTGTTGTATTTAAATAGACAGTTTCTTTATTTTTTGTTAGGTTTTTTACAGTTGCTTTATAAGATTTTTTCTCAAGGATTGTTTCCCAAAGAGTTTCAAAGTTAGAAGTTGGAACTTCTGGATGTCTTACGATGTTGTGATTTTGACCAATCAATTCATCATAAGAGTATCCAGAGATTTTACAAAACTCATCATTTACAAAAGTGATAATTCCATTTATATCTGTTTTTGAGACAATATTTGAATTTTCAATTGCTTCTTGATAAGTATTGCTCATTTTTATTGTTTTCTTAAAAGTTCACAAACCTCTTTTGCATGGTAAGAGATAATGATATTTGCACCAGCTCTTTTAAAAGCGATCATAGTTTCCATCATAACTCTTTCATAATCAATTAATCCAGCAATTCCAGCATGTTTTAGCATTGCATACTCTCCACTTACATTATATACACATAACGGAAGATTTGTTTCATTTCTTATGTCTCTAACTATATCTAAAAATGCAAGGGCTGGTTTTACCATCAAAATATCAGCACCTTCTTTTTCATCTTCTAGTGATTCAGAGATTGCTTCAAGTCTATTTGCAGGATTCATTTGATAAGTTCTTCTATCTCCAAAAGATGGAGTTGATTCTGCAACATCTCTAAATGGCCCATAATATCCACTTGCAAATTTTGTTGAATAAGCCATAATAGGAAGATTTCTAAATCCATTTTCATCTAAAGCATTTCTTAGTGTTGTGATAATCCCATCCATCATTCCTGATGGTGCAATCATATCAGCTCCTGCTCTTGCATGAACTAATGCTTGTTGTGCTGAAATCTCTAATGTTTTATCATTATCAACACTTCCAGTTTTTGGGTCTAAAATACCACAATGTCCATGGTCTGTGTATTCGCAAAAACATAAATCAGTTACAACAAACATTTGTGGAAATTTTGCTTTAATTGCTTTAATTGTTCTTGCAATTATACTCTCACCACATAAACATTCACTTCCAACTGAATCTTTAACATCAGGGATTGCAAATAATATAATTGCTTTTAAATTGATACTTACTAAATATTCGCACTCTTTTAATATTTCATCAAGACTCATTTGATAAACACCTGGCATTGAAGAAACTTCAGTTTTTATACCACTTCCTTCTCTTACAAATAATGGATATATAAAATCATCAGGAGTTATTGTAGTCTCTTGAACCAAATTTCTTAAAGTTTCATTTATTCTTAGTCTTCTAAATCGTTTAAACATTCTATTTACCTCTTTTGGTTATAATCCTAGGATTTTAACAGTTTAAGGTTTAAATACAAATGAATATAATACAATCAAATATAGCTAATCTACCTACAAAATACGGAAAATTCAAAATAAAAGCTTACAAAGACGGTAATCAAGAACACTTAGCAATTATGAGTCAAGATTTTGAAAATATTGATGCTCCTTATGTAAGAATACACTCAGAATGCTTAACCGGTGACACTCTTGGAAGTTTAAAGTGTGATTGCCAAAATCAATTAGATTTATCATTAAAGTTTATAGCAGAGCAGGGTGGTTTAGTAATTTACCATAGACAAGAGGGTAGAAATATAGGTTTAGTAAATAAAGTAAATGCTTATGCACTTCAAGACCAAGGAAGAAATACAATTCAAGCTAATTTAGAATTAGGTTTTGGTGAAGATGATAGGGATTACTCAATAGTTGGACATATTTTTAAAGATTTAGGAGTAAAAAAGTTAAAACTAATAACTAATAATCCTAAAAAAATAGAGTATGTTGAATCTTTAGGAGTTGAAATTGTAGAGAGAATTCCTGCAATTACAAAATCAAATAAATATAATGAAGGTTATTTGCTAACAAAAAAAGAGCAAATGGGGCATATTCTTTAATGATTTTAAAACAATTATTAGAAGAGAATAATCTTCATTTTGATGATAAATTTTATGAAGATTGTGATGTTTTTATAAAACTACTTCAACAATGGGGAATGGTTCACAATCTTAGTGGAAGACTCACAAGAAGTGATATAGAAGAGAATATTTTAGATTCTGTATATCCATTAATATTTGTTAATAAGTATACAAGTTTTGCAGATATTGGAACGGGAGCTGGTTATCCAGGTCTCATTCTTGCTATGGCGTTAAGAGATGTTAAATCATACCTAATAGAGCCTAGAATCAAAAGAGTTTCATTTCTTAATTTTGTAAAAGCAACTTTAAAATTAGATAATTTAACAGTTATTTGTAATAGAGTAGAAAAGGTTAAAGATTTACAAGTTGATTTGATAACTTCACGAGCAGTTACAAATACTTCTTTACTTTTAGATATTACAAAAAATATCAAAAAAGAGAATAGTTCTTACCTCTTTTATAAGGGTTCTATGTTAGAAAATGAGATTGAAATAGCAAAATTAAATGACTACAAAATAGTAAATAGAAAAGATAGAAACTATCTTTATATCAAAGGTAATTAATGGTTTTAAAAATAGTTGCAGTAATAATAATGGCATTTTTAGTCTATGTACTTTTTTTTAAAAGAAATAGAGAAAAAGAGATGTTTGCAAAAAAGAATGAAAAAATTACAGATGAGATGGTAGAGTGTCCAACTTGTAAAACTTATGTTTCTCAAAAAGAAGCAATTGTTAGTAATGGAAATTTTTATTGCTCAAAAGAGTGTTTAGAAAATAAATAAGGATACTAAAATGATAATTATTGGTGATAAATTAGTTCCTTTTGAAGATATACAATATATTGAAAATGTTGAGAATATCAAAGATACTAAAGCAAATTCAACAATAATATTTAATTACGATGAAAAAGTTTTAAAATATTGTTATGAAAATGAATTATCTTTAGCAGTAATTGTTACTTCAATAAAAGAAGCAATTTACTGTAATAGTTTAAATGTGAAGTATATAATTTCAGAAAAAGAATTAGCTAAAGAAATACAAAAAATAGCAGACAATTACATGTATGACTCAAAAAATTTAGCGATAATTGATTCAAATGAAGAGTTTGAAGAGATAGTTGAAAATGAGATAGATGGTGTAATTTATAGAGCTTTAATCAAGTAGATATTAATGATAAAAATAGTTATACTAATTCTTGCTTTTTCTCTATATTCTTTCGCTTGTAGCGGTGATTGTATGGCTTGCCATCCAGTTTTAAAAGAATCAATAAAAGAAAAACATCATCAAGTTTTAACAACTTGTATTGCTTGTCATACTAAGACACCAACAACAATGGTTGAGTGTGGAGGTGATTGTTTTGCTTGCCACTCTCAAAATAAACTTATAGAATCAAACCGAATAGAACATCAAAATTTAGCATCTTGTAAAGGATGTCATATAAATAAAGAAGATTTATTTAATACATCTTCTTTAAACGGTGGTTCTACGTTAATGGATTTACTAAAGAATAAGTGATTTTTAGCTAGAATAATGACCTTTTATTAGATAAAACTTAGGATAAATGTGAAAGATATATTAGACACAATAATACTTATTATGTTCGTTATTATGGTTGCAATGTTTATAATCAACTTTAATAGACAACAAATAAAAAAACATACAGATAAAATTGCAGAAAATGAAAATAAGAACTCTAACAAGGATAAAATAGATGAATAAACCATTATTAATTGAGATTGGCGTAGAAGAATTACCAGCGATTCCATTTTTAAATGAATTACCAAATATTGAAAAAAAATGGCAGTGTCTATTAGAAAAAAATAGATTACTTTGTGAATTTGATTTCTTTTATACACCAAGAAGATTAGTATTATGGCACAGAGAGTTTCAAGTGGCTCAAGAAGATTCAACTGTTGAACAGTTTGGTGCTCCTGTTAAAATAGCTTATAAAGATGGTGTTCCAACAGGTGCAGCTATTAGTTTTGCTGCTAAATGTGGTGTTGATGTAGCTGCTTTAGATAAAATTGATTTAGGAAAAGGTGAAGTTCTTTATTTCAAACAAGAAGTAAAAGGAAGTGAGTCTAAAACTTTATTAAATGATATGGTTAATGAATTCGTTCATTCATTAAACTTTGGAAAATCAATGAGATGGGCAAGCCGAACTGATAGTTTTATTAGACCAATTAGAAGTTTATCTATTCTTTTAGGTGAAGAAATAGTTGATGCTGAACTTTTTGGAGTTAAATCATCTAATTTCTCATTTGCTCATAGAATGGTTTCTTATGAACCATTTACTTACTCTTTTGCAGGGGATTATTTCTGCAAACTTGACAAAAGTGGTGTTATTTTATATCCAGATGAAAGAAGAGAAAGAATTCTTTCTCAAATGAAAAGTATAGAACAAAGACACAATATTAAAATAGAGATTGATAGTGAACTTTTAGAAGAAGTTGTGGCAATTACAGAGTATCCAACAGCTTTAATTGGTAAATTCGATGTTGATTTCCTTGAATTACCAGAAGAAGTAATTGTAACTTCTATGAAAGAAAACCAAAGATATTTTGCAGTTTATAAAGATGGAAAATTAACAAATAATTTTATTGTTGTTTCAAATTCTAAAACTGAAGATTTTGGTTATATAATCGCTGGAAATGAAAAAGTATTAAGACCAAGACTTGCCGATGCAATGTTTTTCTATAAAAATGACATTAAAAATGGTTTATCAAATGAGGGACTTAAAAAACTTGTATTCGTTGAAGGTTTAGGTTCAATGTATGAAAAATGTGAAAGAGAAGCAAAAATAGCTTCTTATTTAGCTGATATTTTTGATGTTAAAGAAAAAGAACTTTTACAAAAAGCGGTAATGCTTTCAAAAGCAGATTTAATGTCAGAAATGGTTTATGAATTCACTGAACTTCAAGGTTTAATGGGTTATTACTATGCAAAAATTGCAGGTGAAGATAAACTTTTAATTACTGCATTAAAAGAGCAATATTTGCCAGATGGTGAAGATTCTGAACTTCCATCGAATGTATTTTCATCTATAGTTGCTTTATCAAATAAATTAGATAATCTAATGGGATTATTTAGTGCTGGAAAAATTCCAACTGGTTCAAAAGATCCATTTGGATTAAGACGAGCTGCTGCAGGAATTGTT
>JBBRXF010000122.1:0-6531 GCA_038248665.1 Campylobacterales bacterium | reverse complement strand
TAAAAAAACAATTGTTTCATCATTTAAAAAAGTTTCCCATTCTATTTGAGAAATCTTTTTCTTTGGATTTTCATGTCCAGTTACAACTCTAAAAGAAGTTGTTATACCTCTATGGGTTACTGGAATTCCTGCGTATGCTGGAACTGCAATTGCTGAAGTTATCCCTGGAATTATTTCAAATTTAATATTTCGTTCATATAAATATAAAGCTTCTTCACCACCACGACCAAAAACAAAAGGATCCCCACCTTTTAGTCTTACTACATTTTCATATTTAAGTGAAGCTTGATAGATTAATTCATTTATCTCTTCTTGAGGAAGAGTATGTTTTTTATCTTCTTTTCCAACATAGATTAAATCACAAGATGGTTTTACCATTTCTAGAATTTCTGGGTTAACTAATCTATCATAGATTAGAACATCTGCATTTTGTATTACTCGAACTGCTTTTAATGTTAGTAGTTCCACATCTCCAGGTCCTGCGCCTGTTAGGTATACTTTTGGCATATTATTTCTCTTTATTTTTATTTTTTCATTAAATTTAATTGACTGAATAGTTCATCTAATATATTTTCTATTTTTATTGAATAAGCTAATATATTTTTTTCATCTCTTTGTTTTATTGCTACTCCATAAGATAATAAATCACTATCTAATTGAATAGTATTCTCTCTTATTTTTGATAAATATGATGAATCATTTTTATCTCTATTTTCATATTTTTTAATAAATAAGTTTATATTTCTTCTATTTTCAACATCTATATCTATATCTTTACTATTGTTATTTACTTGATTTAATATTGCTTGTTTATATTTTGTATAATCTATTTTTACATTATTTATCTCTTGAACCAAATCAAAATCTGATATTCTATTTTCCACAGTTTTGTCATATTTATTTAAAGATGCAGCTTTTATCATACTAATTGCTACTTCATTTGTTTGAGTTGCAAGCTCTTTTGTTTTAGTTGCCATATTTGCATTTTCTTGAGTTATATGGTCAAGTCTATTCATTGTTTCACTTATTTGTGAAATATTCAACATTTGAATCTCATTTGATTTTGCAACATCTTCAATAATCACAGTATTTTGTTCAAT
Organism: Campylobacterales bacterium; assembly: GCA_038248665.1. GTDB lineage: Bacteria > Campylobacterota > Campylobacteria > Campylobacterales > Arcobacteraceae > Aliarcobacter. The sequence continues at coordinate 5,431 of JBBRXF010000122.1, read as the reverse complement.
CATTGAAGCTAGTTTTTCAAAACTATTTTTCATATCTTGAGAATAATTTTTACCATCTATTGATTTTTGATTTGCAACTTCCACTAGATTTTTTATCTGTTTTGCTGCATCTGCACTTCTGTTTGCTAGATTTCGAACCTCAGCTGCAACAACAGCAAATCCTTTGCCAGCTTCACCAGCAGTTGCTGCTTCAACGGCTGCATTTAAAGATAAAATATTTGTTTGAAATGCAATTTGGTCAATTATTGTAATTGCTTCTTGAATCGCACTTGTTGAATCATTTATCTCAAGCATAGATTTTTCTGTATTTTCAACCAGTTTAATTCCATCATTTGCATAGTTTTTTGTTTTAGTGGCAATTTCTAACATATTTTTAGCTTTTACAGAAGTATCTGCAATATTTGATGTAATCTCTGCAACTGCTGCACTTGTCTCTTCAAGTGATGCTGCTTGATTAATAGTTGCATTGTGTAAACTGCTCACTAAAGTTAATAATTCATTAGATTTTTCATCTAACACATAACCATTTTTATTTATCATTGCTAAAAATTCAGATACATTTGTTCCAATCATATTTAAACATCTTAAAAGTGTATTTACAATTGCTCCAATATCACTTTTATCAGCTTTTATCTCAAAATTTCCATTTGCATAACTTAAGGATGTGATAAATGAATTAACAATATTTTCCCTTAAAGAGTCAATCATATGATTAAAATTATCTTTTAATTCATTGATATAAACATTATTTGCTTCACCATTTATTCTGTAAACTAAAAAACCTTTCCCTATCATTTTTGATACAAATTTTGCTTCGTTTATTACTTCATTATCAACGGCCAATCCATCTTTTATTTTTTGTATATTTTCATTTAACTCTTTTGCCATATCACCTAAATGGTCATTTGAATTCAATTCAATCATATCAAGATTTTTTTCTGTTGAAGTAAGATAGTTAAAAAATCGGCTAAGTCCTGATTTTATTGTTAATATAGAGTTATTAATATTATTTGAAATAGATACAAACAAAAAAAGAGTAATAAAAATTATAATTAATACAAAAGCTACTGTAAAAGTTGAGTTACTATTAGAATTATTTACTAATATTTCATTTAAATAAAGTGCTGAAATTAGTAAAAAACCTAAAAAAGGGAATGTTATCAGAAATATTAATTTCATTTTTAAACTAATGTTATCCAATAAACTTTTCATTGTTAAATCCTTTTAATTATTATGTCTAAGCATATTATGTAAGACTCATCTCCTATTTCAAATTTTCTAGCAAATGTCTTACAAATATTTCCTGTTGCGTATGAAATATATTTATTACTTAAATATATTCCTTGTTTTGACTCTAAAGTAATATAGTAATACTCTTTTAGATAGTGTTCATCACCATTTTTTGATGGGCTGAATCTATCATTGATATTATTAATTACCGTATCATGAATCTGTTTTGATGACTCAGCATCAATTAAATAAATAGCTTCTAAATCCATATGATTATCTAACTCATCAAACATTATCTCTTTAGCATTATTTATATTGCTAAATTGTTTGATAATCTTATTTGAAACAAGATGATAATTATTTACTAAATCTCTTTTTTTATTTATTGAATTAATGGTTTTTCTTCTAAATAAACTTCCGATTTCAACAATAATTGCTATTATTTTATCTACTAAAAAAATATCTAATTCAAAAACTGGTCTACAAAAGTAGTACCCTTGGAATAGATTAATATTTGATTTCATAGCTAGACAAATTGCATCTTCATCTTCTACACCCTCAGCTAAAACCCTAATTCCAAGGTTATGACTCATTTTTGCGATTGATTTTACAATCTCTCTATTTATATGATTATCTTTTGTATTTTTAAATAAAGATTTATCAATTTTTATCAAATCTGGTTTTATTAAATTTATTCTATCAAAAGTAGAATTTCCCGTTCCAAAATCATCTAAAGCGATTGCAAATCCTAACTCTTTGTAATAAGTGCAGAACTCTTCCAAAGCTTTAGTATTTGAAATCTCATCCTCTTTTATCTCAATAATAAAATTTTTATAAGGGATTTCAACCTTATCTATTGTTTCTGTAAAACAATAGTTTCTATCTTCCCTATCAAAATTATTTATAAGAGAAGATTCAAAATTCAAAAATAGTACTAATTCATTATTTTCTAAATAATAGCTTTTAAACTTTTCAATAGATTTATTTCGTGTCAAAACATCTAACTCTAAATTTAGGTTTGCATCAATTGCTAATTTAAAGAGTTCATATGGAGGAATAACCTCACCTTTATATGTACATCTTGTTAATGCTTCAAATGCATATAACTGTTTTGATCTTATTGACACTATTGGTTGAAAATGAATTTCAACCAACTCTTCTTTTATTATTTCTTCTATCATCTATATTCACAACTTAATTATTTTTTTGTGTATTATAGAGGAATATTTATTTTTTACTCATCATCTTTTGCAAATTTTTTATACAGAAAGTCTAAAATTGCTTCTCTACATCTTATATACTCTTTATCACTTTGTAAGGCAACTCTATCCCTTGGTCTTGGAATATTAACTTCAAGAATCTCACCAATAGTAGCTTCTGGGCCATTTGTCATCATAATTACCCTATCACTTAAAAGTACAGCTTCGTCAATATCGTGAGTAATGACAATAACTGTATTTTGAACACTTTGTTGAATTCTCATTAAATGCTCTTGTAAATTTGCACGTGTGAGTGAATCTAATGCCCCAAAAGGTTCATCCATTAGTAAAACATCTGGTTTGATTGATAGTGCTCTTGCAATTCCAACTCTTTGTTTCATTCCTCCACTTATTCCCCCTGGAAACTTATCTTTTGCATGGTCAAGATTTACCATTGAAACAAAGTGCTCAACCCTTTGTCGTAACTCTTGTGAAGTTAAATCAGGCATCACTTTTTTTACTGCCATTTCAATATTTTGATAAACAGTAAGCCAAGGAAGTAGTGAGTGATTTTGAAAAACAACAGCTCTCTCAGGGCCTGGTCCTGTTATCTCTTTATTATTTAAAATAATATTACCTTTAGTTTGTGCATCAAGCCCTGCAATCATATTTAGTAAAGTTGATTTTCCACAACCACTATGTCCAATAATTGAAACTATTTCATTCTTTTTAATATTTACATTTACATCAACTACGGCTTTGTACTCTTTTCCACCAGGAAGGGGAAATGTTTTATATATATTTTCTAGTTGTAAAAATTTATCGTTACTCATCTCATCCACCTTACATTTTTTTTCTATAATCAAAATAATCAGCTATTTTTCCCATTAAAATATCTAACATAAAACCAACGAGTCCCACAATTATAATACCAATGATAATATTGTGATATGCAAGACTGTTATACTCATTCCAAATCCAAAATCCAATTCCAATTCCACCTGTTAACATTTCAGCAGCAACAATAACCAACCAAGCAATTCCTAAAGATAGTCTCATTCCTGTAAAAATATAAGGAACAGCTACTGGTAAAATTATTTGAAACACTTTTTCTAAAGGTGAAAATCTTAAAACTTTTGCAACATTTAAATAATCTTCACTAACACTTTTAACTCCCAAAGAAGTATTTATGATAATTGGCCAAATTGATGTTATAAAAATTGTTGACATTGCAGTATTGTCAATATCTTTAAATGCAAATAACAATAAAGGTAACCAAGCAAGTGGCGAAACTGGTTTTAATATTTGAATAAAAGGATCAAGTGCATATTGAATATTTTTACTCATACCAACCATTAAACCAACTGGAACACCAACAATCACAGCTAGTGCAAATCCACCAAATACTCTTTTTAAAGATTCAAGTACTTGCCAAAAAAGTCCTTTATCATCTTTATTAACCACATAAAAAGGATCGCTTAATACTCCTTTTAATATTTCACCATCACTTGTCGTTCCACCAAATGCATAAATATATGTATCACTAGGAGTTGGAAAACCACTAATTAATACAGCAATGCCTGACCATACTTGAATTATAATTACCAATACTATTAATGGTAAAAGTATCTTTTTTATTGTCTCTTTATTCATCATTTTTCCTTTTTTAAATTTGCCTTTTTAAGTATCGATTTTGATAAATACTTAAAAAGGCAAAGGCTTTAAAAGCCTATTCCTTTTTAAATTTTAAACTTATTTTTTTGTTACAAATTTTGGATCTGCACAACCAGCTGGTCCATAAGGACAAACGTATGAAGGCTGTTTAGTTGTAACTGTCCATTTATTAACTTTCATTAACTCTTCTTTTGATACAACAGGTGATGTAACAGTAAATGTGTCATAAATATATTCAACTGCTTTGTTTGGATCCCAAACCTTTCCATCTAAGAATTTGTTATATTCATCAACACCATCTTTTTTCCAAGGAGACTCAGGAAGTGAATATCCAACCTCTTTTGCAACAACTTCAAATAAATCAGGTCTATAAACTTTTTCAATTGTAGCTTTCATATCAACAGGAGCTGTTATTTGTCCCCATCTATACATTTGTGTTATGAACCACATACCATGAGAATAGAATGGATATGCTGCATAATAATTTGCAAAAACATTAAACATTGGATTTTTAGAGTCTGTTCCTGGATTATAAAGGAATGTTCCACTCATTGATTTTCTTAAAACATCAACAGGAGCTTTTACATAATTATCTTGTGCAAGGAATTTAATAGCCTCTTCTCTATTTTCCCAAGATTCATCTAACCACATTTGAGCTTTTAATACAGCTCTCATTACAGCTTTTGTAGTTTCAGGATTTTTATCTATGAAATCAGCACGTGCCTGTAAAACTTTTTCAGGATTGTTATTCCAAATATCATAATTTGTTACAAGTGCACTTCCCGCATTTTTTTCAACAATTCTTGTATTCCAAGGCTCACCAACACAATATCCATCGATATTTCCAGCAATTAAGTTTTGTGGCATTGTAGGAGGTGGGAAAGGTTTAATTGTAGAATCAACATCAGGTTTAATACCACTTGCAGCCATCCAATATCTTAACTCATAGTTATGTGTCGAATTTGGATGAACCATACCAAAATTTAAAGGCTGATAAGCATTACCCTCGATTTTGTGTTTTTCGTCAATATATTTTTTTAAACTATCAGCAGTAACTGGTCTCTCTTCTTTTTTAAGACCATATTTTTCCATTTCCCCAATGATTTTATTTCCAAAAGTAATTGCATTACCATTTAAATCTAAAGACATTAAAGCTTGTAAATTTACATCTCCATTAATACCTAATGTTGCAGCAATTGGCATACCAGCAAGTGCATGAGAATAATCATATTCACCAGATATTACTTTTTGTTGGATTCCTGGCCATCCACCACCCTCTTTTGCAACATCTACATCTAAGCCCTCAGCAGCAAAAAAACCTTTCTCTT
>JBBRXF010000121.1:0-6553 GCA_038248665.1 Campylobacterales bacterium | reverse complement strand
GTAAAATAAAAAAATACTCTACTTTTTTTAGTGTAAAAAATAAATATACTAAAATATATTATTTAAAAAAGCATTTATGGCAGGAACAAAATATAGTGAATCTCAAATAGAAGAGCTAAAAAGTAATAAATATGAAAAGCTTGTACATCAAAATATATAACATTTACAGATGAATTTAAAATAAAAGTACTAGAATTAGATGTAAAATGAATATATCTGCAATACTTGTTATAAATCCTGATAATCCAACAGGTGCAGTTTTCAAGAAAAAAACTTTAAAATGAATAGTAGATATTGCAAAAAGATATGATTTATTTGTAATTTTTGGGCTAATGTAAAAAAAGTGTGCTAATTTTAGTGCAAAAATTGGCTTTAAATAAATTAAAAGTATGGTATACTTTTGTAAGCTTAAAATTAACTTTAAAGTATGCAAAAAACTGCCCTAAATGTAGAATTTGTAGTTATTGCTTCATTAAAAAACTAAAAACTAATGATAATATAAGATGAGAAAAGATATTTAATGAATGGATAAAAGAATGATATTGGTCAAGGCAACTATGACTTCAAAAATCTAAATTTATACTAGATGTGTTAAATTATATTAGAGAAAAATTAGATAATAATTTAATTTATCAAATAGATATAGTTTATGAGAATGTTGAATATATAATGATAGATTGAACTTGGATTTCAAAAGAAGAACTTTTGCTTACTTTTAGTTATAAAAGTAAGAAAGCAATGATTATCAATAAAACAATGTATTATAGATCCTGAACTAAATTCAGAATGACGAGGAAAAATTCAGGATAACACCCCCCATCTAGCCTCCCTCATAGCTGGGGAGGGATAGTAAAAAAATCTCTTGATTTATTTTTTAAATTAATTATTATTGTTTTTATATTAATATATATATATTTTATTATAATTAATACTATTTTTAGTTTAATAATAAATTAATTTATGGATAAATCTATATTTGAAAATGATTTATTTTTGGAAATCCCTTATGATAAACTGGAAGAATTAAATATTGAAGCTAAAAATAGATACATAAATCATGAAAATAAAGACTCTATCAAAAAACATTATTTAAAATACCTAGAAGAAGAAAAGAGAATCAAAGCTGTTACACTTTGTTTTTGCAATATAGAATGACAATTACATATGCTAGATTATGATAAAAAATACTTTTTAAAATCATATGAAAACCTGACATTTGATTGATCATCAGTTAGAGGATTTTCAGTTTTGGAGCAAAGTGATTTAAGACTTAGTCCTGATTTCTATAGTTTTAGATGGTTACCTAGTGATTTATTTTGATCTTGAAAAGTACTTATGTTTGCAACAGTAAAAGAACTTGATTGAAAAAGTTATCCGACTGACACAAGATGATTACTTAAAGATAAACTTGAAAAGCTCTATAAAAAAGAAGAAATGCACTTCAATATGGCTACTGAGCTTGAATGATTTTTAGTAAAATGAATCAATTCAGAGCAGAGATTTGATGAAAAGATATGATTTGAACTAGTTAGCGAATGATGATATTTCAATGCTCTTCCTGATTCTGAATTAAAAAAATTTATTGATAAATCAGCAGAAGCTCAGAGAGCACTGTGATTTGAAAACGAAAAAGATCATCCGGAAGTCGCTCCTAGCCAATTTGAACTCAATTATTCTTATACTGATGCACTTATATCTTGTGATCAAATCCTTTTATACAAACTTATTTGTAGGCAAGTTGCTCACAAGATGTGATTGACAGCAACTTTCTTACCTAAACCAATTTCATGAATTAATGGTAATGGAATGCATCTAAATCTAAGCTTCTCTAAAAAATGAAAAAATATATTTTATGAAAAATGATGAGAATTTGGGTTATCTAGTTTTGCGATGGATTTCAGTAAGAGGATACTAAATCATGCTCCTGAAATCTGCCTGATTTTAAATTCTTCAGTAAATGCTTACAGAAGACTTGATCCAGCCTTTGAAGCTCCAAATCAAATCAAGATGTCACCAACAGACAGAAGTTCTATGATAAGAGTGCCTGCGGGTAATGAAAAATCTGCTCGTATAGAGATAAGATCAGTAGCTCCAGATTCAAATCCTTATCTTGTTGCATATACAGTATTTAAAACATGACTAGAATGAGAAATCCTGACTATGGACGAAGACAAGAGATTTAGAACAAGATTTTTACCTAATACATTGATTGATGCGATAAAACTATATAAACCAAATGATTTTTTAACTAAAATTCTATGAGAAGATTTAAAAAATAAATTTTTAGATTACAAGCTTTTAGTTGCAGATAGAAGTGCAAAAGATCTATGAAAAAGACTTAAAAATGCAGAGATTCTTTATCATCACGAGATCACAAACCAAGTGCTTTGGAATAATTTTTAAACAAAAAAAATACTCTCATTAAATGAAATGAGAGTATTTTTTTTGTCTTAAATCCTACTTTCAACTACATCCCAATCAATTATGTTCCAGAAGTTTTCAATGTATTTTGTTCTGGCATTTCTGTAGTCTATATAATATGCATGTTCCCATATATCGATGGTAAGAAGTGGTTTGCTTTGTGTTTTGAATGGATTTTCAGCATTAGCTGTATTAACTATTTCAAGACTTCAGTTTGAGTTTATAGAAAGCCAAGTCCAACCTGAACCAAAGTTTTTCATTGCCATTTCTGTAAATTTTAGTTTAAAATTTTCAAAATTTTGGAAATTTTTATTAATATTTTCTAATACTTGTCATTTTGGTAGATTATTATCAACTTTTCATAAACTTTCAAAATAAAAAGTATGATTCCAAATTTGTGCGGCATTGTTATAAATTGGTCAGTTTGGAGCCTCATCCATAATCTCTTCTAAGCTCATATTTTCAAATTCTGTAGAGATTATCAAATTATTTAAATTATTTACATATGTTTGGTGATGCTTTCCATAATGATATTCCATAGTTTCTTTAGATATAAATGGTGATAATTCATCTAATTCGTAAGATAGTTTGGGTAGATCAATAGACATAATAATTTAATTAATTGTAAAGTAATTGTATTTTAATACTAAATTGGATTTAGACAAGTTTTTTTGTAAAGAAAATTATTTGATTTATTTATGATAACTGAGTAAACTAAAAATATTAGTATTTCAAAAAAGTGTATGAATAAGATAACTTGTGAAAGATGTGCAAAAGATTATGTAATCAATGATAAACATATAAAAGCTTATGATGATTTTTCACCTGTAATTAACTGAAAAAAATACACTATTGTTCCTCCATCGATTTGTCCTGATTGTTCTGAACAAATTAGGCTTTCTTTTAGAAATAAGAGAAATTTATACAGGAGAAAATGTGATTTTTCTTGAAAAGATATTTTGTCGCTTTATTCTCCAGATAAGGAAGTAAAGGTTTTTGACAAAGATATTTGGTGGAGTGATAAGTGGTCGGCGCTAGATTATTGACAAGTTTTTGACGAGGACAATACATTTTTTGAACAACTAAAAGATTTAATTTGGAAAGTTCCATATCCAAATCTGACAATAGTAAATTCTGAAAATTGTGAGTACAATGACAGTCTGGTTTGATCAAAAAACTCTTATATGTGTTTTTGAAACAATAATTTGGAAGACACTTATTACACCGAAGAATCTAGAAATATAAAGACTTCTTCTGATATCTGGTGGTCTTGAGATGTAGAAAAATCTTATGAGATTATTGATTCAGCAAATATTTACAATTCTAAGTATTGCTTTTGTTGTGATAACAGTTCAAACATAACTTTGTGTAGTAAATGCTCTAATTGTCATGATTGTTTTATGTGTTATTGACTTGATAATAAAAGATATCACATACTTAATAAAGAGTATTCCAAGGAAGAATATATAAAAAAGATGCAAGAGATTGATTTATGAGATTATGAAAAAGTGAAAACTTATACAAAGATATATAATGATTTTGTGATAAAAATGCCTCACCAACATTTACAAATGAATAATTCTGAAAATAGTATGTGAGATTATCTATATTTTTCAAAAGAGGCAAACAATTGTTTTAATATAATTTGAGTTCAAAATGCAATAAATCTATACGAATGATGAAGATGTTCAATGGTTTATGATAGCTCTTTTGTATATGATTTAGAGTGACCCGTTATCTGATCAATTATTGTTTTCAATGCTTCTAAAAATATATATTTTTCTGAATATATCTATGATAATAGTTTCAATATATTTTACAGTGTAAACTTAAAAGCTTGTAAAAATTGTTTTGCTTGTGTGTGACTTGTGGGAAAGGAATTTTGTATATTTAACAAGCAATATACTCAACAATGATACTATGATGAAGTTGAAAGAATAATAAATGTAATGGATACTCCTCCTAAATCCCCCTCAACTGAGGAGGAAAGCTGAGCGATAGCAAAGCAGGGGCAGTGGGGATCTCCATTACCACCATGTTTATCAAGATTTTGATACAATGAAACTGAGAGTAATTTTTATTATCCAGTAGAAAGCCATCACCCTAGCCCTTTCCCAAAGGGAGAGGGGATAGAAAAGTGAGAAATAAAAAATAATACATTTATTCCTATTATTCCTCTCCCATTGGGAGAGGTTAGGTGAGGGCTTGTTTTCAACCGGTCCACTTATGAAGCTCCATTCCCTAAAGTAGACAAAATAATCCCTGCAAATAAACTTCCTGACAATATCAAAGATATTCCAGATGATATACTTAATCGGGCAATTGAGTGCGAGGTTACAAAAAAACCATTTAGGATAATTTCTCAGGAACTAGAATTTTATAGAAAGCATAATTTACCAATTCCTAGAAGACATCCTGACCAGAGGCATCTTGATCGTATGGCTCTTAGAAATCCTAGAAAACTGTTTGATAGAAAGTGTGATAAGTGTGGAAAAGATATGAAAACTACTTATGCTCCTGATAGAAGTGAGATAGTTTACTGTGAAGAATGCTATAATAGAGAGATTTATTAACAATAACCCGATAAAAACATAACTTGATTTATTTAAATATCTGATTATACTTATAATATATATATTTTAAAATTCAAAATGTATGAATGAAATAAAAAGATTATTGTTTGAAGACTTAAAAAATCACTTATCAAAAAAGGAAATAACTTTGATTATTTGACCTAGACAAGTTTGAAAAACAACTTTGATGAAACAATTGAAAAAATACCTTGATAAAAAATGAGAAAAAAATGTATTTTTAAACCTAGATTATGAAGGTGATAATATATTTTTTGAAACTCAGGAAAAGCTACTACAAAAAATAAAGCTAGAAATCTGAAATAGTTGATATGTTTTTATTGATGAAATACAAAAAAAAGAAAATGCTTGAATATTCTTAAAATGAATATACGATTTAGATTTAAAATACAAATTTATAATCAGTTGATCATGAAGCCTTGAATTGAAAGAAAAAATTCATGAATCCCTAGCCTGAAGAAAAAGGATTTTTGAATGCTTTCCTGTAACTTTTAAAGAATTTGTAGATTTCAAAACTGCTTACAAATATGAAAATAATATAATTGATTTTTTTAGATTAGAAAAAGAAAAAACTAATAATTTTTTGATTGAATATCTAAATTTTTGATGATATCCTAGAGTTATTATTGAAAATGAAATACAAGAAAAAAAATACATAATAGATGAGATTTATAAAAGTTATGTTATGAAAGATATATCATACTTATTGAAAATAGATAAAGTTGATGCATTTATTATGTTGTTAAAAATCTTAGCTTCTCAAATATGACAAATTACAAAATATAGTGAACTTTCAAAACAAGTTTGAATAAGTGAACAAACTATTAAAAATTATCTTTATTATGCCGGAAATACTTATTCAATTAAAGCAGTAATTCCATTTTTTAGAAACAAACAAAAGGAAATAACTAAGTCCCCTACATTTTATTTCAATGATTTATGATTAAGAAATTATATATTATGAGTTATGGGAACACTTCAAGATGGCTTCAATTTATGATTTGTTTATCAAAATTTTGTCTTTAAATTATTACTTGAAAAGTATATAAATACAAATAATAATATAAAATTTTGGAGAACATTGGATAAAGCTGAAGTTGACTTTGTAATTGAAAATTGAGAAGAAATTATCTGAGTAGAAGTGAAATACTCAAATCTAAAAAAGACCGAGATAACTAGATCAACAAGAAGCTTTATAGAAAAATATAATCCTAAAGAAGTGTGGATTATAAATCTTTCTTTAGATGACAATAAAACTATTTGAAATACAAAAGTTTATTTTAAGCCTTTTTATCACTTAATCTAAATTTATGATTCAAAATGAAAAAGTGGCCTCTCACTCTAACTTTAACCAAAAGTGAGAAAAAATAGTAGAAACTAAAATCTGCAGACACTGTAATACTAAGTTTTCAATCACTGATAAGGATTTAGAATTTTATGAGAAAATAAGTCCTGTTTTTTCTTCTTCTGTCATTGCGAACGAAGTGAAGCAATCCAGTACTCTGGATCGCCACGAACTTCCATTGCATTCCAGTTCTCGC
>JBBRXF010000120.1:0-6586 GCA_038248665.1 Campylobacterales bacterium | reverse complement strand
CGATGTCAGCAAATAAAATTGCTCCAACAGCATCAGCTATTTCTCTAAATTTTTTGAAATCAATTTCTCTTGCGTATGCCGATGTACCACAAACAATAATTTTTGGTTGAGTGATTTTTGCAATTTCCATAACTTTATCATAATTGATTCTTCCATCAAGTTCAACACCATAATAAAATGCAGAATAGTTTTTACCAGAAAAAGATGGTTTAGAACCATGAGTTAAATGTCCACCATGAGATAAATCCATACCAAGGATTCTATCACCTGCATTTATTAATGCAGCATAAACAGCACCATTAGCTTGAGAACCTGAATGAGGTTGAACATTTGCATAAGAGCAACCAAAGATTTTACAAGCTCTGTCAATTGCAAGTTGCTCAACAGCATCAGCAAATTCACAACCACCATAATATCTTTTATAAGGATAACCCTCAGCATATTTGTTAGTAAAAACAGAACCCATAGCTTCCATAACAGCAGGACTTGTAAAGTTCTCACTTGCTATCATTTCAAGATGATTTGTTTGTCTTTTTAATTCATTCTCTATTATTTCGAATACTTCTTTATCTGCTTGTTCTAAAGTTGCGTTTGTTAAAAAACTCATTGTAAAGCCTCCATTTTTTATTTATAAAACAATAACTTAATTAAGAATATTAAACAATCCAAAAATTGCTATTTTAAACTGATAAGTTGTTTTTTTGATTTTTATTTTATTAGGTGAGTTAAGGATAGAATTTTTAGAAAATAGAAGAAAATTAATCTTCTATCTCTTCATCTTCACTATTTTCTTGATTTTTCTCTTTTGGTTTTCTAAATTCAGCACGAGCTACTAATTCTAAATAAAAACTATCAAGGTTTTCACTTGCAGCAATATCTATTGATTTTGTAATATCTACAAATCTGATTTCACTAGCTTCTTCAGCAGTTTTTCCAAATTTACAATCAAAATTCCAGTAATTACAATTTTCTGGTAATCTTTTTGTTCTTTCTCTTTTGATATATTTTCTTACATCATTTTTGATAGATTCAACTTGTCTATCTTTATTTTTGTTTGCAACTATTAGTTGGAATGTTTTTTTCATATAAATCCTTTGGTGAAATTATAGCAAAAAATCTTAATTTATTTAATGAATAAAATATGTACAAATAATTATAAAATAAACAAGCACAATTAGATATAATTTTTATACACACAAAAAGAAAGAATGCCTATGGACAACATTTTATTTACACTATTTTTAACTATTTCAATAGCAACTATTTTAAATATTATTCTCAAAAGATTTGGAGTTTCGCATATTATTGGATACATAATTACTGGAACTTTGATTAGTTATATATTCAATTTTAATGGTCTTGATATTGGTTCACTAGAACTCATTGCCGAGTTTGGGATTGTATTTTTGATGTTTACAATTGGGCTTGAAATGAGTTTTGATAAAATCAAAAAGATGAAAGAGATACTTTTATTAAATGGTTTTTTACAAGTAAGTATTAGTGCGGTTTTAATTTATTTGGTAGCTTTTTTTGTTTTTGGTTTAAGTATAGAAGTTTCACTTATTGTTTCATTGGCTTTTTCTTTGTCTTCAACGGCAATTGTTTTAACATATTTAAAACATTCAAAAGATATTCACACACCTTATGGAGAAAAATCAACTGCTATTTTAATATTTCAAGATTTAGCCGTAATTCCTATTTTGTTACTTATTACTTTTTTGACAAATGATACTTTATCTATTGGGGAAGTTTTAACTAAAACTTTTATTTCAGCGATTATTATTGTGTTTTTTATGTTTACAATTGGAAAAAAACTTATCTCTTGGCTTTTGAAATTTGCTTCAAATACTAGAATTGAAGAGTTGTTTTTAGGTTCAGTTTTATCAATTGTAATAGGAACTTCACTTTTAGCTCATGAGATGGGTTTTACATACTCTTTGGGCGCATTTATAGCAGGTATGATTATTTCTGATACAAATTTTAGTGTAAAAGTTGAATCTGATATTGCAAGTTATAAAGATTTACTTTTAGGCGCATTTTTCTTTTCAGTTGGAACAAAAATAGATGCTTTATATTTTTTACATAATGTGCATATTATCTTAGCTATTTTTGTGGCAATCATGTTTATTAAAGCTTTGGTTGTATATTTAATAATTAGAAGAAAATCTGACAAAAGTACCGCTGTGAAATCAGCACTTGCTCTTTGTCAAGTTGGTGAATTTTCATTTGCAATATTTGCACTTGCTTCAAGTAATCATTTATTAACACATGAAACAGCTAGTTTTTTGATACTGATTTCTGTTTTATCAATGATTTTAACTCCATTTATTGTTAATAACATCTATAAATTGGCTTCTTATGTTGTTGTTGAGTTTTATGAGTCGGATAAAATTACGCCCATTCAAGTAAAAAATCACGTGGTTATTTGTGGTTTTTCAATTTTAGGAAGAGTAATTGCAAATGATTTAAAGGAAAGAAAGATTCCTTTTGTAATTATTTCAGATGACTTAAGACACGTTCTTTTAGGAAGAAAATTAGGTTATATGGCATATTTTGGTCACTTAGATAAATTGCCCGTATTGGAGTCATTAAAGGTTGATGAAGCTTCAAGTGTAATTATAACTGTTAGTGACACACATATAAAAAGATTGATTTGTGAGGCTGTTTTAAAGTTCCATCCAGCTGCAAATATTTTATTAAAAATAGAATCTTTAGATGAAAAATCTCAATTAAAAGATTTGGATATTAAAAAGTTTGTTCATGCCCATTTTGAAGTAGGGCGATTGTTAGTTCAAGAAGCATTAGTAAATTTGGAAAACAAGTAGATTTTTAATCTTCTTGTTGTTCAATATTATGTCCATGTTCGTGTTCATCAAGATTTTGTTTGATATAATCATAAATTCTTTGATATTCACTATCAGGAGTTTTACCCTCTTCAATAACAGCTAAAACATTTTGAAGTTCAACTAAAAACGATTCCATTTCTTCCATCGCTTCTTTGTCATCTAAAGTTTGTGAATCTGTTTCCAAAAGTTTATATAAATCTTCTAAATAGGCTTCAACTTCGGGAATCATCACTGTTTCAACTAAGTCTTTTAGCTTCTCTTTTATATCTAGCATTTGTTTCCTTTTTATTGATAGTTAATTATATTATTTTCTTCATTTAATTTACAAATGGAATTTAAAGTTAATTTGTTACAATAGCAAATGAAAAAAATAGTTATAACAATTTTATTTTTTGTTTTTTATTCTTATGCAATAGAAATAAAACAAAAACCTATCGAATTTACCCAAAATAGAGTAGAACTCACAAAAGAATATATTAAAAAATCCTATGGATTAGATGTAAATAATATAAATATTATTCCAAAAATAATAGTAATTCACCACACCGCAAGTGATGATTTAAAAGAGTCATTTGATAGATTTTATCCTGAAACTCTCTTAATGGATAGAACAGATATAAATAAAGCTGGAAGTTTAAATGTATCAGCACAATTTTTAGTGGATTTTGATGGAACAATTTATTCCTTAATGCCTGAAACTTATATGGCAAGACACGTAATTGGTTTAAATCTATCAAGTATTGGAATTGAAAATGTTGGTGGAAATAAAAAATCTTTAACACCTGAACAATTAAAGGCAAATATTGAATTGGTTAAATATTTAAAAGAAAAATACAAAACTATAGAGTATTTAATAGGGCATTATGAATATAGAAAATTTGAAAAACATCCTTTGTTTTTAGAAAAGGATGTTAACTATAGAACTATAAAACATGACCCAAGTGTAGATTTTATGGAAAATCTAAGAGTAAATTTCTCAGATTTAAAATCTATGAAAGATGATCTTTAATATTTATTAAAATCTCAAAAGCAATTAGAATTATAATAATCCACTCTAAAAAAGATGAATATCTATGTTTTTGTTCATCCCCTAAAACATGGAGAAGTTCTTGAATAATTTCTACTTTTTTATTTAAAACTTCAACCCTTGATTTTATATCTAAATATTTAATCATTCTTTCATATTGATTTTCATATTCTGGATATTCCCAAAAAAACTCAGGAGTATCAAGTAAATCGTAGTGTAGGTTTATTTTACTTTTTACTAAAAACAGTTCTCCAATTTTTTTTGAAATCTCTTTTTTTGTAAGTTTGATTTTTCCTGTTTGTGCTAATTGTAAAGGGATCTTTGAATTATCATCAATACTAGCTTGAAGTTCTTTTTCAAATTGATCTAGTTTTACATTTTGAGCTAAAGCTTGAGAGATTGCAATTCTTGAAGTTGATGATAAATCATTTAGATAAATAGTGTCAAAATTTATTTTAAATTCACTTTCAAAAGTATAATTTAACTCCTCAACAAAGGGAATTCCAAAACCATTTGTTTCATAGTTTTTTATGAAATCCATAAAAAACTTTATATTTTCAAAGGTAACATTCCAACATATAAAAACACCATATTTAAAGAGGATAATTTGTTGATCTTCTTCAATATCTATTATGATTGCATCTTTTATAATATTACACTTATATCGCTCTTCTACACTGGTAAAAATCTCTTTTTCAAATTTTTCACAAGTTAAATAAGATATTAATTTTTTTGTTTGCATCTTTTATCCAATAATTTTATGTTTATAAACTATTCTAGCTAAAAATGGTTACTTTTGAGTGATAAATTTTAAGGGATTGTTTTTTGAGTAAAAATCAAAAAGCCTAAATTAAGGCTTTTGATTTTTGATTGAAGAAAGTTCTAAATATCTCATGATAATAGCTGAGATATAAGGAATACTTTGAATAAATATAGTTGCTGCAAATACGTAAATTTCTGTAATTCCAGTAAAGTTTGTAAAAATTAAAGCAAAAAATGCAATCAATAATAAAACTCCTAAAATAGTTTCATATTTAATTGGATTATCACTTTTTTTAGCTTTTCCACCTTTTTGTGTTCTTTTAAATGGTAACCCATCTTTTACAAATCCATCATAAACAGCTTTGAAAATAATAAGTTGTAAACTCATTGATGCAATTGAACTTAAAAGAGTGTTTTTCATACCTGTTCTTACTTTCATTCTATATAAAATAAATGTATGTAAAATATTTACTAAGAATGCTGTAATAATTGGAATTGTTAATGGAATTGTAGGAATCGTAACCCCAACAAAAATAATAACAGGAACCCAAATAATATTCATAACAGCCATAACAGGACCTAAAGCATCACTTAACCAGAAGAACCAACCAGCAACAAATTTATTTTTTTGTCTAGGACTTAATGACTTAGATGATGGTTTAAATTCTTTCCAATGTTTTTTAAGAATTTGAATAGCACCATAAGCCCATCTATGTCTTTGAGTTTTAAAGGCTTCAAATGTATCTGGAAGTAAACCATAACCATATCTTCTATTTGTATAATGAGCAATATATCCAGCTTCAAATAGTCTAAGACCTAATTCACTATCTTCAACAATAGTATCAGTTCCCCAACCACCAACTTCCATCATAGCACTTAGTCTTACCATTACCATAGTTCCATGAACAACGATAGCATTTTCTTCATTTCTATCAATCATACCAATATCAAAGAAACCTGCATATTCTGCATTCATAGCTGCTTTCATTATTGATTCTTCACCATCTCTGTGATCTTGAGGAGCTTGAACGATTGCTACTTTTGGATCATCAAATAAAGGAACCAAATCAACTAACCAAGGTGATTCAACAACATAATCCGCATCAATTACTGCAATAATCTCTGCTTCTTTATTTGTTTGTTCTAATGCTGCATTTAAAGCCCCAGCTTTAAATCCTGTACATGTAATATTCATAAATACAAATTTATCACCAAGCTCTTCACATAACTTTTCGATTGGTTTCCAATAGAACTCTTCAGGTGTGTTATTAATAACAACAAGAACTTCATAATTTGGATATCTAAGTTTTGCTAATGCTCTTAATGTCTCTTCTAAAACATGTGGTTGCTCTTTATAAGCTGGAACATGAATAGAAACAAATGGAATATTGTCTGATTTTAAATCAAGTGGAACTAATCTTTCAGGAGGAATTCCAATTGAACATTTAAATAATTCATTTGCTTTTGCAAGGGTAATTACAACAAGTGGAATCATTAAAAATGTTCCCATACTCCACATAACCCACATACCAAAATTCATATAGTTTATAAATGGATAAGTAACTGCCATAACAATACCAAATGCCATACCTTGTGCTGCAATACCATAAGCTAATGCGTGATTTAGGTTTACCCTTTGATTTCTTAATCCAAACAGTGTTAATAAAGCTCCAATAATAATTGCAGCAATCATTTGGTAAAGCCAATATTGATTTAATTCAATATCACCATTTAAAAAGAATTTTAATTCTCTATCTGAAGTAAATATTCCCCAATATTGTCCAACATTTCCCTCATCATAACCTTTCCATGGTTGATCAAAAGCTTCAACTATGTTATAAGACCAATTTTTTTCTTTTGCAAGATTTAAAAATCCTCTTATTGCAATAGCTTGATTTTTTATACTAGGAACTGCACTATTAAAGTTATAACCATGACTAGGCCAACCAGT
>JBBRXF010000119.1:0-6669 GCA_038248665.1 Campylobacterales bacterium | reverse complement strand
TTGGAGCCTCAGTTGGAGCCTCAGTTGGAGCCTCAGTTGGAGCCTCAGTTGGAGCCTCTGTTGGAGCCTCTGTTGGAGCCTCTGTTGGAGCTTCTGTTGGAGCCTCAGTTGGCGCTTCAGTTGGAGCTTCTGTTGGAGCCTCAGTTGGAGCTTCTGTTGGAGCCTCAGTTGGAGCTTCTGTTGGTGCTTCTGTTGGTGCTTCTGTTGGTGCTTCTGTTGGCGCTTCTGTTGGCGCTTCTGTTGGCGCCTCAGTTGGAGCCTCAGTTGGCGCTTCTGTTGGCGCTTCTGTTGGCGCCTCAGTTGGTGCTTCTGTTGGAGTTTCCGTTGGCGCTTCTGTTGGAGTTGTATCTGTATTAGTTAAAGAAGTAGTTAATTGCTCTGTCGCAACATTAGAGCTTGCATTTAATTGAGTTACACCAGCATTTGCATAAGTACTTTCAACTGTTCCTGCAACATCTTGAGCTAGCGTAACATCTTGAATTTGTACATCTTGAATATTATATTCGCCTGTTTGAAAAAAGTTTTCATCAAGAGCGATTGTAGCAGGACCTTCAATAGTTATTTCTCGACCATCATCAAATGTTAGTCTTACAAAATCACTAACTGATAAAAGACCACCATTATCAGAGACAAAATCTCTCTCTTTTAAGATTTCTTCCCCATCATTTAAGGTAACTAAACCTCTTAAATCTGATATTCTTGCTAAAGTCGCCATGATGAACTCCTAATTTATTTTATATAAATATATTACTTTAAATTTTAGAGCTTGTAAATTATACTTTGGTATAAATTTAGGAATTTAAAAGGGAAGAAGAGACTTTTTAATCTAAAAAAGCCTCTTCAGATACGAATAGTTCAGTTGTTGGGATAGAGTAATTTTTATTAACATTATAAATATCTATTAAGAAATATTTATTTACTCTATAAGATGATTCAATAATAGTTCCTTTTTTTAAAAGCAGTATTTCTTCACCTTTTTTATCATAAATAATTGCATTTTGTTTCATTAAAAAAGCAGTTCTTTTAAAATCATAAACTTTTTTATCTAAGTTTTTTAGGAACAAATATTTATCTAATTCTAAAGTTGGTTCTAATAATTCAATTTTTATATCATTTTTTTTTAAATTTGTACTATCTTCAATTAATGGGAAATCTTTTTTTTCTTTTTTACTAAGAATAACAAGAGATAGTTCATCATTCAGTTTTTCTATTTTTGACATTCGTTTTTCTAAATCATCAATTTTTTTATTAGCTTCTAAAACTGTCAATGTTTCAGATTCATTACTATTTGTATACATACAACCACTTAAAAAAGTTGCTAATAAAATAGGTGAAAGGAATTGGATTATGTTTTTATTTTGCACTGAGTTTCTCGATAACATATTCTTTTGTTCCCTTAAGTGCAGATTTTCCATCTTCCATTACAATAATATGGTCTGCTAAAGATAATAATGAAGTTTTATGTGTAACTAATATCATAGTTTTTCCTTTTAAATACTCTTTTATATTTTTCATAAATTGAGCTTCACTTGATGAATCCATTGCACTTGTAGGTTCATCAAATAAAACAATTGGATAGTTTTGTAAAATAGCTCTTGCAATGGCAATACTTTGTCTTTGACCGCCTGAAAGAAAAGAACCTCTTTCTCCAACTGGCATATCAAAACCTTTTGGATGTTTATTAACAAAATCCATTACTCCACTAACTTGAGCTGCTTCAATAATTTTTTCATCATCTATATGGGGAACTCTATAAACAATATTTTCTTTAACTGTTCCATTAAAAAGTAAAACATCTTGAGAAACATAAGCTATATTTTTTCTTAGCTCAGAAGGATCTAGCTGTTTTATATCAATATTATCAATTAAAATTGCTCCATCATCAGGAACATATAGTGCTAAAAGCAACTTTTGAATAGTTGATTTTCCTGAACCAATTTTTCCAATAATTGCAAAATGTTCTCCTTCTTTAATTTTGAAACTAACATTATTTAAAGATGTTTTGTCAGAATTTGGATAAGAAAAATTAACATTTCTAAATTCAATATTTCCTTTATATTCTGGTCTATTAACGAATTTCTTACCTTGAGGATGTTCAACTGGCATATTCATTATTTCATCAAGGGCATTATATGAAACTCTAGTATGATGAAAAGTAGATAGTAAACTAGCAACTTGTCCCATTGGAGAAATAGCTCTTGAAGAGATAATTACAACAGCAATTAAAGCTCCCATAGAGAGCATTTTTTCACCTATTAAATAAGTTCCCACAATAATAATTGCAACCGTATTTAATTGTAATAAAAATGAAGTTACAGTTGTAATCGAAGCTGAAATAGTTTTTGAACTAATACTTTTATCTGCAATTTTTGAAGTAGCTTCTTCCCATTTCCATTGAGAATATCCTGTTGCTCCTAATGATTTTAAAGTCTCTATTGAAGAAAGTGATTCAATTAAAACTCCATTTTTCATAGATGAAGCATCATATGATTGTTTAATACTCTCTTGTAATTTTGCTTTTGCAAAATATGTATATATCAAAATAAACATAATAATTACAACAGGAACAATAACTAAAACTCCTCCAATATAGTAAATACCTAATAAAAATATGAAAATAAAAGGTAAATCAATAAGTAGTGAAATTGTTGATGCTGTAATAAATGATCTAATACTTTCAAACTCTTTTAAAATATTTGCCATTGAACCAACAGATGTAGGCATTGATGACATTTTTAAATCTAAAACTTTTTCAAAAATAAGTGAAGAAGCAATAATATCAGTTTTTTTACCTGCAGTTTCTAGGAAAAAAGTTCGTAAAAATTTTAAGGCAACGTCAATTCCATAAACTACAATAACTCCAAGAGCTAAAATCCACAGGGTATCTTTTGCATCATTTGGAATAACCCTATCATACACATTCATTGTAAAAAGAGGTGTTGCTAAAACAAAAAGATTAATTAAAAATGAGGCGATAATAACATCTCTATAAGTTGAACGAACAATTTTCATTGTTCCCCAAAGCCAATGAGACTCTTTTACTCCTCCTACAGCTGTTTGTTTATCATCAAATCGTAACTCTCTTTTTAAAAGAATAGAAAAACCAAAATAGTAGTTTTTAAGTTCTTCAATAGTTACACTACTTTCACTATCTTCAGATTCAGGTAGTAATATTCTTGCATTATGCATTTCATCATCAAAACCTAATAAAATACAAGCTCTTAGTTCATCTTTTGGAGTTTTTCCATTTAATAAAACAATACATGGAAGAATTAATGGATTTATATCTTCAATTTTAGTTTTTAAAACTCTTGTTTTAAATCCAGCTTTACTTGCTGCCCTTGAAAAAAGTGATTTAGAACTAAATCTTGAAAATAAAATTGGAGTATTTCTTCCTTCTTCTATTGGAAGTCCCGCAATTAATGACTCTTTTGAATAAGGTCTTCCACTCATTTTACAAAAAATAGCAAGACAATCTAAAATGGGGTCTTGAATATATTGCGAAACTTTTATATCTTTAAACATATCTTCTTGCATTTGTTAGACCTTATTTATCATTATATTTTTTATATAAATTTTGTTTTATATAAATTTTTTCAATTCTTGGTTTAGTAGCTTTTAATTTAATACTTAAATTCTCTAAAGCCTCTTTTGCTTCATCATAACTATTAAATATCCCATACATTATTTTGTGATATTGTTTATCTTGTCCAAATAAAAATGCAAATGAATCATTACTAATTCCATTAGAATTAATAAAACTTTCACTCTCTTGCATAGTGACAAAAGTAGCTAAGTTTATTGTATATTTATCCTGAGGTGAATTTAAAAATCTATCTTTAAAAGAGTTGTTATTTGTGCTAACTCTATTTTCAACTACTTCTTTTTTAGTTGGAGTTTCATTTAAGTATTCAAATTTAGGCGCTTCTTTGCTTAATGCTTCATTTTGTAAAGTATTATATGAATAAACTAATCCCTCAGTATTATTTTTTACAACTTTTTCAATATCCACTTGTTTTTGATTATATCCCCAAATCTCTTCTCTTTTATCACTTAAAATTTGTTCAGATAAAATACCTAAAGCTTCAAGAACTTGAAAATGGGCTAAAAGTAAATCGTAAGTTGTTGAAATTGTACTTCTTTTTGTAGAAATATAATTTAAGTGAGCATCAATAACACTTCCTAAATCTCTTGTTCCTAAATAAAACTCTTGAAAAGTTGTATCTAAAACTAGTTTTCTAGTTTTTAAAAAAGCTTCAAGTCGAACTAACTTCTCTTGATTTAAAATATAACTATTCCAAGCAAGTCCTAATCGATTTGAAATTTCTTGACTGCTTTTTTCAACTAAGATTTTTTTCTCTTTTACAACTTGAAGGGATTTTTTGTTATTTGCAAAATCTCTACCACCATTATATAAGTTAAGTGCTAATTCCAAACCAACTTGGTATTGATTAGAAACATCAACACTATTTTCTCTATGTACTGCATCATTTAATTTATAATTTCCTACTAAGTTAACTTCAGGTTGAAATGCTTTTAAATCTCGTTTTTGCTCATTCATAGAAACTTTAACATTTTTAAGAGAGACTAACATTGAAGGATGATTTACAAGTGCATAATTTAAGGCTTCTTCTTCAGAAGAGGGCAAGTTATAACTAAATGCAGGTTTAACCATTTCTGAAGAGTCAAATTTTTCTTGAACATTATTGTATAGATTTTTCATTGTATTACTAAAACTTAATTTATCAATTGCTAAATTAACATTACTCTCTTCAAGATTACCTTTTGCTCTTTCAAACTCAAGTTTTGTTCCAAAACCTCGTTCAACTTTTCGTACAGTTTTATTATAAATGTCTTCACTCATTTGATATGATTCGCTTGATAAGCTAATCATATCTTTTGTACGAAGCACATTAATATAATTTTCAATAAATGTTAAAGCTAAACTGTTTTGAGCCTCTTTTAAATAGTATTCAGCACTTTCATATCGGTTTTTTTGTAATTCTTTTTCATAGTCAGATTGAAAACCATCATATAAGGATTGTGTTAATTTTAGTGAATATTCATCAGCTGCAATATCATTACTATTTTGTGGAGTATAAGAATTGGGTGAAGTTCTTGTATTATTAACTCCTCCAACTAAATCTAAAGTTGGATATTTTAATCCATTGGCTATATCAATATCGTATTTTATTTTTTTAAGTTCATTTGCTCGTATTTGAACTTCAGGATCATTTTCTAAACTTTTTACAAAACCCTCTTTCAAAGTAAAACAATACGAATAATTTGTAATAATAAATAATAGAATAACTGTTTTTTTTAGCAAATGGCTCCCCGATTAATAATAATTCAATAAATTTTTAAGCATAATAACATAGTAAAGTATATAAAAAGCTTTTATTATAGTTATTTTATCTAATAAAAATGGATTTAAATACCTATAATCTTGTTATTTTATGATATATTATACAAATAAAATAAATAAAATAATTTTCTAGGAAAAGTATTGGTTGAAATAAATAATAATATTATTAATAATGAAGAAAAACTTGTTAAGAGTTTTAGATTTCAAAATAGAGAATTACTAGATAATTATGTTATCTTGGCAACAACAGATAAAAATGGAATTATAAAACATGTAAGTACAAATTTATGCAAAATATTTGGCTATAAAAGCTCTGAATTATTAGAAAAACCATACTCATTTTTAATTTCAAAAGATTCAATTAAAACTTTTGAAATACAATTTGAGGATGCAAAAGCTAATAAGAGTATTTGGAAAGGGGAAATGAAACACTCTTCTAGTAGGGATAATGTAATTTGGACAGATACGATTATTACTCCTTTATTTGATGATAATCATGAATTAGTTGGTTTTATTTTAGCAAGTAGTGATATTACTCAAGAGAAACGACTTAAAAAAATTAATGAAGAAAATTTACTAAAAAAGAAATATGACGAAAGTATTTTAGATTTTATGCCAAGTCTTAGTGCAGCTGTTTTACTAAAAAATGCTAGTGGTCTGCATAAGGTTTTATGGATTATCACATTAACAGTTTTATTATCATTAATATGGGCTTATTTTTCAAAGGTAGATGATATTGTAAAAACTAGTGGAAAAATTATTACTACAACAAATGTTCAAACAATCTCTACAATTTATTCTGGAAGATTAGAAGCAATTTATGTAAAAGAGGGAGATTTTGTAAAAGAGGGAGATGTTTTATTTCAAATGTCTACAGATGATGCAAGATCAGATTTTGAGAAAAAACAACTTGAAAAATTAGCAGCTCAAGCAAAAATTAATCGACTTAATGCAGAAGCAAATATGCAAAATGAGATAGTTATTGATCAAAATATCTTAAGTTTAAATCCTTCATTAATGAATAATGAAATTATTCTATTTGAAAGTGATAAAAGTAAACTAAATACAACAATAAATATATTAAAAGAGCAAATTAAACAAAAAGAGAATGAATTAAAAGAGAATGAAGATAAATTATTAATCTCAAAAAACAATCATCAACTTTTATCAAAAGAGATTGATATTAAAAAAATATTAGTTCAAGATAGAATTATTTCAGAAGTAGATTTTCTTCAATTAAAAAGAAGATACAATGATGTTGATTTAGATTTGAAAAAAACAACCTCAATGATTCCTACAATAAG
>JBBRXF010000118.1:0-6831 GCA_038248665.1 Campylobacterales bacterium | reverse complement strand
TCAGTAGTAAAATTATAAAGCGTGATCCTAATTTGAACAGACTATAGATAATTTAGAAACTCAAATCAACCTGCTTCATTGAATAATTTAAATAAATATTTTCTAATAATTAATAAAAAAACTTACAAAATTGTATATTTTTAAGACAATACTACTTAAATTTACATTAATTATTATTGTATACTCATATATAAATTATACGATATATTATGACAGGATTAAAAATGATTAAATCAGTATGTGGTTATTGTGGTGTTGGATGTGGATTAGAATTTGAAGAAAATAAATTAATAGGTGATGTTGTATATCCCACAAATGAAGGGAAACTTTGCTCAAAAGGTATATCTGAACTTATTAGTATTCAGACACCTACAAGATTATTAAGACCAAAAGTAAGAGATGATTTAAGCCAAGAGTTCAAAGAAACAACTTGGAGCAATGCAATAAATAAAATTGCCACAAAAATAGCACTATCTCCAAAGGAAAAAGTAGGATTTTATCTATCAGGTCAGCTTTTAACGGAAGATTATTATATTGCTAATAAACTAATGAAAGGTTTTATTGGAACTAATAATGTAGATACAAACAGCCGAACTTGTATGTCAAGTGCTGTTGTTGCATATAAAAAATCTTTAGGAGCTGATTATGTTCCAGTTCGAATGAATGATGTTCATGATGCAAACTTACTTATTTTAGTTGGTGCAAACACAGCTGAAGCTCACGTGGTTTTTCATAATAGAATCAAAACTGCAAAAAAACAAGGTCTAAAAATCATTGTAATTGACCCACGATTTACAGATACAGCAAAAATAGCTGATTTATTTCTTCCTATAAAACCAGGAAGTGATATTGACTTTTGGAATTTAGTATCAAAAAGAATCATAGATGAGGGTTTAGTTGATGAAAAATTTGTAGAAGAACACGTAAATAACTATGAGTTACTAAAAAACAAATTCAAAAGAGTTCCTGTAACAAAAATGCTAAAAAGAACAGGTTTAAGCACTGAGCAATTCGAAGAATTTTGGCAGCTCTACAAAGAGAATGAAAACATCATAACAGCATGGACAATGGGAATAAATCAATCTTCTCAAGGTGTAGATAAAAATCTTGCTATTATAAATACTCACCTTCTAACTGGAAAAATATTCACAAAAGGAAATGGACCATTTTCACTAACTGGTCAACCAAATGCAATGGGAGGACGGGAAGTTGGTGGACTTTCAACAATGCTTGCGGTTCATTTAGGATTTGAAAAAGAATCAGTTGATAAAGTAAAAGAGTTTTGGAAAACTACAAAAGTTTCAAATATCCCAGGACTAACTGCCACTCAAATGCTTGAAGCAAATCTTGATGTTTTAATTATCTGTCACACAGACCCAATTTATCATCTTCCAAATAGAAATAAAATGGAAGAGCTAATGAAAAAAATTCCAATGGTTGTGGAAATAAATGCCTATGAAAATTCTGAAACAGCAAAATTCGCCCACATCAGACTTCCAGCTGCTCCTTGGGGAGAAAAAGAAGGAACTCAAACAAATCTTGACCGAACAATTACAAAACAAGAAAAACTCACAAGAACTTCAATTGATTGTCTTCCTGATTGGGAAATTTTCCAGCTGATAGCTCAAAGATTAGGATATAAAGAAGCCTTTAATTTTACTTCAACAAAAGAGATTTTTGAAGAGTATCAAGAGATGACAAAACTAAATCCACACCTAAATATCTATGAAGCTTCTTATGATAATCTATCAAAGGAACCATTTATTTGGGGAGAAAAAATCAGAGAAAACAGAGAATTTCTAACAAAAGATAAAAAAGCAAATCTGTTTTTTGTGGAAAACAAACTACTAAGTGAAAAAACAAACCTAAAATATCCATTGACACTACTAACAGGAAGAACAAGAGACCAATGGCATACAGGAACAAAAACAAATCTTCCAAGAACTCTACTAAAATATAAAGAGTTAAATTTTTGCGAAATTCACCCAACAAATGCAAAACAGTTTGGAATCCAAGATGGAGATACAATAAAAATCTCATCAATTAGAGGAGAAATAGAATCAAAGGCAATTTTAACGCAAGATATAAGAATCGACACAATTTTTATGCCAATAAGTAATAGAGATATAAACTACCTAACACACGATTTATACGATAAAGACTCACTGCAACCTGATTATAATCATAGTGCTGTTAGGTTAGAAAAGATATAAAAAGAGTTATCTTTTTATATCTCTTTTATATATAAATTTTTCAAATTCATTAATGTTTCTAGTGGAATAGAATTATAATCCCAACTTGGAACAAAATTATTTTTTATAATATTTTCAACTAAATCGTTAAATTTATTTTTATCATCCAAATTAAACAAAATATGGAGTTTTGACATATAATCTTTTGATTGAGCTCTTGCAAATAATTCAAATGGTTTATATCTATTTCTAGCATATAATAAAGTATCTGGATACCAACGTAAATCACTATAACTTCGATAATCAATAGAGCTTCTTAAATATAAGATAAAATCTGATTGCATAAGTTGCTCAAATTTTATTCCCATTCCTTCACTTCTTTCTTTAAATAAATCAGATTTTAGAGATAATCTATTTAATTTCAATCTATCCTTTCTATATTCTAATGACTGACAATAACTTCTAAATTTAGAAAAACTTATCATTGAATTTTGATTGTAACTATCATCTATCTTATTGTAATAATCTTGATTTATTAAAGTTGAAACAGCATCAAAACATTCATACTTTAATAAACTTGCTATTGCATATAAAAATAACTCATGAATTATAAATTTGTAATTATCGAAATCAAAGGTATGATATTGATTTATATGTTCTGGACGTTCAGTATATGGTAAAATATTTTCAAAAAAATCATGTACTTGATGATGTGTTTCTTTAGTATCGCTATATTGAGCTATTGCTAAAAATAATTCGATTACTTCATTTCTATAAGGAATAAACTCCTCAATGTTTTTAATTATTCTTTCATCAAAATCAATTTCGTTATTGTTTCTCATGATTCTAAATTTTTCTAAATTTTCAATAAAAGTATCGAAATATTCTTGAAGTGCTCCCTTTGCAAAAGATTTTCCATTTCTAATTGCATCTATTGCTCTTTTAAATTTTGAACTGGTTCCTAAGGATATATGACTTTCATCCGAAAGAAAAGAAGGTTTTTTACCCAATTCAGGTTTAACATACATCGGTTTGTCATACACCCATCTTAATAGTTGTTCAAAATTTTTCACATATAAATCGTTATCACTAAGGTCAATATATATTCTTGATTTAAAAAAAACTGGTGTATAAGCTTTTTCATTCTCATCTTTCTCTTTAATTACTGCAATAAATTTATTTTGGTCAACTTGTTCATAAACTTTTTGCGAAATTATTTGTGCTTCTGTACCTGCACCACCAGTTCTTTTATCAGCTTTTTGGCTATAAACTTTATCACAAACAACAATAACTTTTTTAATCTCATTATCTGTAACCATACTTTCCATAAAAGCATAAGCATCATTTCCTTCTTTTAAATCCCATTTATCAAGTTTTACATCTATTCCATTTTGGACTAACTCTTCCGCAAGTTGAATAACCCAATCCTCATGTTCTGGACTACTCCAACTATATGAAATAAATAATTTAGGATTTTCCATTTGATTCTACCTTATATATTAAATCTATAAAATATTATAACTAATTAGAATATTATTATATGTGAACTTATTATTGGAATAATTATTTAACTATAATTAATTTACAAAAAAAGGAAGATTATGAATAAAAATCCATTAGATAAAAAAGATTTAGAAAAAATCATAAAAACTACTCAAAATATTGAGGGATATAAAGAAGCCTCAAAAAAGATTATTGAAGAAGCAAAATCTATTAGAGAAAAATATAGTATCAAAGTATCAACTAAAAAATAATTCATTTTACTATTAGAATACCAATGCACCTATTAATAAATTTAATATAATATTTAAATATTATAATTACTCCAATAAGAATAATTATACTAAGGAACATCATATAATTATTACTAAAGTAATAATTATGATAGTGATTATGACACCTTATAAAATTAAAGAGTCAAAAGAAAACATAAAATATCAAGTCAATTCACTTTAATTTAAAAATGTCTTTTTAGGTTCAGCCAAATAAAACCCTTGTAAAAAATCAATATCTAATGTTTTTAAAATATCAAAAACCTCTTTTGAATGTACATATTCAGCAACAGTTGTTGCATTTAACTCTTTTGCCATATTAACAATATTTTTTACTATAGTTTTTGATTCTAATAAGGTGTCAATATTTTTTATTAAAGAACCGTCTATTTTAATAATTTCTGGTTTCAGTTTTAAAATATTTTCCATACTTGAATATCCACTTCCAAAATCATCAATGGCTATTTTACAACCAAATTTTCTAACATATGTTGCAAAATCTTTTACAATATTAAAGTCCTCAATAAAATCAGATTCAAGTATTTCAAATATAATATTTTCTGCTTTATGGAATGTTCTAACTTTTTTATAAATATATTCTCTAAAAGATTTATTTGCTATATCTTCATAACAAAGATTTATACTAAATTCTATATCTAAAGAACTAAATTGTTTAAAACTCTTTTTTATCATAATTCGCATCATTTTTTCATACAGCATTATTCTTTTAGCTGTTTGTAAAAATGCAAAAACAGAAAATACTTCTTTAGTTTTGGGATTGATTAATCTCATTAAAGATTCATATTTTTTTATCTCTAAAGTTTTTGTATCAAAGATTGCTTGAAAATATGGTTCAATAGATGAACTTTCAACTACATCTTTTAAAAATACAATATCACTTAAGAGTTTACTTTGTTCTTCATCTTTATATGCTATTGTTAAAATATCTAAATTAATATCTATTATTTTATCCACAGATTTTAATACTTCATATCTTTTTTCTTTTATTAAAATCTCTTTTAAAAATCCTCTTACATAACTAAATGCTGCATTAACATAATGAGCTGGTAAACCTATACGAACATGAATTTCACTAATCGTATGTAATTTCTTGAAATAGTTTTCATCATATAATCCACAAAAGAGATTTTGATACCAAAGTTCAATTCCTCTTTCATGTCTTGATAGAATTTCTTTATTATGTAAAAACATACGTGCATGGTCAAATTCAAATATAAACTCATAAAATCCACTTAATAATTCTTTGGTATAAATACGAGCAATACTTTCTAATTCTTTTAAAGATGAGGCATCTTCTTCATTAAATTTATAGTTTTTTAATAACTTTTTATAACTTAAATCCATAGTTTATTTCCCATTAACTGCATCGTTTGCAAGCAATACTATCTTTCCCTAAAAACTCTTTTTGATTTGCATTATCCACAATTTTATTAGCAATATCTGATGTTCTAACTGCAATATTATTTGCTTGAGATGATACCTCAGCATTTGCTCGAACTTGTTTTTCAAGTATATTTATTGCATCATTTATTTGAACTATTCCTGTTTGTTGTACTTTTGATGTATTTGCTACATCACCTATTAATTCAATAGTTTTATCAATATTTGTATTTAAAATAGTATAACCATCAATCATATCATTTGCTATTTTTTTTCCATTATTTGCTTTTATATTTGCAGATTCAACAAGATCTTTTATCTCTTTTGCAGCTTCTGTACTTCTATTTGCTAAATTTCTTACTTCTTGTGCAACAACTGCAAATCCCTTTCCTGCTTCACCAGCAGTTGCTGCTTCTACAGCTGCATTTAAAGAAAGAATATTTGTTTGAAAAGCTATTTGGTCAATTATTGTAATTGATTCATTTATGGCGCTTACTTTTTCATTTATTTCATCCATTGCTGTGGTCGTTTTATAAGCTAAAGATAAACCCTCATTTGCATAACCAACAACTGCATTTGCAAGGGTTGACATTTGAATAGTTTGAGTTGAAGTTTTATCAACATTTTGAGTTATTTCACTTAATACAAGTGCTGTATTTTTCAAACTTATTGCTGCTTCATTTGAAGATAAATTTAATTTATCCACATTATCCAATAAGCTTTCAGATGAATTTTGTAAAGATACACCATCTGTTTTATTTGCCAATAACATTTGAGTTATTGCCTCTTTTAATTTATTAACTGCCTCTACTAAATGTTGAAACTCTCCCTCTGAAGAAATAGTTTTAAATTCTAAAGTATCTCTATAATCATAATTTGTATATTTTTCTAAAATACTATTAACATTTAAAAAATTTTGTCTTGTTTCAATAATCATTTCATTAACACCTTTTTTAAACTCTTCTAATGATTTGTTTGATGTTGTTGATGTTATGATTTGTGAATATAAACCTTGTTTTACCTTATCCATTACTGATTTTGCTTCTTCAATTAAAAATGATTCTTCTTTTTCTTTTTTAATAAGTTCTTTTTCTCTGTTATCTATAACTTCTTTTATTTCAGTATATTCACTGGCCATTGTAGTATTTATTTCAAAACTAACATTTTTATTATCCATATTTTTAAGAAAACCAACTAACTCTTTTGATAATAGTTTTCCATTTTTTCTTTCATCTAACTCATGAATAACAAGTGCTAATGCAATAATGATTTGAACAATTTGTGAAATAGTTGTTGTAGTAAATAAAAATGCATTCAAAGGAAGTATTATAATTCCCAAATAATGTACTATTGTCATTCTAAAATATAATGATTTTAAATTAAACATAAGATCTCCTATAATATTTATAGCGCGAAGTATAATAGAATAGGACATTTTTTATCTTGATTATAATCAATAAAAAATT
>JBBRXF010000117.1:0-6837 GCA_038248665.1 Campylobacterales bacterium | reverse complement strand
CTATCAATAATTTAATTGGTCAAATTTCTAAACATACAACTTATAAAGATTTAAAAAATGAAATTATTATTGATACAAATATTAAAGAGATTAAACTACTAGAGAAAGCTTTTAATATAAAAAATAGAGCTTTATATAGTTCAAGTAATAAATTAGAAAAAGCAAGTAATAAAGACCATTTAACTGGAATTTATAATCGTAGAAAATTTAATGAATATTCAACCTTAATAATTAATGATGCTCAACGATATGAACATACTTTTTCACTAATACTAATTGATTTAAATAAATTCAAACCAGTAAATGATACCTATGGACATACAATTGGTGATAAAGTGCTAATTTACTTTACTCAAATTATTAATAAATCTATTAGAGAAACTGATTATTTATTTAGAATGGGTGGCGATGAGTTTTATCTCTTACTTAGTAATACTAATCATAAGGAAGCTGTTGTAATTGTTAAAAAACTTCAAGATAAATTAAAAGATTCTAAATTCATTCATGGAAATATAACACTTGAAATTAGTGCTTCATTTGGAATTGCTCAATATAAACTAGATGGAAATAAAATTGAAGATTTAGTAAAAATTGCCGATGAAAGAATGTATAAAAATAAAGAAGATAAACGATAAAAGGAAATTAGATATTTATCTAATTTCCTTTGTAGAAAATTACTAATTATTTTCCACTAAATCTTGTAAGAATTTAATTGTCATTCTAACTCCCGTACCACTTGCTCCATGTGGATTATATCCCCAAGGTTTTTCAACAAATGCAGGTCCAGCTATATCAAAATGGATCCATTTTTCTTTATTTTCATCACTAATAAAATTATCTAAAAACATTCCAGCTGTAATTGCTCCACCATATCTTGTGTTTGCAATATTACAAATATCAGCTATTTCTGATTTGATAGCTTTTTTTAGGAATCTATTAAAGTCTAAAGTTGTTGCATATTCACCTGATTTTAAAGCAGATAAAACAGCATTTCTTTTTAGGATTTCATTATTTCCCATTACTCCTGTTGTATATTCACCAACTCCAACCACACAAGCACCAGTTAATGTTGCATAATCAAAAATATAATCGATATCTTTAATTTCATCTTGGGCATAAGATAAACAATCAGCAAGAACAAGTCTTCCCTCAGCATCTGTATTTCTAATCTCTATTGTTTTACCATTTTTTGCTTTTAAAACATCATCTGGTTTATATGCATTTCCACCAATCATATTTTCAACAGCACCAACAACTGCATGAACTTCAAAAGGTAATTCTAATTTTGCAATTGCCCAAAT
Organism: Campylobacterales bacterium; assembly: GCA_038248665.1. Lineage (GTDB taxonomy): Bacteria > Campylobacterota > Campylobacteria > Campylobacterales > Arcobacteraceae > Aliarcobacter. Next base: position 5,536 of record JBBRXF010000117.1, on the reverse strand, counting down.
AGTTGACATAACTGCACAACCACCAGATTTATCAGATTTCATAGTAACCATAAAATCAGCAGGTTTTAAAGATAATCCTCCTGAATCATAAGTTAAACCTTTTCCAACTAAAACAATTTTTGCTTGAGGATTTTGAGGTTTATATGTTAAATGAATAAGTTTTGATTCATGAATTGAAGCTCGTCCAACGCTAAGCATTGCATTCATTCCATTCTCTTTTAAGAATTTTTCACCCTCAATTTTAACTTCAATATCAACATCTTTTGCAAGTCTTTTTGCAGTTTTAGCCATAACTTCTGGATAAAAATCAGCCGGTGGTGTATTTACCATATTTCTAGTTTTGTTTACAGCTTTTGAAATAATTTTTGATTCTCTTAATATGTCTATTAAATTTTGAGTTTTGCTTGATACTAAAATTTCAAGTTCAATTTTCTTTTTATCTTTTTCTGATTTGTAAGTTGTAAATTTATATTCACCTAATAATGCACCTTCAATTAATGCTTTGAAATTACTTTCTAACTTCTCAATTAATTCAATTCTTGCACTCTTAAATTTTGTTGTTTGAAGTTTTTTAATTGCTGTTGCACTTGCAATTGCAATTGAATCATAATCATCTTCTTCATAACCAACATAAATCTTTTTAGATTCTGCTAATAAAACACAAGCTTCATCTTTTGCTTTAAAATCTAAAGTATCTAAAAGCTCTTTATGTGCTGTCATTTCAATATTTTTTACAAAAATAATTTCAATTTCTGCACCACTTTCTTCAATACCTTTTTCAAGTAAATTAATCTTCATCATTTATCCTTTTTTCTACTTTTTTTGTAGCTTTATTAAAATAATATATTATTGTTCCACCAAAAATAACAACAATAGGAATTGCTAAATACCAATGTTCTTTTGCCCAATGTAAAACAACCAAAATCTCATTTCCAAAATACCAAACAGGAACTATTGTTAATGCTGCCCAAAACCATGCTGAAATTAGATTTATAAATGCAAACATTTTTGCATCATATCTTGTTAATCCAATTGAAATGGGTATTACAGTTCTCATTCCGTACATATATCTTTGAACAAAAATTATTGGCCACCCATGTTTTTTTAGAAGCAAATGCGCCAATGCAAACTTTCTTCTTTGACCTTTGAACTTTTTGTGAACATAAGCTTTATTAAATCTTCCAATATAAAAGTAAACTTGATCACCAGCAAAACCACCAAGACCAGCTACAAATATTGCAAAATATAAATTCATATCACCAGTGTGGGCTAATAAACCAGCCATTATAAGACCAGCTTCACCCTCTAACATTCCCCATGCAAAAAGTATAATATAACCATATTTTCTAAGTAAATAAACAAATTTCTCTTCAAATCCATCAACTGGAGCTTGATACAAGTTATATGCTAAAAATACTAAAAATAATGTTAATACAACTGCAAGTATTTTTCCAAAATGGGGTTGGATTTTTCTAAAAAGCTCTTTCACAATACCCCTTTTATTCGAAATTTAATAAACTCTTTGCCTGAACCATATCTTTATCACCACGACCAGATAGATTCACAATTACTATTTTATCTTTAAATTTATCTTTTGCTTTTTTTAAATATGCAATTGCATGTGAAGATTCAAAAGCAGGAATAATTCCCTCTCGTCTACTTAACCATACAAATGCTTCCATTGCTTCATCATCTGTTATTGAATCATATTGAATTGATTTATTATCTTTATGAAAAGAGTGTTCAGGTCCAATTCCTGGATAATCAAGTCCAGCACTAATAGAGTGAGCTTCAATTACTTGTCCATCTTCATCTTGAAGTAAATATGAACATTGACCATGTAAAATTCCAGGAGTTCCTTTTTCAAGTGAACAGCCATGTTTATCTGTATCAAGACCTAAACCACCAGCTTCTATTCCGATACAAGTCACTTCTTTATCTTCTAGGAAGTGAGAAAAAATACCAATTGCATTAGATCCACCACCAATACAAGCAACCACATAATCAGGTAATCTATTCTCTTTTTCAAGAATTTGTTTTCTTGCTTCATATCCAATTACAGCTTGAAAATCCCGAACCATCATAGGATATGGATGAGGACCGGCAACTGTTCCAATTATATAAAAAGTATCTCTAGCATTTGTAACCCAATATCTAATAGCATCATTCATAGCATCTTTTAATGTTTTACTTCCACTTTGAACAGCAATTACTTTTGCTCCTAAAAGTTTCATTCTAAATACATTTAATTCTTGTCTTTCAACATCTTTTGCACCCATAAAAATAGTACATTCAAGTCCCATAAGTGCAGCTATTGTTGCAGTTGCAACTCCATGTTGACCAGCACCAGTTTCAGCAATTACTTTAGTTTTTCCAAGTTTTTTTGCAAGTAAACCTTGAGCTATTACATTATTTACTTTATGAGCACCTGTATGATTTAAATCTTCTCTTTTTAAATAAACTTTTGCACCAATCTCATCACTAATATTTTTTGCAAGATATAGAGGATTTTCACGTCCTACATAATCTTTTAATAAATAATTTACTTCAGCCCAAAACTCTTTATCAAATCTATACTTTTTATATTCAGATTCTAACTCTTTTAAAATTGGCATTAAAGTTTCAGGAACATATTGTCCTCCGAAAATACCAAATTGACCCTTTTCATCTGGGTCAAAAATACTTGGTTTTGGAATATAATTACTCATTCATTTTCTCTTTTTATTAAATTTCTAACACTGAATACACAGGGGCTATTTCTCTTAGTTTTTTTGCACCATCTAATATTTGAATGTTCATTAAAAAACACACCTCTACTAAATTTACTTCTAATTTTTTAATTAATGTAGCTGCTGCGTTTGCAGTTCCACCACTTACAACAATATCATCAATTAGTAAAACATTTACATTTTTTTCATTGTTAAAAGCATCTAAATGAAGTTCAACTTCATCAAAACCATATTCTAGTTCATATTTTTCACATACTGTTGTACTTGGAAGTTTCCCTTTTTTTCTAACAGGAACAAAACCAACACCTAATCTATCAGCAAGTGCTGCACCAAATATAAAACCACGTGAGTCAATTCCAGCAACATAATCTAAATTATAAGATTTATATCTATCTTCTAAATGATCCATCAAAAGTTTAAATGCTTCTTTATTATTTAATAAAGTTGTAATATCTTTAAAAATTATTCCATGCTTTGGAAAATCATTAATACTTCTTATTGAATCTAATAATATTTTTTTATCATTTTCTGTTAACATCTTATTTCCACTCAATCAAAATCCTTTAAAATTCATTACTTTGTGAAAAGCTTTCTATTCTATCTAAATATTTATTATGATTTTATGATGTTTCTTAAATATTTAAGAATCTATTAAATATAATATATTTTATTATTTAAAGGTATTTTATGCGATATTTACTGCTTTTCTTACTATTTATAAATCTGTACTCATCTGAACTTCAAAAAGCCAAAATCTATGACAAATCAAAACACAATATAACTAATTGGTATATGAGTGAAAAACTAGATGGAATAAGAGCTTATTGGAACGGCAAAGAGTTTAAAAGTAAAAATGGAAATAAAATTTACGCTCCTGATTGGTTTACAAAAGATTTCCCAAACTTTGAACTTGATGGTGAATTATGGAGTAAAAGAGATGATTTTGAAAATATTCAAAACATAGTTTTAGATGAAAAGCCAACATCAAAATGGAATGAAATTACCTACAATATTTTTGAAGTTCCAAATGAAAATGGAAACTTTGATAAAAGATTAGAAAAAATAAAATCTTGGTTAGAAAAAAATCCAAATAAGTTTATAAAAATTATTCCTCAAAAAATATGTAAAAATGAATCCGAATTAAAAATTATCTAAAAGAGTTAATAGATAAAAAAGCTGAAGGGATAATATTAAAAAATCCAAATTTGGATTATTTTACAGGAAGAAATGAAAATATTTTAAAAGTAAAAAAGTTTTATGATGATGAAGCTCTAGTAATTGGATTAAATTACTCAAAAGAAAATAAATTTAAAAGTTTAAAACTAAAATTAGAAAATGGAGTTATTTTTAATTTAGGCGGTGGGTTTTCAGATATACAAAGGAAAAATCCACCTAAAATTGGTGATATTGTAACTTTTAAATATTATGATTTAACAAAAAATAATAAACCAAAATTCGCTTCTTTTTTAAGAATAAGAAAAAAAGAGTAAATTTTAATAAAGTTCATAAGATGTTGTAATTAGACCTGAATCTTGAATTTTTTTACAAATAGTTGTAGTTTTTGTTGTATCAACTGCTAATTCTATTGTTTTAACATCATTATCAGAAGTTTTAATTTCAAGAGATAGACAAGAATTTTTATCCTCAATTTTTGTATTTGTTACATTCCAATTAGTATCATTTACACTAATTGCATCACTTATTTTATCAATTTTTTGATTTAATAAAAAATAACTTTGAATTGATGAAGTTGCTGTACTAATATCCCGTTTTATCGTAGATACTAAAGCACTATCTTTAGTATCCAAATACTTTGGAATGGCAAAAGATGCAACAATACCTAAAATCACTATGGCAAAAATAAGTTCTAAAAGTGAAAATGCAGATTTCATAATAATCCTTAAAAATAATTTTAAAGATTATAAGAGTTTATTTCTTAATTGTAAATAATGTAAAATATTATTTAAAAAATATCAGGTATATCAATATTTGTTTCTCTCTCCGTATCTGCAATATTTTCAAACACCATCTCTATTGGTGAACTATTATGCTCATTCTCTTTATCAACAAATCTTGTAAGTGCTTTTTGGAAGTTAAGTTTTACTGTTCCAATTGGTCCATTTCTTTGTTTTCCTATGATTACTTCTGCCTCTTCTTCTGGTTTATTTATAAATTTTGATTTATAATCTTCACCTTTGTCTTTTGCTTCTTTCTCTTTTCTTGCTTCATCCCTCTCTTTATAAACATCATCCCTATAAACAAACATGATAATATCAGCATCTTGCTCAATTGCTCCAGATTCTCTTAAATCTGATAACATTGGTCTTTTATCTGGTCTATTTTCAAGTCCCCTATTTAACTGAGAAAGGGCAATAATAGGAATTTTCATCTCCCTTGCAAGCATTTTTAAACCCCTTGAAATATCAGAAACCTCTTGGTGTCTATCTTTATTTCCAGTTCCTTGCATTAGTTGAAGGTAATCGATGATAACAAGTTTTATATTATTAGATTCATTCTGAGCAAGTTTTCGCACTCTCGCACGAAGTTGATTAATATTAATACTTCCACCATCATCAACAAAAAGTTTTTTAGTATTTAAATCGTCAAATGCACCACTTAAGTTAGTCCATTGTTGATCATCTAAATCACCTTTTCTAAGATTTTGTAATGGAATTGAAGTTTTTGCAGATAACATCCTTAACATTAGTTGTTCTGCTGGCATCTCTAGAGAGAAAAATATTACACCTTTTCCCGCTTCAACATTTTTTAAAGCCATATTTAAAACAAGTGCGGTTTTCCCCATGGCT
>JBBRXF010000116.1:0-7034 GCA_038248665.1 Campylobacterales bacterium | reverse complement strand
TAATTATTTAATAAATACTATTCAACTTTTTAATGAAAAAAATGAATATATTATTTCATTAGTCACTACAAGTGAAAGAACTCTTATAAATGATAGTAAAAAAACTATTTATTCTTTTAATCTTATTATTTTCTTGATTTTCTTTTTGATTTTCTTTTTCATATATAAAAATCAGCATTTGATTAATAATCAAAATATTCTTTTAAACAATGAAGTAGAAAAAAGAACGAAAGAACTAACTAAAGCTTATAGAAATTTAGATGAAATAAATAAAGAACTATACAAAAATGCAAATATTGATCATCTCACAGGTATCAAAAATAGAAGAAGTTATTTTAGTGAAGCTAGTGATTTATTAGAAAAATCTATTTTAAAAGATTATAGTTTTTATGTTCTAATGATTGATATTGACAACTTTAAAAAAATTAATGACACTTATGGGCATGGAATTGGAGATAAAATATTAATCCATTTTTGTAATATTGTAAATAATATTCTAAATAAAGAAGATTTATTTGCACGACTTGGTGGAGAAGAGTTTTGTATTACATTTTATAACAAAGATTTATCTTTAGTTAGCGAAGTTTGTGAAAACATAAGAAAAACATGTGCGAAAAGTGAATTAACTATAAATAACCAAAAAATACTTTTTACTATCTCAATGGGATTAAGTTCAAGATCTAATCTAAATGAAATTGATAAAATCTTACATAATGCAGATGAATCATTATATCTTGCAAAAACATCTGGAAAAAATTGTTTAGTAATAGAGAATAAAAAAGTTTAAACTTTATTCTCTATTTAGTACATAAACTTTTAGATAAAACCTCTATTGAGTTATTCTCTCCCAAAAATACCAATAAATCATCTTTCTGGATTTTATATTCTGGGTCTAATGTTATATTCCATGAATGTTCATCTTTTAAAGATATTACTTTAACATTTGGATTAAATGCTTCAATATCTTTTATACTTCTATCAACAAATACAACATCTGCAAAAACTTTTAATATTTTAAGATTATTACAAAGATCTATCTCTTCAATTCTAATATTTTCAATTAATTGTTTAACTAAAATTTTCCCTGCAATCTCTTCTGGATACATAACTTTAAATGCACCAATTTTTGATAATATCTCTCCATGGGTAGGATTTATTGCTTTGGCAATAATATTTCTATTATTCAAATCTTTTAATGCCATTACAGTCAAAATACTTGATTCAATATTCTCACCAATACTTACAATTACAGTATCTAAATTATAAATTCCAACTTCTTCTAAAGCCACTCTACTTGTACTATTTAGAATAAAAGCATTATCCACATATCGACTTATCTCTTGAACTTTCTCTTCATCACTATCTATTGCAATTACTGTAATATTTAATTTTGCTAAACTCTTAGCAACGTAAAATCCAAATTTTCCTAAACCTATTACTGCTACTGATTTCAAATTATAATCCTTCCTATAGGGTATTTAAAATGTTTTATTTTTGCTTTTCCAATTAAGAGTAAACCAAAGGCAAAAACACCTAATCTTCCTGCTATCATTGATACTATTATCAAACTTTTACCAAAATCATCAAACTTTTGTGAAAGACTTAGAATTCCACCATCTCCCACAGATAAACCTACTGTACAAAAAGCAGAAACTACTTCAAAAAGTATTTTTATAAATGGTATATCTTGTGTCTCAACCAATAAAATAGTTATAAATAAAACAAAAGATGATGAAAACATAACAATTGCTGTTGCTTTATTTATTAATCTTTGCTCAATTGTTCTTTTGAAAATATGAGGTTCTTGATTACTTTGATTTAATGCAAAAAATACCATAATAATTAAAATTGCAACGGTAGTAATTTTCATACCACCAGCAGTCCCACCTTGTCCTGCTCCTATCATCATAAACATTGTTGAAAAGAATAAAGATGAATCTTTCATTCCAACTAAATCAATACTATTAAATCCAGCTGTTCTTAAATTCACAGATAAAAAGAAACTATTTAAAAGCTTTTTATAAATACTAAAATCCCCAAGTGTTTTTGGATTATTCCACTCTAATGATAAAAAAAGAATCATTCCTAAAATAATTAAAATACAAGTCCCATAAAGTACAATTTTTGTATGAATGGTAACTCTTTTGGAAAATTTTTTATTTTCATGAAGTTCAATTAAAACAAAATAACCCACTCCTCCACAGATAATCAAAAAACTAATTGTAAATAAAACAACAAAATCGCCATTATAAGAGATTATATTATCGGTAAAAAGGGAAAATCCTGCATTATTAAAAGCACTAATACTATGAAATATTCCATACCAAACTGCTTCTAAGAATTCATAATCTTTGTTAAATTCAAATGTTAAAATTACTGCACCAATTAACTCAATTACAAAAACTAAAAAAACTATCTTTTTTATAAATGCCCCAACATGTAAATCAGGTAAATCCAAAGATAATTTTGTGGCTCTTTTATCATCTATACTTAAACTATCTTTTACAAATAAAAAAAAGATTATTACTAATGACATATAACCAATTCCACCCATTTGTATTAAAGCAAGAATTATTAACTCTCCTAAAAAAGTAAAATTTTCTGAAGTACTTGTTACTATTAATCCAGTTACACATGCAGCTGAAGTTGAAGTAAAAATTGCATCAATAAATCTTAATTCACCCTCATGACTAAAAGGCAAATAAAGTAATATAGCTCCAATTAGAATTATAAAAACATATCCTAGAAAAATTGTTCTTACATATTTGTAAGTCATATTTATTTCTCACCATTATAAGTTTCTATTAACTTTATGATAAGAATCATAACCAAAATACCTAATATGATAAGCATTGCTATACTTGAATAAGGCATAATCATCCTTTAATTTTATATTTTCAAGTATAAAGCAATATCTATCAATTATTTATCAATATTTAAGTTTAAATATAAAGATTTTATAAAAAATTGTTTTAGTTTCCATCACAAGAAAATCTATAACCAATACCAGAAACGGTTTTTATGTAAGTTGGTCTTGTACTATTTTCTTCTATTTTTTTTCGTAGAGTATTAACATAAGTTCTCAAATATGGCATCTCATTTTGATAACCAGTTCCCCAAACCTCTTGTAATATCTGTTTATGAGTTAAAGTTTTGTTAGCATTTAATAAAAAATATTTTAATAATTCATATTCAATTGGTGTTAATTTAAGTTTTTCATTTTTAAAAGTTATATCTCGTGAAATAACATTTAATTCAATTTGACCACAAATTATCTTTTCTTTTGCTATCTCTTCATTTGTATTTCTTCTTAGGTTTGCTCTAATTCTAGCAAGCAATTCATTTACTGAAAAAGGTTTTGTAATATAATCATCTGCACCGCAATCAAGAGCTTTTATAACCTCTTTTTCATCATGTCTTGCAGTTAAAACTATAATTGGAATTTTTGATATTTCCCTTATTTGTTTAATAAACTCTTTTCCATCACCATCAGGTAAACCTAAATCAATTATAATCAAATCAGGATTGTGACTTAAAAACATTGGTAATGCATTTCTTTTATTATCACTTGTAATACAATTAAAATCATACTCTTTAAAAGTAATCTCCAGAAGTTTTTTTACAGATACATCATCTTCTATTATTTGAATTAATTTTTTCATAATATTTCAGCTCTTTTTGTAATTGGTAAATTTATTTCTATTTCAATACCATTATCTTTTGGAATAGCTTTGATATCGCCATTGTGCAATTTCACGATACTTTTGCAAATTGCCAATCCTATTCCACTTCCAGAAATGTCATTTGTATCTTCTAATCTATAAAATTTATCAAAAATATTTTTTAATTTTTTTACATCTATATATTCACTCTCATTAAAAATAGTAATTTTTATATAATTACTTAGATTTAATATCTCTAATTCTATCGTTGTATTCTCTTTAGAATATTTAAAAGCGTTATCAAATAGATTTACGATTAATTGTGTTAATAAAATATTATCTCCCCAATAAAGAGTCATATCATCAATTTTTATATCTATTAAATCTTCACTTTGTTTTTGGGAAAACTCTTCTAATGCAACACCTACAATATCCTCAAAATCACACCATTCTAATTTTAAATCTATATTTTTATCTGTTAATCTTGTACTATCAAGAAGATTTGTAATTAATCTTTTCATTCGTAAAGATGCGTAATTTACATCCTCTAATAAACTTCTTGTACTTTTTTCATCTAATCTCTTATCAGAAAGTAGTAAATTAATTGTTCCATGTATTGTAGATAATGGTGTTCTTAAATCGTGAGAAATAATATTTAATAAACTCTCTTTTAATTCATTTTGTTTTGTTTGAGTACGCAGATTTTTTGCTTGAAGAGTGATAATCCATCCAACAACAGCAAAAATAATAAAACTCCAAATATATAATTCGTTGTTTACATTAAAACTATATAAAGGTGGAATGTATAAGAAGTTTAGAAGAATAACACTTAAAAATGTTATAACAAAAGTAGCTTTAAAATTACCATGAATCGCCACAACAACCACAGGAACTATATGAATAAGTGCAATATTTATAATTTGTAAATGTTCCATAAATACATGACTAATAAATGTAATTATTAATAAGATAATTAAAGCATTAATTATATATGTATATTCTGGTCTTAAATCAATTTTTCTCATTTGTACCCTATCATCTTTAAAAGAATAACTATACTTGAATAAGGCATACTAATCCTTTTGATTTTAGTTTAGTATTCTAAACTAAAATCTATCAATAATATATCAATATCCAAATATAAATATAAAAATTTTATAAAGACTATATATTACCTGTTAAACTCAAACCAAGATAAGTATTATAAGCTACATAACAAATTATTAAAATTGTTCCTTCTGTTCTATTTATTACACCATTTTTTGCCTTAAATCCATAAGACATTAATAAAAGTGCAATAGTTAAAACTAACATTACAATCCAATCTCTTTGTAATACTTCTAAAGGAATATTATTCATAGGAGCAATAACAGTTGCAATTCCAATAACAGCTAAAATATTAAACATATTAGAACCTACAACATTTCCAATTGCAATATCATGTTCACCTTTTCTTGCAGCCATTACAGAAGCTGCTAATTCAGGAAGAGAAGTTCCTAAAGCCACAATTGTAAGTCCAATAATTAAATCACTAATTCCAAACTCATGGGCAATTCCAACTGCACCCCAAACAAGAAGTCTAGAACTTGCAACCAATAAAATAAGTCCAATTAAAAGCCAAATAATTCCAGCTTTTAAACTCATAGGATGTTCAATTAATTCTTCTTCCATATCTGATTCTAAGGCATCACCTTTATTTCTCATTGCAGAAATTATTGACCAAGCAATTAAAGCAAAAAATCCAGCTAAAAGAATGATACCCTCAACAAGAGTTAATGTATTATCTAAAAGTAAATAACCAATAATAAATACAATTACTAATAAAATTGGTATCTCTTTTTTTACAATATTTGAGTTTACAACAATTGGAGAAACTAATGCCGTAACTCCTAAAATAAGTGCAACATTTACAATATTTGAACCTATTGCATTTCCAAGTGCGAGTCCTGGATTTCCTTCCATTGCTGCAATTGCAGAAACTACCATTTCAGGTGCACTTGTTCCAAATCCAACAATTAATATACCAATTAATAAAGTTGGCATTCCTAAATGTTTTGCAGTTGAGGCAGCACCATCTACAAATTTATCTGCACTCCAAACAAGAATAATAAAACCAGCCACAATTGCTAGTAAATATAAAATCATTTAATTCCCTTCTTTTTTTCTAATATTTTTTGCGAATTATAGTTAAATATAATTAATCAAAAGTTTATCGATACATAAAAACTTAATTCAAATTCTCCGCTTTCATCTAAAAAATCTATTTTGTCATAAACTGCATATGATGGTTTTGTTGTGGTTTCATATTCACTTTTTGGCAACCATTCATGATAAACCCAGTGAATAAAAGGTAACACATCTCCCGTTTTCCCTTTTAAATCAAATTTTGCATAAACACCATCTGCAATTTTAAAATTTGGTAATCTATCACTTTTAACTTTTTCTTTATCATCCACAACGATACATCCAATATATTGACAATCATTTAAAGGTGTAATTGTTGGATTATCATGAAAAAGTGCTATTCGTTTATAAGATGAGATATTGTTTGTTAAAATCCAAGTTTGAAGCTTTTGCCAAGTCTCTCTAATATTTACATTATAACCTTTGTTTCTAATATAAAAACTCTCTATTGCTGGCATTTTTACAATTGTTGGAGTCATATCTTTAAAATCTGCTGTTGACTGCATTGCCCTTTGAGATTGCTGTAAGATTTTTTTTGAATAATCTTTATAACCACCATTTCTCCAATCCTTTGGAGTCATCTCAAATCTCTCTTTAAATGTTTTTATAAAAGATGATTGAGATGAATATCCACATAAATTTACTATATTTGAAATGGTTGAATACTTATTTGTTAAAAGTAAATTTGATGCTTTTTGAAGTCTAATAGACTTTATACTTTCATAAATATTTTTATCAAATGCCTCTTTAAAAATCCTATGCATATGAAATTTACTTACACCTAAATCAATACTGAGTTCTTCAATATCAATATTTGTTTCAATATGAGTATAAATATAATACATAATATCATTTGCTATTTTTGTTCGTTTTTGCAGTGTATCTTTTTTCATAAGGCATTATATCATTTTTAAACTATAATCTTAGCAATAATAAACAATTTTTAAAGCACTTAAAAAGAAGAACTATTTTTATTATTTCCCTAAAATTGCACCCGTTAAATAAACAAAAAGGTTTACTTATGGAAATAAACTTAGTAGCAGAGTCAATAAAATTCATGTTTTTAGGAATGGGAGTAGTATTTGCATTCCTAACAATAATGATATTTGTACTAAAAGCACAAGGTGTAATATTAACAAGATTTTTTCCACAAAAAGAAAAAGTTGTAAATGTAGTAGCACCAAGAAG
>JBBRXF010000115.1:0-7058 GCA_038248665.1 Campylobacterales bacterium | reverse complement strand
CATGTGGATGTTTTAGCGTCTTTATATTTTGATGGAAATTCATTATCTCCAACAGATTTGTATGATGCCACAATATTTTCTTCAGGTGGAATGACAAAAGTTTTAAAAAAACTTGAAGAGAGAAATTTAATAAAAAGAGAAGCTTCTTCAAATGATAAGAGAAGTATGTTAATTAGTTTGACAAAAGAGGGCAAAGATTTAATAGAAAATTGTATGCTAGAAATTGCAAAACAAAAAGAGGAAAAATTTAGTATCCTAACTCAAAAAGAGAAAGAAGATTTGAAAAATATTCTTTCAAAACTCACTTACTCTTTTATATAGTTAAACTCTATTTTTGCATTAGAAATATTTTTAAATATTTTTAGTTTTTTTCTCAAAGGTAACCATTTTATTAAAATGGTTGCTAATGCTTCCCATAAAGAAACCCAACCTCCAACCATTGCACCTTCAGATATTAGCTTGTAGATAAAAACTTCATTTTCTCCAAGATTTAAAGAGATAGAAACAAAAATAAAACCAATAAAAATAAAAATAAAAGAGTTTTTTAGTTGTTCTTTCATCTTTTTTTGTTCCCAGTATTGCAAATAATCAAAATAATCTTTAATACTATTTTTTACTTTTTGATTTGATTCTTCATCTGATGTTTCATCAAAATAAAATTTTATAATAAAGGGATGAACTCCAATTTCTTCAACACTTTCTATGAGATATTTTTCTAGAGATTCTTTTAAATCTTTTTTTATAAAAGTAGATTTTTTATCATAATCTTCAAATAAATCTTCAACTTTTGATGCTGAAATATTTATCACAAGTTCATTATTCGAGTTTTTGTCATATCTGTTTGTTATGCTGTTTTTCATGAGTGATTCCTATTTTAAATAAACTGCAAAAAAATGAGGAACGCTAGGAATTTGTTCATCATCATAAGCTAAAAAACTAATCTCTTTTAGTTTATCAATTGTTATAAATTCATCCATTTCAGATTTTGAAAGAGGGAAGGGTATTTCATCCTTTTTTTCACCTTCATTTCTACTTCTACATGAAACTAAAATATAACCATCTTTTGCAAGGAGTGAACTCATAGCAACTCTTGCTTTTTTTCTATAACCATCTGGTAAAACTTGAATTGTATTACATTCATAAACTACATCAAATTTTTCAAACCACTCTTTTGGATAATCAAATAAATCAGCAACCACATAGTTTACTTTTGTATCTTTATATCTATTAATACAAAGTTCAATGGCACTAGGAGATATATCAAAAGCAGTAACATCAAAACCAAACTCACTTAAAGCCTGAGCATCATCACCAACTCCACAACCAATAACACAAGCAGTTTTATTTGTTTTTTTGATAGGATTTTCTTTTAACCAATTCACTAAATAAGGACTTGGCTCTAAATCAGCCCAAAAAACTTTTGTAAAATCACCTTGAGCATTTTTATAAATAGAGTCAAACCAACCCGTTGGGTCATTGTTTTCTTGATAAGTTTTTACCATTTTTTTGTATGCTATGAAGTCGAAGTTTTCCATTTTTAACCTTTTACACTTGGCTCTTGAATAATTTGTTTTAATAAATCTAATTCTTTTTTAGACAAATCATCTTTTCTACTTTCATATTAATTCTATCCTATTTTAAATACTAAGTCGATGATATACTATTTATGTGATTTTATTATAATAACTAAAAAATGATTTTAGCTTTAAAATATTGCAATTTGTTAAGTTTTTTAATAAAAATAAATTTTTATGTTATTGTTTTGTATGTATAAAAATTAGGAGTATTAAACATGGATACAATATCAAATATAGTAGTCTATGAAAATGGTGAGATAGAGTTAAAAATATCTGCTGATAAGGATACTATTTGGGCTAGTATCAATGATATTGCAAAAGTTTTTGATATAGATAGAAGTGTTGTATCAAAACATATTAAAAATATTTTTAAAGATAATGAATTAGATGAAAAAGTGGTATGTGCAAATTTTGCACATACCTCAAAACATGGCTCTCTATCAGATAAAACACAAACAAGAGATATTAAATATTATAATTTAGATATTGTTTTAGCAGTAGGTTATAGAACAAGTTCTAATAGAGCTATCCATTTTAGACAATGGGCAAGCTCTGTACTTAAAAATTATATTCAAAATGGTTATGCTATTAATACTCATAAAATTACAGAACAAAGATTAAGTATACTTGAAAATGATATGCAGATTATCAAATCACATATCAAAAATAATACATTAGAAATAAAACATGGAATATTTTAATTAGCTGATGAAAAAAGATTTTGTAAAGCATTAGTTACATTATTAAAATCAATATAAACTTGTTCGACTTTTTTTGCTGTTTTATATACCATCTGAACTTTACTCCATGTTTTTGATAATTTACTTTTTACTTCTTCATTTGATTTTGTTGTAAATAAATCAGGATTTTTTATTATCTCTCCATACGCTGATTCTAAAACTTCATCAAAAACACTAGCACCTTTTATATTGTACGAATATAAAGCAGTTTTTAATTTATATATATGTTTTTTTACAATATTATTCAAATCAGTGGGTAATGAATTGTTTTCAATAAAATTTTCCAACTCATTCAGTAAATTCTTTAATTCTTCAATTTCTTTATCATTGATTGCTATTTCATCATTAGGTAATATTTCAGAACAAAAATCAAGTATTTTAAACTGAACATTCGTAATTAGCTGTTTTCTTGGTTGCCAATCTCCATTTATGCCCGTAGGTATAATTAAGTTATTTTGTAATTGAGTTATTTCATTTTTGAATAAATTTTCTGAAAAAGTTGTTTTACTCATATTTTGTTTAAATAATTCAAATTCATCATTTAGATTATTTAAACACTCAATTATTGCTATTTCTAGATTATGTTTATTTGATTCGTTAATATTAAAAATATTTCTCCATACATCAACGATGATTTTATTATCATTTTTATATGCGTTTTGAATAATTTTATTTAATCTAATTGCAGAATTTGTTTTATTCTCCATAAATATCCTTATACTTTTTTCTAAATTATAGCATCAAAAAAAATAAAAGAAAAATAATATGTCAAACTGCAATATTTTAGCTTAATATTTACTTCTTAGTTTTAAACTCTTTTAATGCTTTGAGTTCATTGGCATTTTCTTGGGCTTTTCTTCATACAAATGTGGCTTGTTTTTTTGTTTCTTATGGTCATTGGAGTTGCATTTAGTAATCTTTCAATATCTTGTTGTGTTAGTTTCATATAAGAGTTTAAAAATGAATGTAGCTATATTTAGAGAGAGTTTATTTGATATTTGAAAAAATATTTTGAGAATGAATTCTCAAAATATTAAAACTCCATCTCCAAAGCAATAGGGCAATGGTCACTTCCATAAATATCAGCCAAAATATAAGCATCTTTAACATAATCTTTTAAATCCTTGCTCACATAAAAGTAATCGATTCTCCAGCCAACGTTATTTTCTCTTGCATTTGCTCTGTAACTCCACCAACTATAAAGGTCAGTTTTATCGCCAACTACATGTCTTAAAGTATCAACATATCCAAAAGATAAGAATTTATCTATCCACTCTCGCTCCATTGGTAAAAATCCTGAAGTTTGTTCATTTGCTTTTGGTCGTGCTAGGTCGATTTCTTTGTGAGCTGTATTTACATCTCCGCAGATTATGATTGATTTTCCTTGTTTTTTTAGGTTTTCACAGTGAGCTAAAAATCTATCATAAAACTCCATTTTATAAACAAGTCTTTCTTCTTTACTTTGACCATTTGGAAAATAGACATTAAAAAATGCTATATCTTTATCTCCAAGTGTGAAATGAACTTCGTTTATTCTTCCTTCATCCAAAATATCCACAGTAGGGCAGTTGCATTCAAAAGTTGTTTCAATATCTGTAAATAGGGCAGTTCCACTTCTTCCTTTTATTGCAGAAGCACTAGCTGTCATTGTTTTGAACTCTTTGTTAAAAATCGTTTTTGGGATTTGCTCTTTCATTGATTTTGTTTCTTGAACACCAAGAAGATGAATATCATGTTCATCTACCCATTTTAAAGCCTCTTTTTTATCAACGGCTCGGATTCCATTTACATTCCATGAGATAAATTTATATCTTGCCATTATTTTTTATCTTCCTTTTTTTCTGTAATTTTCTCTTCTAATTTTTCTTTTTCAATTAATTGTTTAGGAGCAATTGGAGCAATTGGTTTTTGAATATTCATATTTCCAAAACTTGAACCACCAAGAGAATCACTTTTTCCTCCATGCATATCAATTTTTCCTGAGTTTTCATCTGTATAATTATAATTTGCAAATAAAATACTTGTAAAGAATATAGTAACTAATAGTAATCTTTTCATTGTTTCTTCCTTTTAAAAGAAAATATTATAACCCCTTTTTTGATAAATAAGCCTTAATAGGGTATTTTACGCTAATTTATTTCGAGGATGATTTTTATGAATGAGTTGATTTTAGGACTGATTACATTTTTTACTTCTACAGTTGCTGGAATTGTTGGAGTTGGTGGAGGTATGATGTTAATTGTTATTTTACCTTCATTTTTACCTTTGAATGCTTTGATACCAATTCATGGATTAACTCAAGTTTCAAGTAACCTAAGTCGAGCAATATTTGGATACAAAGATATTCAATATGAGGTAATTCCAAAGTTTTTATTAGGTTCAGCAATTGGAATTGGAATGTTTGCCGCAGTTTTAAATCTGATTTCACTTGAATATGTACCTTTGTTTATTGGGGTTTATATTTTATTATCTTTGTGGTCAGAAAAGTTTAATGAAAAAATCAAAAGATATGAGAGTTATTTTCTTGCAGGTTTTTTTCAAACAGGTCTTTCAATGGTTGTTGGTGCAACTGGACCACTTACTATGACACTTTTATTAAAAGATTACAAAGACAAAAATAAAGTTGTAGCTACGGGAGCTGCACTTATGAGTATTACCCATATTTTAAAAGTGTTTGTATTTATGTATTTTGGTTTTGTGTTTTTTGATTATATTGGAGTAATTGTTGCCATGATTATTGGAGCAATCAGTGGAAGTTGGGTTTCTACAAAACTAAGAGATAAAATAGATGGTAAAAAATTTACTATGATTTTAAAAGTATTACTTTCAGCTTTAGCTATTCAAGTGATTGTAAAAGTATTTTTATAATCTAATTTAGAGGAATTTCAATTATTATTGAGATTCCTTTTTCTTTTTTACCTTCATTTTCAAGAGTGATATTTTTTGCATAAACGCTACCTTTTAAATGATAAACAACAATTTGATAAACCATATAAAGACCAATTCCCGTTCCAATAGCTTTGTGTTTAGTTGTAAAATATAACTCAAACATCTTATTTACAATATTTGAGTTTGTTCCTCCTGCGTTATCATTTATCTCTATTCTTAAGAATTTTTCTTCAACTTTTGTATTGATTTTTATGATTTTGTTTTGGATATTTTTTGCATTAAAAGCATCAAGTGAGTTATTTAAAATATTCATAATAATTTGAATAAATTCACTCTCTTTTCCTTCTAATATACAATTTACATCTTTTTCAAATTCAACTTTTATCTCATTTAAATCAAGTTTTATATTAAAAAGATTAATAGCTTTTTCTATTGTTGTTCCAACTTCGAAGGCAACAATATCTTCATTTTTATCAAAAAAGTTTCTTAAATCATCAATAGTATTTGAGAGTTTTTGAGTAGTTTCAAATATCATTTCAAATGATGAATTTAACTCCTCTTTAGAAGGTTCAGAATATTTAAACTGAAGTAACATACTAGAAGATAATGAGCTAATAATTGATAAAGGTTGTCTCCATTGATGGGCAATATTTTCTAAAAGTTCCCCCATTGATACCATTTTTGATTGTTGAGTTAAAATATTTTGATACTCTTTCTCTTTTGTAATATCGAGTTTAATTGCCATAAATTCTACAATTCTATTATTTTGATCTCGTATTGGTGTGATGGTGCTTTTTTCATAGGTAATTTTTCCAAATTTATTTCTATTTATAAATTCGCCATTCCATATTTCGCCATTATTTATAGTACTTTTTAAATCCTCAAAAAATCTTTTATCTTTTAATCCTGAGTTTAACATAGATGGATTTTTCCCAATTGCCTCTTCTTTTGTATATCCTGTTGTTTTTTCAAATCCATGATTTACATATTTTATAGTATGTTTTTCATCGGTTACAATAATAATATTATCACTAATATCTAGAGCATTTTTAAATTTCTCTAATTCCATTTTATTTTTTAGAACAGTATAAGCATAATAGATAAATAAAAGAATTGAAATAATCAAAAGAAGGATAAAAATGATTATTGAATCTTTGATATTCTTAATAATATCTTGCATATAAGATTCAAAAATATTACGTAATGAGTTGATTTCATTAAACAAATCTAGACTATTTATTTCAGTTCGTAAACTCTCTTTTTTTATGAAATATTCAAATATAACATTAATATTTGAAACAAAATTTTCTTCAATGTTATTAGTCAAGCTGATATTATTTAATTCATTTCTAATAGTTACAATATCGTTGATGTTATTGTTTTTCTCGTAGTTATATGTTAAAGCAATATTATAAAATTTATCAAATTTGTGATGTTCAAATTCTGATTTTAGAATTTGTATATTTTTTATTGAGTCATTAAACTGCATATTATAAGATTTTAGTTTTTCTATAATCTCAATCTCTTTTTCAATAAGAGTTTTTATTGATAATATTTGTTTATAAAATTTTGTATTTCTTAAAGACAAATCTTTTTTTGTGTTATTTGAAATAGTTGAAAAAATGGCTTGAATAGTATAAATATTTATTTGTATTTCATCATAAATTTCTATATCTAAATGATTTTTACTAAATTGTTCTAATTGGGTATTTAATCTTGAAATAGCAATTATTTGGTTGTTTAGCTCAAAATAGTTATCAATTTTTTTATTTGCATTAGATAAATTATAAACTAATGAAGAAATTATTATAAAAAAAATAAGAACAATTAAAGAGAGACTTTTCAAAATATT
>JBBRXF010000114.1:0-7093 GCA_038248665.1 Campylobacterales bacterium | reverse complement strand
ATGAGATTCCTCTTCTTGATAATAAAATTGATTCAACAAAAGATGACTTTATTAAAAAAGAGATAAAAATATTTCCTCTTAAAAATATAGAAGCAAGTAATGTTTTAAAAATTATTGATTCAATAATTAATAAAAATATTTATGCTAATCCCAATGATAAACCACTAATTTCTATAGATGAAGATTCTAATTCAATTATCGTAAAAGCACCTATTGAAGAAATAGATGAGATTAAGCTTTTAATTGAAGAACTTGATGTGGAAAAAGCTCAAGTTTATGTACAAGCTAGAATCATAGAACTAAATGATGAGTTAGTAAATCAAATAGGAATTACTTATGGAATATTTGCAGGAAGTGCTAATAATAATGGACTTACAACTTTCTCTTCAAGTTTAAATAAAGGAAATATTCCTAAGTTTTCTGTTGAGGGTTTGACAATTCCTGATATTAGTTCTGGTTTAGCTTTAGGTGCAACATTGAATTTATTACGACAAAATGGAGCTTTAGATATTGTTTCTGAACCTTCTATTTTAGCTATTAATAATAAAGAGAGTTCTATTTATGTGGGAGAAACAATCTCTATTAAAACATCTAGTAGCGTTACAGATGGCGGAACTACAAGGGAAAACTTTCAAAGGGAAGATGTTGGATTAACTTTAAAAGTAAAACCAAGAATCTCAAATGAAACTAAAGTTACATTGGAAATAAATACAATTCTAGAAGGAGTAAAAACCACTCAAACCATAAGTGGAAATGCAGATACTTCTAAAAAAGAAGTAAAAACTACTGCTATTTTAAATAATGGTGAAAGTGTAATAATCGGTGGGTTAATAGAAAATAAAATAGAAACTACAAATCAAAAAGTTCCTGTTTTAGGAGATATTCCTCTATTTGGTGAACTTTTTAAGAATAGTACTTCTAATAATAAAAAGAATAATTTAGTTGTAATTATAACTCCATATTTAATACCTAAAACAAAAGATATTACTTTTATTAGAAATAAATTATCTGAGTTAAAAACTTTAGAAGATAAATATTTAGAAGATTCATTAATAAAATTAAAAGAGAATTCTTTAAAAAAGAGAGTTCAGAATAAAAACACAGAAGAAAAATTAAAAGAATTAGATAAAGAAATTAAAGAAGTTGAGCTAAATTCTAATATAAATAACCATGAAAAAAGAGTGAAAGAAATTTTAGGAAACTAGAATATTATCTAACGAAACTCATCAATTTATCACTTAAAACTAGTGATGCCATTGTATTTTTTGGATTTGTAGATGTTAGAATTTTATTACAATCAGTACATAAAATTATAATATTTTCAAGATTATATCCACCACCATCTTTTATCTCTTTTACAAAATTAGTGTGAGTATCTTTTAAATTCATATTATTTCCACATCTATTACAGTAGCCATTATCTCTTCTCCAAGCTGCTTCTTTTCTTTGTGTCCAATCACTTGGATATTTTGGATTTGATAAGGATTTATCCCCATAATTTATCCAAAGATTTTCTCTAGATATTGTACTTTGAGTTTTCTTAGAATATTGAAAATTAAAAAACTGTTTAACAACATCTTCAACAATTAATGTTTCTCTAATTTCTAAATTTAATTCGAGTTTTGTTTTTTCAATAATTGTTGTGTATTCAATATTGATTTTAGGATGATTATTTTGCATATGAGATTTTATATCTTTAAGAAATAAAGCAAAGTCACCATTATTTTTATATTTAGCAGAGAATATTTTTTCTCTGTAAATATAAAGTGGAATTAAACAAGCTATTAATAAGCTAGCTAAAATTAAGAAATCTGCACCTAAAATCAAAATCTAATCTTTATATTATTTCAGGATTAACTTGATGTTTAGTCAAAGTTTTAGAAGCCTCTTTATGATTTCCTGATGCTAATTTTTGCAATTCATTTTTATGAATAATTGGAAGGATAACTTCTCTTCCACAAATTTTTTCTAATTGTTTTCGATTATAATCAAAAATATAAAAATCCTCATTTGTATCAACAAGTAAAAAATCAGCATTATTATCAAATGCATCTAATAAAATTGTTGCTGCAACATGATAAGTAATCATTGGATTTTTATTAAAAGTATTTTTTGCTAAATCAAGTTTCATAGAATCAAGTTTTAAAATATTTGCATCTAATTTATTTAATAATTCTAGAGTCTTTTCTGAATCTTTTGAAGGATAATAAGCAATATTAAAATCTTTAAAATCATGTTTTATTTCATAATCTTCTTCAAATTCTCCAAAGTCTAAAATCAAAGTTTTATTTACTCTAAAATTTTGTTTTTCAAGTGCTTCAAATTGATTTAAATTATCTTGAACAGTTTGAATTTTTTCTTCAATACTTTTATCAAAGTTATAAATTCTATTTTCTAAACTTGTATGATATTGTGAACCTATCTCAACACTATCAAGGGCAAGAAGTACATAATTTCCAAGTGCTGGATTTTTTTGAACGATGTCATAGGCTAAAATTAAAATTGCATCACCAATATAATCACTTTTATAATTTAGTGTATTAGAAGCATAAAAATATTGTTTTAATTTTAAATATTCGATTTTATCTTCTGGTTGAACTAAATCTTTTAAGATTTTAATTTTTTCTTTGAAATCGTTGTCATCAATTAGTAAGTCATCATAAGCTCTTCTAATTGAAATAGGTTCGATTGTAAGATCCTTCCCAAAGTTATTTACAACTTCTTCTAATGTAATTGAAGCTTTTACAAAAACTCCATTTATAACTAAATCAAAATCAGCAGAATCAGTAAATCCTAATTTTGCACTTTTATTTATTGTATTTAAAATATCTAATATATTTTTTTCATTTTCAGTTTTTAAAAAATGTTTTGTATAGTATGGTAAATAATCAGAGTTTTTATCAAATTTGAATAAAGAAATTTCTAGTTTCATTAATAACGTACCTTATTTTATAGTTGTATAGATTTTATAGAATTTTTACTTAAAAAAAATGATAAGCGAGAGATTTTCCTGCTTATCATTAAAAAAGATGCTATTCAGTAAACCTTTTTACATCAGCACCAATAAGTGATAGTTTTCCTTCAAGATTTTCATAACCTCTATCAAGGTGATAAATTCTATGAATATTTGTTTCACCTTTTGCCACAAGAGCTGCAAGAACTAAAGCAGAAGAAGCTCTTAAATCTGTAGCCATTACATCTGTTCCATTTAAAGTTCCAGCTTTTCCATTTATAGTTGCAGTGTTTCCATTTAGATGAATATCAGCTCCAAGTCTTAAAAGTTCACTAACGTGCATAAATCTATTTTCAAATAATCTTTCATCAATTGTACTTGTTCCATTTGCTTGAGTTGCAAGAGCCATAAATTGAGCTTGCATATCAGTTGGGAAGCCAGGATATTCTGTTGTTATAATATTCGCAGGTTTAATTTCATCTGTAGGTAAGATTGTAACACTATTGTCATCTTGTAATACTTCAAAATTCATCTCTTCAAGTTTTGAAATAAGAGCTTCTAAGTGTAGAGGAATTACTTTTTTGATTGTTAGTTTTTGATTTCTAATAGCAGCTGCACACATGTATGTTCCAGCTTCAATTCTATCAGGTATTACATCAAAAGGTTTTATATCTATTAATTGTTGTCCAGTTCCCTCAATTATGATTTTTGAAGTTCCAATACCTTGAATATTTATTCCAGAATTTGCTAATACTTCGCAAAGTTGTACAATTTCAGGCTCTTTTGCTGCATTTATAATAGTTGTTGTACCATGCGCAAGTGCTGCTGCCATTACAGTGTTTTCAGTTCCACCAACAGTTACTTTATCAAAAACTATTTTTGCACCTTTTAATCCATTTGGTGCAGTAGCTCTTATATATCCGTGTAAAATCTCAATTTTTGCCCCCATTTGTTCAAGTGCTTTAAGATGTAAATCAACTGGTCGCTGACCTATTGCACAACCACCTGGAAGTGAAACTTCACAATGTCCAAATCTAGCAAGAATTGGTCCTAAAACCAAAATAGAAGCTCTCATTGTTTTTACAATATCATAAGTTGCTGTTGTATTATTTATTGTTGTTGTATTGATTTTAGCAGTGTGATTATCTTTTTCATAAGTTCCGCCAAGTTTTTTGATTAGCTTTAAAAAAGTGTTAATATCAACTACATCTGGTAAGTTTCCAATAGTTATTTCATTTTTTCCCAAAATAGTGCAAGCAATCAAAGGAAGGGCTGCATTTTTAGCACCTGATATTTCTACGCTTCCTGAAATATCTTTTCCCCCAATAATTTTTAAGTATTCCATGTTTCCCCTACGAAGTATTTATATATATGGTTAATATAATATCTAAAATAAGCTTTAAGATATGGAGAGTTTAATAATCTATCTTTAATAGGATTGTAAATACAATCTATTTTTTAGATCAAGGGATAAGAATGGAAAATCAGGTTAATAAAGGCATACAATATATGCTTTTTGCCTCTTTATTATTTGCTTTTATGGGAGCTGCTGCGAAAGAATTAACGGATTCAATGAGTTCAGTTGAGGTTGTATTCTTTAGAAATATTTTTGGAGTTCTTTTTATTTTAATATCAATCTATAAATCTCCATTAAAACAAATTGGTGGAAAATTTTGGTTATTGACTTTTAGAGGAGTTGCTGGATTTGTTGCATTACTATTTTTCTTTTATAATATTTCACAAATACCTCTTGGAGAAGCTATGACATTTTCAAAAACATCAACTATTTTTACAGCTGTTTTAGCTTACATTTTTTTAAAAGAGAAGTTGGGAATAAAAGGCTGGTTTGGTGTTTTTGTGGGTTTCATAGGAATTGTATTTATTACAGAATTTGATGGAAGTAGTTTAGAAAAAAGTGATTATTTAGGAATATTATCAGGAGTTGGAGCTGCACTTGCTTATACATCTGTTAGGGAACTGCGAACTTATTATGATTCACGGGCTATTGTTTTATCTTTTATGACAATAGGAACAATTGGGCCTTTGTTACTGATGATTATTGGAAGTGTGTATACAAATCCTAATTTGGATTTTATGTTAGGTACTTTTTCCATGCCAAAAGTTGATGATTGGTTATATATAATATTATTGGGAATTTTTTCTACATATGCACAAATCTATATGACAAAAGCATACTCTTTTGCAAAAGCTGGGATTATTGGGACTATCTCTTATAGTAATATAATTTTCTCAATAATTTTAGGACTTATTTTAGGGGATAATTTTCCTTCTATTTCGATTGTTTTTGGTATACTATTGATAGTTTTGAGTGGATTTTTAGTTTCAAGTAAAAAGGGATAGGATGGAGTTAAGTTTAGAAGAGATTTTTTGGATTTTGTTTTTTGTAGTAATAGTTGCTTGGTATATTCATGATAAATATGTTCAAAGAGAACATCAATTACTTGTAAATTATCCAATAATTGGAAGATTGAGATATTTATTTGAAGAGGTAAGTGAGCCTTTTAGACAATATTTTGGTGATGAAAAATTTTATGAATCAAAAGATAAATTGGATTGGGTTTACAAAGCAGCTAGAGATAAACCAAATTATGCATCTTTTTCACCTGCACAACCTTTACCACAACCAAAGTTTATGATAAGACATGCAAATATTGTTTTAAATGATAATGAAGTTGAAAATGATTTTGAAGTTATGTTTGGGGAAAGACGAAAAAAACCTTTTATTTCAAAAAGTATAATAGCAAGATCTGCTATGAGTGATGGATCTATTTCTCCTGAGGGAACAAGAGCCTTTGTTCAAGGCTCTTTTATAGGTGGATTTCCTATTAATTCAGGGGAGGGTGGAGTTACATCAAACTTTTTTGTTACCCATGAAAATTATGATGAATCTTATATGAAAATAGTTGATAGTAATAATTTTTATAAAAATATTAAAAAGGTAACTAAATTTTTATTTAATGGTTCAGTTGCTGCGGATGTTTATAGAAAATTAGTTTTTAAAAATGATCCAGAAGCAGAAACTTATATTTTAGACTTAAATAAAAAACGATTTTATAGACCAAATTGGGATGCACAATTAGAGGCTTTTCCAAAAGAAGTTCCCGCTGATATGCCTGATATTGTTTTTCAGATTAGTTCAGGGCTTTATGGAGCAAGGGATAAAAATGGAAAGTTTGATGCTGATAGATACCAAAAAGTGATGAGTTTTTGTCAAATGACAGAGATAAAACTAGCACAAGGTGCGAAACAAACGGGTGGAAAATTATCAGGGCAAAAAGTAACTCCTGCAATTGCATACTATAGAAATGTTGAAGCATATAAAGATGTTTTTTCACCTAATAGGTTTCCTTTTGCTAACTCAATTGAAGAATTATTTGATTTTATTGGAACACTTCAAGAGTTATCACAAAAACCAGTAGGAATGAAAATAGTAATTTCTGATCAAGAAAATATCGAGCCATATGCAAAAGAGATAAAAAGAAGAGTAGATGCTGGAATTGATGCTTATCCTGATTATATTACTCTTGATGCTGGAAGTGGTGGGAGTGCAACAGCTCCATTGGAAATGATGGAAAGAGTTGGTTTAGATGTTAGAGATTCTGTTTATTTAGTAGATAAAATCCTAAAAGAGTATGGAATTAGAGATAAAGTTAGAATTGTTGCAAGTGGAAAAATATTAACTCCTGATGATATTATTATTGTAATGAGTTTAGGAGCGGATTTCTTACAAATTGCACGTGGATTTATGATGAGTGCTGGTTGTATTAGAGCAAGATATTGTTCAGGAACAACTGGAAGACAATGTCCAGTTGGACTTGCAACACAAGATAAGAAAAAAAGAAGAAAATATTTTGTTTTCAAACATGCTACTTATGTTGCAAATTATCATAAAAATCTTTTAAAGAATGTAAAAGGTTTATTAGCAATCATGGGATTGAAAAATATAAAAATGTTAGACCAGAATAAATTACTTTTTGTAGATAAAAACTCAAGAGTACATGATAATCTTGATGAGGTATTTAAAAGAAAGTTAGATTTAGGAAAAGATAAAGGAGAATAAAATGAATTTAGACAAGGTAATATCAGGATTTTTCATCATCTTAGCGATGACTTTAAACT
>JBBRXF010000113.1:0-7122 GCA_038248665.1 Campylobacterales bacterium | reverse complement strand
GACATTAGGACTTGGGTTTATTGTTGCTATTATGGAGACTATTTATGTAAAAACTAATAATGAATTTTGGAAAAAAACTACAAAATTTTGGATGGGCTTATTTGCTATAAATTTTGCAATTGGTGTAGCAACTGGTCTTATTATGGAATTTGAATTTGGTACAAACTGGGCAAATTATTCTTGGTTTGTTGGCGATATTTTTGGAGCTCCTCTTGCAATTGAGGGTATTTTAGCCTTTTTTATGGAAAGTACTTTTTTTGCAGTTATGTTCTTTGGTTGGAACAAAGTTAGTAAAAACTTTCATCTAATATCTACTTGGTTAGTTGCTATTGGTTCAAATTTATCGGCTTTATGGATACTTGTAGCAAATGGCTGGATGCAATATCCAACAGGAATGACATTTAATCCTAATACTGTAAGAAATGAGATGAATAATTTTTGGGATGTTTTATTCTCACCAGTTGCTATTAGTAAGTTTTTACATACTATTGGAAGTGGTTATGTTTTAGCTTCACTTTTTGTTGTTGGTATTAGTGCTTGGTATTTATTGAAAAAAAGAGATATTTTATTTGCCAAAAAATCAATGATAATTGGAGCTAGTTTTGGACTTATTACTTCATTATTTTTAATATTAAGTGGAGATGAATCTGCTCATCAAGTGGCACTTAAACAACCTATGAAATTAGCAGCAATGGAAGGCCTTTATCAAGGTGAAAAAGAGGCAGGGATAGTTGCCTTTGGAGTTTTAAATCCTAAAAAAAC
This sequence comes from Campylobacterales bacterium, assembly GCA_038248665.1. GTDB lineage: Bacteria > Campylobacterota > Campylobacteria > Campylobacterales > Arcobacteraceae > Aliarcobacter. The sequence continues at coordinate 6,360 of JBBRXF010000113.1, read as the reverse complement.
TCTAGATAACAATGAAGATCCTTATTTATTTGAATTTACAGTTCCTTATGCTCTATCTTTATTAGGCTACCATGATATTACCGCCTTTGTTCCAGGTATTAAAGATTTAGTATATGGTAATGAGGAGATGGGAATTGTAAGTACTGTTGAAAAAATGCAAAAAGGAAAAATTGCGATTGAGGCCTTAGAAGGTTATAAAGAAGCAAAAAAAGTTAATAATGAAATTAAAATGAATGAGTCAAAAGCTTTACTTGATGAAAATATGAAATATTTTGGTTATGGACATATAAAAAATCCACAAGATATTATTCCACCTATTTCTATCACTTTTTACTCTTTTCATATTATGGTAGCACTTGGAACTTGGTTTATGATACTTTTTGCTTTGGTCCTATTCTTCTTAACAAAAAAAGAAATTTTAAATTATCCTATACTCTTAAAATCTGCATTATGGAGCATCCCCTTAGGATATATAGCAAGTGAAGCTGGTTGGATTGTTGCTGAAGTTGGAAGACAGCCTTGGGCTATTCAAGATTTAATGCCTGTTGGAATTGCAGCAACAAAAATAGCTTCTACAAATGTGATGATTAGTTTTTTCATTTTTGCAATTTTATTTACAGTTTTATTAATAGCAGAGATAAAAATTATGACAAAACAGATTTATCTTGGACATGAAAGTAAGGAGCATTAAATGGGATTTGGAACTTTAGAACTTATCACCCTACAACAATATTGGTGGATTATAATATCTTTACTTGGTGGTCTTTTTGTATTTATTATGTTTGTTCAAGGTGGACAAACTTTAATAGATAGATTAAGTGAAAATGAAACAGAAAAAACAATGTTAATAAATAGTATTGGAAGAAAATGGGAATTAGGTTTCACAACCTTAGTTTTATTTGGAGGTGCATTATTTGCTGCTTTCCCCCTATTTTATGCAACTAGTTTTGGAGGAGCTTATTGGGTTTGGCTGGCAATTTTATTTTGTTTTATTATCCAAGCTGTAAGTTATGAATTTAGAACTAAACCTAATAATTTTTTAGGTCAAAAAACATTTGAAATGTTTTTAAAAATAAATGGAAATATTGGAACATTTTTATTAGGAGTTGCCATTAGTACCTTTTTTAGTGGAAGTGAATTTATAGTTGATTCTAACAACTTTGTAGATTGGCAAAATTCATTAAGAGGCCTTGAAGCACTTCTTAATCCATATAACTATTTATTAGGGTTTGCTCTTGTATTTTTGGCAAAAATAAGTGGAGCTTTATATTTTATAAATAATATTGATTATGAAAAAATAAGAATAAAAGCAGTTAATTCAATCAAAATAAATATGATTTTCTTTTTATTCTTCTTTTTAGGATTTATGTTATGGATTCTTACAAAAGATGGATATGCTGTTGAAAAAAGTGGTTTAATTGTTATTGAAAGATTTAAATATCTTCAAAATTTTATTGATATGCCTATTGTTTTAGGAATGTTTTTAATTGGAGTTTTAATGGTTATAGTTGCTGTATTTGTAACTATTACATTTAAAAAAACTTGTTGTATAAAAACAGGAGGAGTTGGAATTGTACTTACTGTTATGGCAATTTTATTAAATGTGGGATTAAATAATACCTCTTATTATCCATCAACGACTGATTTACAAAGTAGCTTAACTATTATGAATAGTTCAGGAAGTCACTATACTTTAATGACAATGAGTTATGTTTCATTGATGGTTCCATTTGTATTAGCTTATATAGCCTATGCTTGGTATAGTATGGATAAAGTGAAAATTACAAAAGAAGAGATTGAATCAAAAGATTCTCACAATTATTAAAAGTAGGTATAAATTATGGAATATATTAATGAATTAATTTGGTTAAGTCTTTGGCCTGTGGTTATATATTTTGGATATAAAATCTCAATATTAAATGCAACAAAGGAGATAAAATGATTGCAATACCTGTAAAAACAAATAAAGAAAACACAATAGTATCAACATAATTTGGAAAAGCTGTTCAAAAGAGAATAAGAAAATGAATAAAATAGAAAATAAACTTCAAAAACCTATGAATAAAAATGTTATAAAGAATATTCATATCTAAGAGTTTAACTCAAAAATAGAAACTTAGAAAAGTTTCTATTTTTTTTCTATTGTGGCATGATTTTTATGTGTTTTTAAAACTATCACTTTTTCACCCTCAACAAACTCTTTTTCATCAATAGTTGAGTCAATATCCCAATAAGTAGCTTTATAAAAAACTTTTGAGTTTTTAATTTCCCCTATTCCTTTTTCATCTAAAAAATTATCTGAAATATCTTTTTTTGATTTCAAAAAAGATTCCAACGCTTTTTTTCTGAAAAGTAATAATAAAATCAAAGAAAATATTGAAGCTATTGCAATTTGCCAAAGTCCATTTGAAAAAATATAAACGTAACTAATCAAAGCAGTTAAAATAAATCCAAACCCAAACCAAATGAGAACAAAAGATGCAATAAGAGCTTCAAAAGCTATTAATGCAACTCCAATTGCTAAAAGGATATATGGGTCAATTACACTAAGAATTATTTGAGTTGGCATTGCTTACACCTTTAAAAAATGCATCACCTAAAACAGAAGTTGCTCCAACCATTTGAGCCACATCATAAGGTAAAATCATTTTATCTGTTGAACCACTTTCAGCTAAGGCTCTAAATGCTGCAATTCTATCTTTTGCAAGTAAAAATTCTGCTGCTTTTTCGTTTTCCATCATTGAAATATTTATAAGTCTCATAGCTTCTTGTTGTCCAGCAGCCATTTGTTCTTGTTCATATCTTTTTGCATCTGCCATTCGCTCAATTGCTTCTGCTTTTAAAATCTCTTCTTGTTTGAAACCCTCAGCTTTTCTAATAACTGCTTCTTTATCTGCTCTGGCTTTTGTTTCAATTGCTCTTTTTTCTCTTTCTGCTTCCATTTGCATATTCATAGCTCTCTCAATTTCAGCAGGAACTGAAATATCAGAGATTTCAACTCTAGTTACTTTAATTCCCCAGTTTGCAGCTGCACTTCCTAGCTCATTTTGTAATTTTACATTTAGTGTTTCTCTATTTGATAAAGTATCATCTAAATCCATACCACCAATTTCAGCTCTTAGTGTTGTCATTGCAAGATTTGCAATTGCATTTTTAAAATCTACAACATTATAAGTAGCTTCCATAGCATCATCAACTTTACAAAAAACAATCCCATCAATAGAGATGTTTACATTATCTCTAGTAATTACTGATTGTTTTGTAATATCAACCAACTGTTCCCTTGAAGTCAAAATTGCTCGAACCACATCAATAATAGGAATAATAAGGTGAAAACCACCATGAAGTTCTTTATTAAACTTTCCTAATCGCTCAATTACGTAAACATCAGATTGAGGAACAATCTTTACACCTTTTGAGATAACAATTAAAGCAAAAAATATAATTGCTACAGCAAATACAATACTTGTTTCCATGAAATTCCTTTTATTTTAATCAAGTTATTCTATCAGAAACATGTCACATTTCCTGTCACAGATTTTTATATGAAAAGTTTATCTATTTTTAAACCAACTATTTTGCTCTTGTTTATTAAAAAAAGTCCAAGCCAAAATTCTTGTGATTTTTTGTCCTTGAGACATATCTATAGTTTTTATTTCAACTGCTTTTATATCTTCTAAGGTTTTATAAATAAAAGGTAAATTCTCTTTTTTTGAAACTAAAGTTGTGAACCAAAGAGAATTATTTTTAAACTCTAAACTCTCTTTTATCATGTTTTTTATGAAAGCTACTTCTCCACCTTTACACCAAAGTTCATTGTTTTTTCCACCAAAATTTAGAGCACTTTTTGCAGTTTTTTGTTTTGTTAGATTTTGAACTTTTCTTTTATTTCCCTCTGTGGCATCTTTTAAAGATTTATGAAAAGGTGGATTACATAAGGTAAAATCGTAAATATCTTCTTTGTTTATGATATTAGCAAAAATATTTTCAGGATTTTTTTGTAGTTTACATTGGATTTTTTCTTTTAAAAAGTCATTTGAATTTACGATATTTTCTACAGATTTTATAGCCTCGACTTCAATATCACTTCCCACAAAATCCCAATCATAAACACTAGCGCCAATAATTGCATAAATACCATTTGCTCCAATTCCAACATCCAAACCTTTTATAGCTTTTCCTTTTGGAATAACTCCATTATTACAACTTGCAAGTAAATCAGCTATATGATGAATATAATCAGCACGGCCTGGAATTGGTGGGCATAAGTATCCATTTGGAATAGTGTAATTTTCTATTGCATAAAAGTGAGCCAATAAAGCCTGATTTAAAGCAATAACAGCTTTAGGATTTGCAAAATCTATTGATAAATCCCCATATTTATTTGGTTTTACAAACTCTTGTAATTGCGGTTTTGTTTTTATAAGAGTTTGAAAGTCATATCTATTATTGTGAAGATTTCTTGGGTGTAATGTTTTTGTATCATTTGTCATTTAATTATGTTCTTTAGATTTAAGTTAAATTGATTTCCAGTTTCTGTGGTATCAATATTTATTGCTATTTTGTTTTTATCACAAAACTCTTTTACCATGGCTAGACCTAAACCAAAGCCATCTTTTTTTGAGTCTTCTTGGAAATATTTGTCAAAAACTATAAAAAGATTTTTTGTATCTATTTTTTCGCCACTATTATAAATAGAAAAAACATTCTCTTTGAAAGATATTTCTACTATTGGATTTTCTTTTATATTGTATTTTATTGCATTTGAAATTAGATTATCAATAGTTTTTTCTAAACCATTTAAATCTGTAAAAAGCCTAATATTTGGGATATTTACTAAAATTTTTACATCTTTTTTTATATCATCAAATTTTTCAACACAATTTTTTACTAAATCACCTAAATAAACCTCTTGTTTTTCTATTTTGTCTATCTCTTTTTTGATGTTGTATTCCATGTTTTCATATAGTTTTAGAAGATTATTAGAAGCTTGTTTTATTCTATCTAATCGTTTTAAACTCTTTTCATCAGTAATTGTTTTTTCTAAAAGTTGAGTATTCATTTTAATTGTAGAAACTGGAATATTAAGCTCGTGAATTGTCTCTTTAATACTAAGTTCTAACTTCTCATCACTTTTAAACAAAGGTTTTAAAATAGAGATTGAAAAGCTCAAAAATATTCCTAAACCTACTATTATCAAAGGAATAATAATAAATACAAAATTATCAGCATTTAGTCCAAATCTTGAGATAAAAAAGTAGTTTAGATATAAAATAATTATCAGTGAAAAAACAAAAATTATAGAAATTGAGATTAAAAAATCTCTTTTTTTAGAATTCAATTTTATATCCTACACCTTTAATATTTAAGATTGTATCTTTATCCAAAAGCTTTTTAATTTGATTAATATAAACTCTAATTGAACCCTCGCTATACTCTTGGCTAGTTGCCCAAAGTTTTGAAATAATCATCTCTTTAGTTACAATATCACCTCGATTTTCAATAAAAAGTTCTATTAATTCTAAAACTTTTACAGGAAGATTTAAATCCTCTTCGTTTTCATAAACTCTTTTATTTGCAGGATTAAAAGTAACAGATTCAGAAAGTTTTATAACATCAAACTGTTTTTTATTTCTTTTAAGCAGTGCTTTTATTCGTAAAAGCAATTCATCCAAATCAGCAGGTTTTTTTAAATAATCATCACAACCATTTAAAAATGCAGTTTGCAAAGTATCTTTATCTTTGTAAGAAGTTAAAAAAATAGAAGGAGTATTATCCCCTGAAGTTCGCAGTTGCTCAAGAAGTTCTAAACCATTTATTTTGGGAACATTTATATCAAAAAGATATAAATCATAGTTTTTTTTAAAATTTAAATCTAAACACTCTTCACCATCAATTGCTATATCAACTTCAAAGCCCTCATCACTTAAAAAATCCTCAACCGTTGAGGCAAAAAGTTCATCATCTTCTAAAACTAAAATTTTGTACAAAAGCAATCCTTATATAACAACTAGATTCATTATATTTACTTTTTAATAAATAATTGGTAATTTGGAATAAATCACCTACAAAAGATATTTCAATTACGATAAAATATATTAATAATTTAAAAATAAAGAGTTAAAAATGCTAAATAATATCTCTATAAAAACAAAACTAATTGGTCTTTCAGTAATTGTCTCACTATCATTTTTACTAATCCTAGTAATTGAACTTATTTCTATAAACAATATAGATACAATTTTAAATATAAGTAATAAAATTAATAATATGCACCCGATTTTCAACCCGGGCCGAATCAAAAATGTTCAGATTGCTGGGCGCCGATGTGATCAACATGAGCATTGCCCCTGAGGCAAG
>JBBRXF010000112.1:0-7228 GCA_038248665.1 Campylobacterales bacterium | reverse complement strand
GGTTTACCATCATAATATCTTTGTATTTTTTCAATATAAGAAAAAACATTAAATAATATAGCTATCGCATTTTTAAAAGGTTTGTATTTATAGTGAATTGTTTTTTCGGAACAATTTCCATTTTCTTCTACTTTTTCAATATCATCTTCTAAAAGTATGCATATAGGATGTAAAATCCATTCTTTTACTTCTCTTTCAAAAATAGTTATTTTGTCATCAATATTTGTAATATCTAATTTTATATCTTTATTATTTTCATCAATCAACTCTTTTTCATATGCTTTTAAATAAATTCCTTCACACAAATAATAATCTTCAGTTATCGTACTCATTTTTCATTCTTAAAATAATTTTTATCAATTATATCAAATAAACTTGTGTTATAATTGCTTTACTTAAAAGGACAAAAATGCCCCTAAAAATAAGAGAAGCAATACCCGAAGATTCACAAACTATTTTTGATTTCATTATGGAACTTGCTATTTATGAAAAACTACCAAATGAAGTAAAAACTACAGTTGAAGAAACACGAGAAGCTATTTTTGCTCCAAACTCTACAGTTAAGGCTTTGATTTGTGAGGAAAAGGGTGTTGCTATTGCTTATGCTGTTTATTTTTACAGTTATTCTACTTGGCTTGGAAAAAATGGTATTTATCTTGAGGATTTATATGTTAGTGAAGTAAAAAGAGGAAGAGGTGCTGGAAAGGCTATGCTTAAATATTTGGCACAAAAGGCATTAAGTGAAAATTGTGGACGATTTGAGTGGTCTTGTTTGGATTGGAATACTCCATCACGAGAGTTTTATGAGAGCTTTGGAGCTATTGCAAAAACTGAATGGATTGGTTATAGACTTGAGGGTGAGGCCTTAGAAAAGTTTGCTAATAATTAAATAATATTAATTACATAATTATTTTACAATTACTCACTAAACTGTAGTATACTAAAATAAAAGGTTCCAAAATGGGTATGATTATTGATGCTTTTGATTCATTTTTTAAAACAATAAAAAAACTCTCAAGACCTTATTTCAGCCTTGAAGAAAACGAGTTGAAATTCAAAATCGATTCTGATACTTTTTATATATTCCCAATTACAAACATTGAAACAAAAACAAGATATGACTCTTATGTTTTAGAAGCTTATACTATAAAAGCTGACAATTTACATGTGGAGTATATTCATACAGCCGATGATATTTCTTGGAATGGACAAGCATTATCTTTTTTCAAAGATTTATTAAAAGAGACAATAAAAGCAAAATCTATGGAGTTGTTAGAACAAAAAGAGTTTGGTCATTATGAATTTGTGGTTTACAAAATTGATAACAATTTTACTTTGAATATTATTTATATTTATGAGGTAAATAAAGAGGTTTTTATAGTAGATGCAAAAGGTGATCTTTATGAAAATTTATTGAAGAATTTTGACAAAACTTACGAATATAACTTTGAGAGAAAAGCAATCAATTCAATAGACTTAAATCTTAGTTTAGTAAAAAATAATGCTATGAAAAGTTACTTCGCCCTACAAAGTGGGGATTAAGAAAAACTTCTTATTTCCCAAACACTTGTTTTAATAATGAACTTGTTTGTGCAACTGGGTTTGTTCTAATTTCTGCTTCTTTTTGTGCAATCATTGTAAATAATCCCTCAATAGCTTTTGATGTTACAAATTCATCTAAACTCTCTTTTGAATTTCCAGGAATATATGAATCAACACCAAAACTTTTTGCCATTCCCATTACACCACTATTTTGAGTTAAACCACCTGTAGTTGATTTAAATACATTATTAAGCGAATCATAATAACCAGCTACTTGATTCTCTTTCATACTCTCTTGAATAATTGGGTTTATTGATTTTTTTAGTGATTCAGTTGTATTTGCTTTGAAATATTCAGTTGCTGCATTATTTCCACCTGCTAGAATTTTTTGAGCATCTGTAAGTGACATTTTATCAATTGCAGCCATGAAAATTTCTGCTGTTTTTGGAGCTGCTTTTGAAGCTGCTGTATTCATTGAATTTATTAAATCATCAGCCATTTTATCACCACCAGCTTTTCTAATTACAGATTCTGCACTAGATAAATTATTTGGAAGAGGTATTTTTACGGCTTTATTGTTTAAATAACCATCATTTGCACCTAATTGTTTAACCGCGAAACCAACACCAGTTTTTAAAGCTTCTTTTAATCCACTAGAAACAGTTGCATTGTCAAGATCGTTGTTTGTAGTAGTTGGTGTTGATGTATTAGTTATTTGTTGTGTAGTATCAAGTACACTTTTTGTGATACTTCCTAAGTCTAAAGCAAATGTAAGTGTTGCACTAAATAGCAATGATGAAACGATAAATGATTTTTTCATGAATTTTCCTAATATGTTTTGTAATTTTTAGATTTACATTATATAATAGAGTTAATGCAATAATTGTGAAAAAGGATTCAAAATAGAACTAATTAACGAAATCTCTAATTTTATTTATAGTTTCAAAAATAAAATAATAGAAGCACCACAAATCGCCACAGAATATGAAGGGCAAATATCTTCTTTTGCAAACGAATTAAGAAAGTTAGAATTAGATAAAGAGTGTGAAGAAAATTTTTTAATAATTCTTGGATATTCATATAGACTTGAAGATGTTTCCCAAAGACTATTTTTTACTTTTTCAGAAGCTGTTTATGCTGTTGATTTAGATAAATTAATGAGAAATGAAGACTCTTTAAAATTAAACTCGATTGTTTATATTCTAGTTTTAGAAACAATCATAAAAGAGTATAAAACTAAAGAAGTAAATATTGAACAAAAACAAAAAGCTCTAGAAGTTTATAAAAAAATTGAAGAGAGAAAAGCAGCAGAAAACAAAAAGTATCATATGTATCAATACTAAATAGGAATAAGCTATGAAAATAAAATTAAATTGTGACATGGGTGAGAGCTTTGGTATTTGGAAAATGGGAAATGATGAAGAGATTATGCCTTATATTGATATGGCAAATTTAGCTTGTGGTTTTCATGCAAGTGACGCAGTTAATATGAGTAGAAGCGTTATCTTAGCTAAAAAATACAGCGTATCTATTGGAGCTCATCCTTCATATAACGATTTATTAGGTTTTGGAAGAAGAACAATGTTGTGTTCCCTAGAAGAGATAAAATCTATTATCTTATATCAATTAGGAGCTTTAAATGCTTTTTGTAGAGCAAATGGTATGGCAATCTCTTATGTGAAACCTCATGGTGCTTTATACAACGATATGATGAGAGATGAAAACATTTTCAAAGCTATATTAAATGCAATTTCATCTTTTAATAAAAATATTAAACTTATGGTTTTATCAGGTCCAAAAAATGAAGAGTATGAATACACTGCAAAGCTTTATGATATAAAATTACTATTTGAAGTATTTGCAGATAGAAACTACAATGATGATGGAACTTTAGTTTCAAGAATGGAAGATAATGCCATTATTCATGAGGATTTAGATGTAATTACAAGGGTTATGAATCTAAAAGAGAGAAGTTATGTTACAAGTGTAAATGGACATAAAATTTTCTTAAAAAGTGATTCTATTTGTGTTCATGGTGATAGTGAAAAAGCCCTTGATTTTATAAAATTAGTGAGAAAAACTCTTCTTTGATGAGGTTTAGCATTGCAAGTGTTGATTCCTTAATCATATATTTTGGTGATACAATAAATGAAGAAACTTCTTTAAAAGTAAAAAAAGCCTACAAATCTCTAAAAGCTCTTAATCTTGATGGTTTAATTGAGATTATTCCTTCTTACTCTTCTATTTTTATCTCTTTTAATATTTTTAAATATGATTATGAAAGCTTGAAAAACTTACTTGAAAACTCAATAAATCTAAAATTTGAAGAAAATTTTGAAGAAAAGATTATTTTTATTGATGTTTATTATGGTTCAGAAGTTGGCTTGGATTTAGAAAAAATAAGCCTTGAAAAGAAACTTAGTATTGAAGAGATTATACAAATTCACTCTTCTAAAATATATGATGTTTATGCAATAGGATTTTTGCCTGCATTTGCATATCTTGCAAGTGTAGATAAAAGAATTGCTACAGCAAGACTTAAAACTCCAAGAAATCAAATACCAAAAGGAAGTGTTGCAATTGCTGATACACAAGCAGCTGTTTATCCTCAAAACTCTCCTGGAGGTTGGAATATTATTGGAAAAACAGCTTTGGAATTATTTGATAAAAAATTAGAAAATTTATCAATTTTTGAAGTTGGAAATAGAGTAAAATTTAATCCAATTTCAAAAGAGGAGTTTTTATCTCAAGGTGGAATTTTATGAGTTTAGAATTAATAAATAATCCTTTTTTTGTAACTCTTCAAGACCTTGGAAGATTTTCTTATGCACATTTAGGAGTTTCAAACTCAGGTGTTATGGATGAATTTGCTTATTTTATGGCTAATAAATTATTAGGAAATCCACTTGATACAAATATCCTAGAAATAGGGTGCTCAAATGTTATTTTAAAAGTAAATAAAAATACAAAAATCTCAATAACTGGTGCCTTTTGTGAGTTTTTTATTAATGATGAATTAAAACAAATATGGCAAAGTTTTGAAGTTAAAAAAAATGACATTATAAGAATTGGAAAAATTTTAAGTGGAAATTGGCTTTATCTTGCTGTAAGTGGTGGATTTTTAATTCAAAAAGAGTTTGGAAGTAATAGCACAACTACAAAAGAGAATTTAGGTGGAATAAATGGATCTAGATTTAAGAAAGCAGATATTTTACCCTTTAAAAAAAGTAAAAAATCCAATAAAACATTTTTAAAAAAAGAGTTTATTCCAAAATATGAAGATGAAATAATTTTAAGGGTTCTTCTTTCTTATCAATATGAAAACTTCTCAAAACAAGAATTAAAAAAGTTTTTCTCATCAACTTATATGGTTACTAAAGACTTTAATAGAATGGGCTGTAAGTTAAAAGGAGATGCAATAAAATGTGATATAAATGGGATTATATCAGAGGGAATTGCCTTTGGTTCTATTCAAATTCCCTCGGATGGACAACCAATAATTTTATTAAAAGAGAGACAAACACTTGGTGGTTACCCAAAAATTGGAACGGTTTTAAATATTGATTGTTTTAAACTTTCACAAGCTAAAGTAAATACAAAAATAAGATTTCAAGAGATTTCATATGTAGAAGCTCTTGAAAAAACAAGGGAATTCTATTCCTCTTGTTCTTTAGTTAATAATCTTTCAAAAATCTCTTTAGATTCTTGATTTGTTTTGTATGAAGAGATATTAAATTTATATTTAGCTTTTATAAAAAGTCCTGAATTACTTTTTAGTGTTGTACTTGATAGAAGATGTTCTAAATTTAAAATAGCATTAATAATATCTTTTTTATTTTTATCTGAATTTAGTATAAAAACAAAAAATTTATTTTCATAGTATCTCACTACTTTAAAATCCAAATTTTCATCATTTAGTTTTTGATTAATAAATTTTGTAGCAAAAATAAGTAGATTATTTGCAAGAAGTTCCCCATATTCTTTTTGAATATAAGTATAATCAACAACATCAATTAAAACACAAATACCATTTTGTTGAAATGATGCTTCTGTGTTTAAAAACTTATTATAAACCCATTTTTTATTAAAAGTATTTGTAATATCATCTAAAAAAAGTTTGTTGTTTAAGCATTTTACTTCGTTTTCCAAATCAAGCATTTTTTTATAAATATCACCCAAAGTATCTACATCTTTATTAAGTATTGCATTTGTAGCATTTTTTGTGTTTTCTTGTAATGCAGTTGCACTTGATAATACTATGTTCATATAGTTTTCTATTGTTTGTAAATCTTCTAACATTACACTATTTAATTCTTTTTTAAAATCTTCATCATCTAGATTTATTTCTAACTCTTTTGCATGATAATTAAACTTATTAAAATAAGTAGAAGGAAGTATTATTTCATTATTTAAAAGTTCATTTATAGTTAAATTTGTTATTTTTTTAAGTTCTTGTCTCAATTCATTTCTCCAAAAAGTTCTTCAATACTCATAGGTTTTGCGATATGGTAACCTTGTGAATAGTCTATCTCTACATTTTTTACATACCTTAAAGTTTTTAAGTTGCTAACAAACTCAGCAACAATTTTTATGTCTTGTTGTTTTGAAAACAAAACAATACTTTTTATTAGATTTAAATAAATATCTTCATCTATTTTTTTTATTAATGAACCATCAATTTTTATATAGTCTATATTTAAATTTAATATATTTTCATAGTTAGAAAAACCAGTTCCAAAGTCATCAATTGCAATTTTTACACCAAATCTTTTTATTTTATTTATAAAATCATTTACAAGATCATAATTAGAAACTTTTTCACTCTCCAATATTTCAAGAGTGAGATATTGCCCAACATTATTATTCTTTATTTTATCTATCAAAATTCTTTTTATATGAGGGTTTAAAATATCCGTATAATCAAGGTTTATACTTACATGAATTTTATATTTTAAAATATAAATAATGATTTTATCAATCATAATTTCCATAAGTTTGTTATAGAGTCTACATTTTTTTGCTTTGTGAATAAAAACATTAGGCATTAAAATTTGCCCATTTTTATCAAAAATTCTCATTAATGCTTCGTATTTAACAATTTCATCAGTTTTATTATCCATAATAGCTTGAAAATATGGTTCTACTAAATTATTATCAACATTATGATTTAAAATATCAAGAAGATTTTCATTTACTGATTCATTTTTAAATAAGAAAGAATCATAATACATATAATGCAAAAAGTTTATTTTGGCATTATATAGAGCTTTTTCTGCATAAACTTTTAAATATTTATCATCACTTTTGGCACAACCAATTGTCACATCAATATTAATTGTAGAGTGATTTTTTATAAGTTTGAAATTTTTTGATACTATATTCTCATAAATAAGATTTTTAATATTTTTTATTTCTTCAATGTTTAGATTATCATATATTAAAACTTCAAATACGTCTGCATGGGTATTTTTGATATTTACACAGACATTTCGTTGTAGTTCTTTTTTTATTAACTCTTTAGTTTTATTTTTTAGAATATGTTTAAGTTGTTTTATTATGAAGTCACCATTTTTGAAATCATAAATAGCATTCAAGTCTTTCATATATAAAATATCTATTAAAAAAAGAGTTTTAATATTATTTTTCTTGAAAAATGTGTTTAAAAATTTTTGAATTAACACAACAG
>JBBRXF010000111.1:0-7305 GCA_038248665.1 Campylobacterales bacterium | reverse complement strand
GAGGATAACATTATGAAATTGACAAAAGTTAACATATATGTTAACATATCATGAAAGAGATTTTATTTTATAAAAATAACTCGAATAGAAATACTATTGAAGAATTTTTAAATACTTTAAATGATAAAGAAGTAGAAAAAGTTCTTTGGGTATTTAAGTTAATAAGAGAAGATGAATCTGTATCTTCAAAATTTTACAAAAAGCTTGTAAATACTGATGATATAATAGAAATTCGTGTACAACATGCTAATAACAATTTTAGATTTCTTGGTTTTGAACATGAGAGCAGGTTAATTATTTTAACAAATGCTTTTAAGAAAAAAGACCAAAAAACACCTAAAAATGAGATTGAATTAGCTCAAAATAGAAAAAAGGAGTACATTTATGGATGATTTAGATAAATACATTCTAAAAAGAAAAGAACTAAGTGAAGAGTTTGCAAAAAACTTTGATAAAGGTTATGAAGAGTTTAAAATAGGTGAGATATTAAAACAAGCAAGAAAAGATATTGGTCTTTCTCAAGAAGATGTAGCTATCAAACTTCATACAAAAAAATCAGCAATTTCAAGAATAGAAAATCATGCTCAAGATATAAAGTTATCTACTCTTCAAAATTTTGCAAATATTTTAGGAAAAGAATTAAAAATACAATTAGTTTGATTTTAATTAAAAAATTAATATATATCGTTTTCTTGACTTCGGGAAAACGATATGTATATCCAAGAAAGTAACCAAAACTTGAAACAAAAAATAACCCTCTACTACGATAAACAATGTCCATTTTGCTCAAAATATGCAAACCTTCTAAAACTAAAAGAGAATTTTGAAATCACTCTAAAAGACGCAAGAGAAAACCAATCTGAAATATCTCTTGTTTGTGAAAAGCTAAACATAAATGATGGTTTTATTGTGCTTTATAAAAACGACTGTTTTCAAGGTGCAAAGGCTTTGGCTTTTTTAAATAGTGCAGTTGATAAAACTACTCTTTTAGGAAAACTTCATTTTTTCTTTCACTACGACAATCTAATTTCTCATCTTCTTTATAAACTTTTTTTCATTTTGCGAAAAATTATACTTTTTATTTTAGGAAAAAACAGCAAGATTTGATATTATCTAAAATCTAAAAATCAAGAAGTAATATGAATATCTACGCTTACATAGTTCCAGTTGATGATGGTGCTGCGCCAAATCCTTATGGTGGAGTTTGCACCCTTGCTATTTGTAAACCAAATCTTAGAAAAATTGCGAAGCAGGGTGATTGGCTTGTTGGTTTGGATTCAAAGTCTCGATTAATCTACATTATGGAAATCACAACTGTTATGAGTATGATGGAGTATGACACTTATACAAAAGAGAATTTAAGCATAAAAATCCCAAATAAATCTAGTAAAAATATAGAAGAACAAATGGGGGATAGTGTTTATGATTTTGCACAAGATAGTGTGACTTTAAGACCAAGTGTTCATAGTCGTTGTACAAAAGAGATGGATTTAGCTGGTAAAAATGTTTTACTTTCAACTTGTTTTTATTACTTTGGCGAACAAGTAAAAACTTTGCCAAAAGAGTTTGAAAATATTGTAAATCTTGATATGGATTTTCTAAAGTTAACAAAAGAGTTAGAAATAACTTTTTTAACTTGGTTAGAAAATCAAAATTTCGAAAAAAACAAAATATATTCAAAGCCTCATATTATAGGAATAATAAGCCCAAGTGATAGGGAAAATCAAATGAGTTGCTGTATTAGAAAGAAAATTGAAAAGAAATTCTACATTTCATAGACCACAAACAAATAATTAACAGATAATTAATAGAACTGTTTTATTATCTTGGAAATTATTTTCTAAGGAATGAAATGAAACTAAAGTATTCAATTTTTGCCATATTAGCTATAAATGCTAACTTACTAGCAAGTGATGTTGTTAATTTAGACCAAATGTCTGTAACTGCCACAAAAATTGCGACACCTACAAAAGAGATAAGCGAAAGTATTGCTGTTGTTGATGAAAGAACTATTGAAGATAAAAATATCTTAAATGTACAAGATGCTATTCAAAATATTCCAGGAGTAATAGCTGCTTCATCTACAAACTCTCCAAGTCCAAAATTGGTTATTAGAGGTGCTGGATTAAAAGCAGCATATGGTGTTAGAGAAATCATGATAATGAAAGATGGTGTTCCTATGACGGATCCTGATTCATTTACAAGATTTGACTTTATTGATATGCAAGATGTTTCGAGTATTGAAGTTCAAAAAGGACCTGGTTCGATAAATGCAGTTAATTCAACTGGTGGAGTTATTCAATTAATTACAAAATCTGTTTTTGATGAAGATAAAAATAGAATAAAACTAGGAATTGGTGATGATGGACAAAAAAATCTAAATGCAAAAGTTAGAGGTAAAATTTCTGATAATGATTTTACTTCAGCTACTTTTTCTACAAGAACTATAGATAACTCTTGGAGAGATAACAATGATTTTGATACAACTCAACTTAGTCTAAAATATGGACATCTTTTTAAAGATGATTCTACAATTGAAAATGAGTTAGCTTATACAGAATCAAATTTAAATTTACCAGCTTCTATGACAAAAGCTGAATTTGAAGAGTTCAAAAAAAGTGGTGAACAACATAATACTTCAAATGCATGGCAAAATAGTGCAAGAAATTCAAAAATAGTATCATTTAACTCAAAATATGAAAAAGAAGCTGGAAGTGTAACTTATAAACCAAGAGTTTATTTTACACATTGGGAGCATTATCACCCAGTAACTGGAATGATAAATGATTCAAGTGATAATAATATCTTTGGAACAGATTTAGAGTTTGATTATGCTCATAAATTATTTGCTCAAGATGCAAATTTAGTTGGTGGAGTTACGTTAAAACTTGATAAATCAGATGATTCAAAAAAATATGAATATAAAGATGTTCAAACAAGTAGTACAGGAAGAATTCTAAAAACTCTTTCAAATAATAAAGGAGCTTTAGCTTCAACAGAAGATAGTTCTACTTTTCTTTATGGTTCATATGTAAAAGAGAGTTTTAAATTAACTGATAAATGGGGATTTGACGTAGGTACAAGGGTTGATAAATTAAATTTTGATATATCAGGAAATGAATTAAGAGCTTATAATTATAGTACAGGAAAATATGGAACTGGTAAAGGTATTTACTCATTAGATAATTCATTTACTCTTTTTTCTGCAAAACTTGGAACATCTTATGCTTTAACTGATACTACAAATGTTTATGCTTCTATTGCTGGAGCAAATCAAGCACCTACAACAAGTGAATTGGAAAGTAATAATGATTTAGATAAATCACAAAGTATAAATTATGAAGTTGGATTAAAAACAAGAACTGAGAAAAGTGATACAGATATAGCAATTTTTGAGAATATTGTAAAAGATGAGATTATTCAAACTCAACAAATTGGAAATAATGCAGTTTATGATAATGCAGGACAAACAGATAAACAAGGTTTAGAATTTAATACAAGTTATGATTTAACTAACAATATTAAAATTGGTGGTGCTTATACTTATAGTAAATTTAAATTTGATACTTTCAATGAATCTGTAAGAAATGGTGCAACAACTACTTTAGTTTCACGGGATGGAAATTATTTACCTTTTATTCCTGAAAACCAATACTCAGTATATGCAGCTTATCACTTAGCAAGTGGATTTAAAACTAGAGTAACAGCTAGAACATATGGAAGTTACTATATGGATAATGCAAATACTCAAAAATATGAGGGTTATGATTTAGTAACAGATTTCATGATTGGATATGAAATGAAAGTACATAATATTCAACTAAATGTAAATAACTTATTTGATAAATATTATGCAATGGAAGCTTCAAAAGATACATCAGGTAATGAAACATATAAAGCAGCAAGTCCAAGAAGTACAATGCTTACATATACATATAAATTTTAGGAATTAAGATGACAAATTTTGTAAAAAGAGATAAAAATGACATCTTTGGAATGCCTATATTAAATGTCACATTTAAAAATAGAGTTTTTTTAAGAACTATACAAACAATAGTTTTTGCTCTGTTTATTTATGCTATTTATTTTGGAATAGTAAATCCAAGTTTAGAAGAAAATTTATTTACAACTGGTCTTTTTTGGGGATTGTTTTGGCCATTTTTTATGGTTACTACACTTGCTACTTTTGGAAGAATTTTCTGTGGGGTTTGTCCCCATGGATTTATTGGAAAATTTATTACTAAATTTGGTTTGAAAAAGAAACTACCAAAAAGTATGGGAAATCCATTTATTGGAGTATTTTTACTTTTTATTGGATGGTGGTGTACATACTATTTATATCCAGAATTTTTCAAAACTCCTTATGCTTCGGCAATGTTATTTGCTGTTATGACTTTGTTAGCAGTAGTTTTTTATTATATCTATGATGAAATGGCTTATTGTAAATATATTTGTCCTATTGGAACTATGACAAAGGTTTTTTCAAAAGTTGGTTTTACAAAACTTGAAACTTACAAAGAACATTGTTCATCTTGTAAAACTTTTGATTGTGCAAGTGCTTGTTCTTATAATCTAAAACCTTTTACCTTTGAAAAAAAGAACTCAATGGAAGATTGTACTTTATGTATGGATTGTTCAAGTGCTTGTGAAAGTGTGGCTTTTAAATTTAAAAAACCATCAAGTAGATTGTTTAATAAATTTAAAGTAAACAAAGCAGAAGTTTGGGCTTTGATATTTATAACAGCTGCTATTAGTATTACAATGGGATTTCATCATGCTTTAGGACGAAGTGCGATTGTTGAAGAGTTTTTTTGGGTTAAAACAGCAAGATATTTCCAGTCATTTATAGATTTTGGCTCAATAGATGTGATTGGTTTATTTGCTTTTTCATATGCTGTTTTAATATCTATTTTTTTAAGTGTAACGGGAATGTTTATAGCTTCAAGAATTATGAATATAGATTATGAAAAAACATTTTATACTCTTGGCTATGCCTTTGCACCATTGTTTATAATTGGTGGGTTATCTCATATTGGGGAGTTTTTCTTTTACTCTTATGCTTCAAATATTGTAAATGGTTTTAATCAAGCTTTTGCTTTAGGATTTGAAACAATGTTACCACTTGCAAGTAGAAAAGATGATTGGGTTCATATTTTTAAAGTTTTTAATCATATTGGATATATTTGGGCATTTATTTTAATGGCCATGAGATTTAGATTAATTGATGCAAAATTAAATCTAAAAATCATAGCTTTCCCTTTTGCATCGGCTTTAATCATATTTTATATGGGGCTTAATTTTTATACGGGATATGTATTTAAAACTTATGGAGCAAATATGGGTGGACACAATCACTCTTCAGCTCAAATGAAAATGGAAAACAAATGAATATAGAAGTTCTAAAAAATTTGGTTGATTATGGTGTTATTGCATTATTGATATTTATGAGTTTTATCTCTTTTTGGTTTTTTATTGAAAGGGTAATTTTTTATAAAAACATGGATGTATCAAGTTATAAAAATAAAAAAGCTCTAGATATTGCTTTGACAAAACATCTTACAATTATTGGAACAATTGCTTCAAATTCTCCATATATTGGATTGCTTGGAACTGTGTTGGCAATTATGTTAACTTTTATGACTATGGGAAATGGTGATATAGAAGCTGCAAAAATTATGAGTTCATTGGCTCTTGCTTTAAAAGCAACTGCTGCTGGGCTTGTTGTTGCTATTGCTTCTCAGATTTTTTATAATATTTTGGGTCGTTATGCAGAAGTGTTAGAGAGTAAATATGAAACTGAAGAAGTATGATTCTATAAATGTAATACCTTTTATTGATGTATTACTTGTACTTTTAACTATTGTTTTAATGACTTCAACTTTTATATCAAAAGGGATAATTCCAATATCCCTGCCAACTGCAACAAATGCAAATAATTTAAAAGTAGATAAAGAGATAATTATAGTAATTAAAGAGGATGGAACTTTTTATTGTAATAACTTTATAGAGGGTTTAGATAATATCAAAGAGCATATCTTACAATTTCCAAAAGATACGCTAATAAATATAAATAGTGATAAAAATGCTAAATTCGAGACTTTTGTATCTATCTTAGATATGTTAAAAAGCTACGAATACTCAAATATCTCAATTGTGACAAAAAAATGAGTAGATATTTTAACTCTTTTTTTATAGCTTTATGTTTTTATGTTTTTTTTGCAATAGGGATTTTTTATATTTTTGCAAATGATAAAATTATTATCAATAAAACAGAAGTTCCTAAAACAATATCTTTAAATCATGTAGAACTAAAACCAGAGTTAAAATCACTACAAGAAGAGATAAAAAAAGAAGAACCTAAGGTTGAAGAGAAAAAAGAAGAAGTAAAAAAAGAGCTAATAGAAAAAGTAGTAGAAACTCCAAAACCATCAATCAAAAAAAAGATAGAAAAAAAAGTAGTTGAGAAAAAAGAGGAAGTAAAAAAAGAGATTGAACCTACCAAAAAAGTTGAAGAACTTACAACTAAAACTACAGAAAAAATTATAACTGCTGAAAAAGAGATTTTGACAAAACCTATTGTAGATGAAAAAAAAGATTATTTAGATAAACATTTAGCCCAAATTAGAAATCTAATAAATCAAAATGTTAAGTATCCTATGAAAGCTAGAAAACTTTCAATTGAGGGTGTAGTGGTTGTACGATTTAAGATTTTAGAAAATGGAAGTGTAGAAAATATTGAAATAATTGATGGACACAAATTTTTACAAAATGCAACTATTGAAGCAATTCAAGAGGCTTCAAAAAACTTTCCAAAAACAAATAAAAGTATTGAAATTCAAATTCCAATAGAATATAAATTAATTTGATTACAAAATGACCACAATATTTTCAATTTTATAATTATAAATTAACAAATATTTAATTACAATGGGCGAAAAATTCTCTATTAGGCAGATATGAAATTAGTAATTTTATTATTTATTATATTTTACACATCATTATTTTCAAGCGATTTGGATAATTTATTACAAGAATATAATACAACTAGCGAAAAATCATTACAAACTCTAGATGAAAAACTTGGACATGTTTTTATTTACTCTCAAAAAGATATACAACTTATGCAGTATCATAAATTAAATGATATTTTAAAAGAACTTCCACTTTTTAATTTAAATAAAAATAGATATGGTATTTTAACACCGTCACTTTCTGCAACAAAATCTATGGTTAGTGGATTTTTTAGAGTTTTTATAAATGACCATGAAGTAAGCTCTATTTATAATCAAAGTCCAGCTTTAGTAT
>JBBRXF010000110.1:0-7452 GCA_038248665.1 Campylobacterales bacterium | reverse complement strand
TTTTGCAGAGTGTGCTGATAATGTAGGATTAAAAGATATTTTAGGAAGTGATAAATTTATTTTAGATGGAAATATTAAAATCTCATCAACAAATGCAATTTTTAAAATGAAATCTTTGATGTTTTATAAAAGAGTGAAATCAAGGGATTATTTTGATTTATTAACACTATATGAAAAAGGTTTTAGCCCAAAAGATACTATTGAATTAATTCAAAATTATGAATTAGCTTATCAAGATAGTGGAATTGAACTTTTTTATCTAAAGTTATCTCAGCAAGTTTATAAAAAAGAGTTTGATGAACCTTTAACTGGTTTAACAAAAGATGTAAAAAGTTTTGAAGATATGAAAAAAGAGTTGATTTTTAAAATTAAAAAGCCATTATCTTCATAATTCCACTTTTTTTAGCTATCTTGTTTAGAGAAAATAAAAAAGGAATAAGATGAAAAAAATTACATTATATTTATTACTTGCCACTTCAACACTTTTTGCTTCAAATGGTGTTTTCGAGGGTTGTAAAGAGTTAAAATTAAGTGAATCAAAAAGTATGATCTCTTGTCCTAGTGGAGATTATGAGGTTACTTATGAAACAAAAAGGGAACAAAGGGATTTAGTTGCTGCTCCAACTGTGGTAAAAGTTGGCGAAGCTCCTAAAAAAATCATTCAATACATTACAAATAAATAAGCCTATAAGGCTTGTTTATTTCCTGCTTTTAAATAAAATATTACAAAATGACATATTATAAATAGAAACTTTTTTAATAAAGTATACTTCCTAATTCAATTATAAAAATCCTATAAAATAAAGTTTTTAAATGTTCATACACCTAGACCTAGACTGTTTTTTTGTTTCTGCTCATAGAACTATCGATGATAGTTTGTTTCATATTCCAGTTGCGGTTGGAGGAAGAAGTAATCTTAATATTTTTTCTTCAAAAAAAGAGGTTAGAAAAATCTCAGAAAATAGTGGAGCTTTTGTAAGTAATATTCTTACAAATGAGGGAATGAAGAGTTTTAAAGAGTATTTTGTAGATGAAAATGGAAAAATAAGAGGAATAATAACAACATCATCTTACGAAGCCAGAGCCTTTGGAGTTAAAACTGCCATGAGTGTAAACGAAGCTTTGACTTTGTGTCCACACTTAAAAATGCTTCCACCAAACTATCCTTTGTATCACGATTTATCAACAAAATTAAAAGAGCTTTTAATAAAAGAGATTCCATTAGTTGAACAGTATTCAATAGATGAATTTTTTGGGGATGTTTCTGGATATATTGAAGAAGATGAAGTAGTGCAATTTGCATATTATTTGAAAAAAAAGATATTTGATGAATTAAAATTACCTATTTCAATAGGAATATCAAATACAAAATATCTTTCAAAACTAATAACAGAATACGCAAAACCAGATGGTGTAAAGTATGTTAGTGTTGATAATATTGGGAATTTCATAAAGGATATTCCAATAAAAGAGTTCCCAGGAATCGGAAAAGCTTTCCAAGAAAAACTCAAAGGTTATGGAATAAAAACCCTAGGTGATATTAAAAAAAATCAAAAGCTTTTTTATTCATGGCAAAAATCAGGAATTGATTTGTACAATCGTGTTTGTGGAATACGAGATAATAAACTAACTTTCGAGAGAGAAAAAAAATCAATAGGAATAGGGCGAACCTTTGATGTTATTTTTGATAGAGAGGAACTAAAAAGAAGAGTAATGATTCTTTGTAGATATTTGTGTTTTTTAGTAAAAAAAGCAAATGTAAATCCCCTAACTTACGCCATACAAATAAGATATGAATATAGAAGCAAATCAAAAGATTATATAAATGTAAATAGGATTTTTAATGAAATGGATTTCAAAACTGAAATGGTAAAACTCTTTGAAGAGACAGACAATCACAAAACACATGGAGTAATACAATTAAATATCACCGTTTTAAATTTCGCCAAAGTAAATGAATACACCTATAATCTTTTTGAATATGAAACAGATTTAAAAAAAAGAGCCTTAACAAATCAGATGCAAAAACTAAGAAGTAAATATGGTATTGATATTGTTAAAAGTGCATTTGAGATAAAAGATGTAAAAAAATAAAGATAAATAAAATTGATTTTAGAGTATATTTCTAAAAACTATTTTGGAGTATAAGATGAATTACCTTTTACAAGTAGATTTCCCACATGATGGAATTTTTGGTGAAGAGTTCTCAAAAGCTTTTGTTGAATTAGCAAATGATATAGCTTGCGAAGATGGATTATTATGGAAAATTTGGACTGAAAATAAAGAGACAAAAGAAGCAGGTGGAATTTATCTATTTTCAAATGAATCTGATGCAAAAAGATATTTAGAAAAACACACAAAAAGACTTGAATCATTTGGATATAAAAATATAAGAGCAAAGATTTTTAGTGTAAATGAACCATTAAGTAAGATTACAAAGGCTAGTTTTTTAAATTAAAAAAAGGGAAATTAATCCCTTTTTTTCGTAATAATTAGATTTAAACCAATTAATTTTTAATCTTTTTAATATATCGATAGATTGAAGGTTCAGACATTTGCAATTTATTTGCAACTTCTTGAACTGAACCTCTTATGTTAAATATTCCACAGTCATTTAAAGCAGTAATAACCTCAGTTTTTTCTTCTGTTGTCATTCTACTTGGTACAACATCAAATTGATTTATAATGGCATCAATTTTATTAAGTGTTAATTCTTGAGGATTAGAATTTAGATTTTCTTTTATATTATTTAAAGTGAGAATTTTATCGTCAACATAGTTAGGAAGTAGTGAAGTTAAAAATGATAATGATTTTTTTACTTCATAATAGTCTGAATTCAAACATAGTGCTCCAACAATACTATTCTTTTCATCTCTAATAAAATAAGTTGATGAATATAATAATCTATCACCAATAGTTTTAGAATTGTAGTTACATATAAATTGTTTGTTACCTTTTGATTCATTTATCATAAAGTCTAATACTAAGTCAGTAATTGAATCTCCAATTTTTCTACCACTTATATGACCATTAATAATATGCACTATAGAATGTTCATAATTAGTTAAATCGTGTAATATTATTTCTGTGTTACTTCCTAATACTTCACCTAAAAAATCAGCAATTGAAGTAAATTTTTTAATATATTGATTCAAAAAATATCCTTAAATAATTTTATTTTAATTCTATTATAAGATATTAATAAAAAATTGTCAACTTGTAATAATAGTTTTTTACTGTAATAAAAATTTATCAATTTGTAATAAAAACTATTTACAATGATAAAATTTTATTATATAATTCCTTTAATGAAAAAAAATTATCATCAAAGGATTAAAATGAAAGCTATTAACTCAACTAAAGCACCAAGTGCAATTGGACCATATTCACAAGCTGTAGATAAAGATGGATTCATATTTGTATCTGGGCAATTACCAATTGATGAAACTACAGGTGCATTTGCAGGAGAAGATATAGCTTCTCAAGCAAAACAATCTTTACAAAATATTAAATATATTTTAGAAGAGGCTGGATTGGGAATGAAAGATATTTCAAAAACTACTATTTTATTAAAAAATATAGAAGATTTTACAGTAGTAAATGAAATTTATGGACAATTCTTTACATCACCATATCCAGCACGAGCGACATATGAAGTATCAAGATTACCAAAAGATGCTTTGATTGAAATCGAAGCAATTGCAAAAAGATAAAAAGTTATTATAAATATTAATGGAGAAATGAAATGAAAAAAGATGTTATTGTTGTTGGTGCTGGATGTATTGGACTTATGTCAGCATATTGTTTACAAAAAAGTGGAAGATCTGTAACTGTAATTGATAAAAATGATATTACAAATGGTACATCGTTTGGTAATGCAGGATTGTTATCTGCTTTTAAAAAAGCTCCTTTAAGTGCACCAGGAGCAATTCCTGATACTATAAAACTAATGTTAAAAGGTGAATCACCTGCAAGTGTTCATCCTACATTAGATTTACATTTATACAAATGGCTTTTAAAATTTGCAGCAAGTTCAAATCAAGATAGATTAAAAAGAACATTAGCTTTATTTGAAAGATATGGACAAATAAGTTTAGATATGTATGAATCAATGGTAAAAGAGGATGGAATGGATTTCCACTTTTGTAAAGATGGTCTTTTAATGATTTATACAGAACAAAAAACTTTTGATGCAAAAGCTGCTCATTGTGAAGATCCACACGCTTATGAAATTCTTTCAAAAGAGCGAACAAAAGAGTATATGCCAATACTGAATGATAAGGTTATTGGTTCTATTTTATTAAAAGAAAATGGACATATTGATTCTGGTGAATTTATGTTGGAATTAAAAAAATATTTACAAGAAAAAGGTGTTGAATTCCTTTTAAATGAAGAAGTAAATAAATTAGAATTCCAAGGTTCAAAAGTTAGTAAAATTCATACTTCAAAAGGTTCATACGAAGCTGAAACATTTATTTTATCAACTGGTGCTGATGATACTTTAGCAAAACAAGCAAAAAACAAATTCATGATGACACCTGCAAAAGGTTACAGTATCACATTTAAAATGGATGATGCTTTAAAACCAAAAACTTCATCTTTATTTGCTGATTTATTCATTGCAATGACTCCCCGAAGAAATACAGTTAGAATGACTTCAAAACTAGAACTTGGTACTACAAATCCTGATGTTGTAAGAAAACAAATTGATAGCATTCATAAGAATTTAGGTATGTATACAAATGCTTTTGAAATGAGAGAACAAATTGAATGGACAGGATTTAGACCACTTACGCCAAATGATATACCAATTCTTGGATTTGATGAAAACTATAACAATTTAGTTCATGCAACTGGACTTGGATGGCTTGGAATTACATTTGCTCCTGCAATTGGAAAAATAATAAGTGATGTAATTACAATTGATAAGAAAAATGAAACAAATGTAGATGTTTTATTATTTTCAGCTTTCTTTCAAGGATAATATTAAATGAAGAGAGATCTCTTCATTTGATGTTTAATTATTATATTAATCATTGGATTTATATTGTAATTAAACGCTTGTTTAGTTAGCTATGTAATAAACTTTATATAGTTTATTTTATTTTAAATATCTAAGGAGAGAAAAGATATGGAGGCAATTAATAGTTTTATTAGTTCGTTATCATCATTTGTATGGGGACCACCCATGCTTATATTATTAGTAGGAACTGGATTATATTTAACGATAATGTTAAAAGGATTACAAGTAAGAGCTTTATGGCATGCAATTAAGATTCTTTTTACAAAAGATGAACATGCAACAGGTGATATTTCACAATTTTCAGCACTTATGTTAGCACTTGGTGCAACCGTTGGAATTGGTAATATAGTAGGAGTTGCAACAGCAATTGCTATTGGTGGTCCAGGTGCTATATTTTGGATGTGGATTACAGGAATAGTAGGAATGGCCACAAAATATTCAGAAGGAATATTAGCAGTTAAATATAGAGAAAAAGGAATTAATGGATACAAAGGTGGTGCAATGTATTACATTAGTAAAGGTTTAGGTATGCCAAAACTTGGTATGGCCTTTGCAATTTTTACAATATTAGCTTCTTTTGGAACAGGAAATATGACTCAAGCAAATGCAGTTTCGAGCGTACTTTTAGACCAAGTTAATATTCCTACTTGGATAACAGGAGTTGTTTTAGTTATTTTAACTGGTGCTGTTATAATGGGTGGAATTAAATCTATGGGTAAATTTATTTCGTATTTCTCTCCAGTAATGGTATTGCTTTATATTCTAGTGTCTTTTTTTATTATTTTTACTAATTTTGATAAAGTACCAGATGCTTTTGGATTAATTTTTAGTCACGCATTTTCTCCTTTTGCTGCCGTTGGTGGGTTTGCAGGAGCTGCTGTTGCTGCCGCAATTAGAATGGGTGTTTCAAGAGGATTATTTTCAAATGAAGCAGGTTTAGGTTCAAGTGCAATCGCAGCAGCAGCTGCACAAACTAGTGATCCTGTAAAACAAGCTTTAGTTTCGATGCTTCAAACACTTATTGATACATTAATTGTTTGTACAATGACAGCAACAGTAATCCTTATGGCGCCAGTTTGGTTAGAAGGTGGAAGTCCAGCATTATTAACATTAAAAAGTTTTGAATACTTTTTGGGTGAAACAGGAATTATAGTTGTTTTTATAACAACAGTATTTTTTGCATATTCAACACTTCTTGGATGGTCATATTTTGGTGAAAAAGGATTTGAATATGCATTTGGTGAGAAATCAGTAAAAATATATAGATTAATATTTTTAGTATTTGTTATGGTGGGTTCAGTAACAGAGTTAAAATTAGTGTGGAATTTTTCAGATTTAGCAAATGGTTTAATGGCAATTCCAAACTTAATTGCATTATTATTACTATCAAAAGTGATTTCAGAAGAAACAAATAGATATTTTAATAATCCATTAAAAAAAATTTAATTGATTAATCATAAGGAAGAAACTCTTTCTTATGATTGTATATTTTTATAAAAGTAATAAAAAGTTAGTAGTGTTCTTTTTATTACTTCTATAAGAATAATAATTTATTATCTGATAATAGGAGAAATACAAGTGAAATTATCAAGACCAGTATGGGCTGAAATTAATTTAGATAATTTAGCTCACAATATGAGAGAAGTAAGAAGAGTTACAAATAAAAACTCAAAAATTACAGCAGTTATCAAAGCAGATGGTTATGGTCATGGTGCTGTTGCTATTGCTGAAACATTACTTGAAAATGGTGCAGATAGATTTGCAGTTGCTACCTTATCAGAAGCAATACAATTGAAAACTTCTTTTCCAAATATTGAAACTATGATATTAGGATATACACCCTCAAGTAATGCAAAAGAAGTTATTGAACATAATATTATTCAAACAATTTATACAATAGAGCAAGCAAAAGAGTTTTCAAATACAGCACTTTTTTTAAATAAAAAAATAGTTGTACATATTAAACTTGATAGTGGAATGAATCGTTTAGGTATGGTTTTTAGTGATGAAACTATAGATGAAATACTTGAAATGAGTAAGCTTGATGGTTTAGTTATCGAAGGTATCTTTACACACTTTTCTGCAGCTGATGAACTTGATAAAGAATACACAAAACAACAAGTAAAAAAATATCAATATATTGTAGATAATTTAGAGCAAAGAGGACTATATATTCCAATAAAACATGTTTCAAATAGTGCAGGAATTATAGATTTGCCTGAATTTAATTTTGATATGGTTAGAGCTGGTATCATGTTATATGGTTTATACCCTTCAAAAGAGGTAAATCACGAAACCGTTAAATTAAAAGAAGTTATGTGTTTAAAAGCAAAAATATCTCAAGTAAAAAAACTTGCTGCTAGTAGTGGAGTTAGTTATGGTTTAAAATACAAATGTGATAAAGATTCATTGGTTGCTACTCTTCCTAT
>JBBRXF010000109.1:0-7452 GCA_038248665.1 Campylobacterales bacterium | reverse complement strand
TATTGTTTTTTTTATTCCTCCAGCATTATCTTTTATTTTTATAATAATTTTATTTTCTAATTTATAAGTTTCTAAAAATATTACTTTGTCATAGTCTTTATTTTCAAAAGCATCAATAGAGTTATTAATAATGTTAATAAAAACTTGAATCATCTCTCTTTCATAAGTATTAAATTTAATATCAACATAATTCTCTAGGATGGTTATATTTTTATTTTTTAATCTTGTTGAAATAAGTTTTAGAGTTTTTTCGAATAGTTTATCTAAACTAACAAAATCTTTTGTTTTACTTTTTTTGAAATAATCTCTAAAATCATCAATAGTATCTGATAAATATTGAGCATTTTCATTTATACAAATTAAAGATTTAATTTCTTCATCATTATTTGATATTCCAAGTTCTTTTTGTATTTTCATACCAGTTGCAGATGTGGAAATAATTGATAAAGGCTGTCTCCATTGATGGGCAATATTTCCTATCATTTCTCCCATTGAAGCTAGTTTGGATTGTTGTATCAATAGTTGTTCTTGTTCTTTTAATTGTGTTTGATTTTTAACTTGTTCAGTTATATTTTGACTAACACCTAATACTCCAATTACACCATTGTTTTCATCAATTAAGGGAACTTTAGAAGTGTTTAGAATTATTGTTTTTTTATCTTTTGAAGTAATAGTTTCAATGTAATTTAATTTGGATTCATTATTTGTCATGATATATGAATCATCACTTATGTACTTTTCCGTTTCAAGAAAATTGAAATCAGAATCTTTTTTGCCTAGCAACTCTTCTTTATGTTTTAAATTCATTAAGTCAAGAAATAATTTGTTTGCACCTTGATAAATTCCATTCTTATCTTTCCAAAATATTATAATAGGAGCATTTTCTATTATTTTTTCTATCATATAGTTAGTAGATGTAAGTTTATCTTTCTCTTTTTGAAGATTTATAAAAAATTGTTTAGTTAATATATAAAGTAGTATCGATGAAACAGTTACAAAAAATAAACCTTTTACAGTCTGTAAGAATTGGAGTTTTTCAGGGTCTTTAAATATAAAATTTATAGCATTATCAGAAAAATAAATCCAAAGAAGACTAAAAATTAGATATATTATAGAGATTTTAAAAGCTGAAGAGGTATTTTTTATCATATTTATTCCTTAATTAGGAGAAATTATATCATAAATAATAAATACCACTTCTTGAGTTTATTTGAATAACTATTATACAGCACCCATTAAAGATTTTTTAGTATTTCCCATAAGTGCAACCATTTCATCATAAGTTTTATCAACAGCTTCAACACTCATAGTTGCTAATTCATCATAGATTTTTTCTAATTTTTCTTCATTAGATAATTTTTTTAATTCACCTTTTTCTAGAGAAAGATAATCTAATACTTCATTCCATACTGAACTTTCATCTAACATAAAAGCAGCGAATTTAACACCTTGATATTCAAAAACACCATTAGCATCTAAATCTATTACATATAATAAGTTTACTGAATCAGCATCAAAAAACTCTTTGTATTTATCAAAAAATTGTTCAAAGTATCCAAAAGTTTCTAATTCACAAGCAAAGAATTTTATTTTATCACCTTCACTAATCATAATAACTTGTCTTGCCTGAGCTTTTGGAGGCATAACTTTTGTTTCTGAAAGTCTTTTTCCCTCTTGGATTATTAATGCTCCTCTATATCCAAATAAAGCATTATTGATATCTCTTGAGAACGAAGGTTGCCATTCTAAATTGTTTTCTTTTATATAATCAATTGGTGTCATGATATTCCTTTTTTTCTTTTTTTATATACAATTTCTATTCCTTTTGCGAATAAATAATGAGAAATAATTTTATTCAAAATATATTTGTATTATTTATAATGTAGATTAAAGAAGAATTAATCTTACTTTAAATATAATCGCAACTCTAATTTTAAATTAGAACCTCACATGTATCAATCCTTGTATGGGTTGTGACAAGAGAAATCTTGACATTAAGGGATACAGAGGCTAAACCCAGATTACAAAAAATATAATTCAAGGAGAATTACTCATGGTAACAATGAAAGACCTATTAGAGTGTGGTGTACACTTCGGACACCAAACAAGAAGATGGAATCCAAAAATGAAAAAATTCATTTTCGGTGTTAGAAAAAATATCTATATTATAGATTTACAAAAAACATTAAGATATTTCAGATATACATATAATGTTGTTAAAGATAGAGCCGCTACTGGTCAAACAATGATTTTTGTTGGTACAAAAAAACAAGCTAGCGAAGCTATTAAAAAAGCTGCAATTTCTTGTGGAATGCCATATGTTAATCATAGATGGTTAGGTGGAATGTTAACTAACTTTGGAACAATCAAAAAATCAATTAGAAAATTAGAAATTATTAAAAAAATGAGAGAAGAAGGTCAATTAGATCTTTTAACTAAAAAAGAAGCATTAATGCTTTCTAGAAAAGAAGAAAAATTAGAATTATACCTTGGTGGTATCAAAGAAATGCACAAACTTCCAGATATGATGTTTGTTCTTGATGCTGTTAAAGAAAAAATTGCTATTCAAGAAGCTAGAAGATTAGGAATTACAGTTGTTGCTCCTTTAGATACAAACTGTGACCCTGACGTTGTAGATTTACCAATTCCTGGAAATGATGATGCAATCAGATCTATTCACTTATTCTGTAACGAAATGGCTGCAGCAATGAATGAAGGAAAAGCAGTATTAGCTGATGAAATCGGTGGAGATGTTGAACCAGTATCACAAGAAGAAACTGAAGCGTTAATTGCTGAAGCTGTTTCTGAAGGTGAAAACGAAATCGTTGAAACAGAGGAATTATAATTATGGCAGGTGCAACTCCACAATTAATTAAAGAATTAAGAGAAATGACTGGTGCAGGTATGCTTGATTGCAAAAATGCACTTAACGAAACTGAGGGTGATTTAGAAAAAGCAGTTCAAGCTTTAAGAGAAGCTGGACTTGGTAAAGCTGCTAAAAAAGCTGGAAATATTGCTGCTGAAGGTGTTGTTGCTGTTAAAGTTAACGCTGACAACACAGTAGCTACTATGTTAGAGTTAAATGCTCAAACAGATTTCGTTGCTAAAAATGAAAATTTCCTTAACTTAACGCAAGAGATTGTATCTCATGCTCAAGCTAATGGAATTACTGATGCTGAAACTTTAGTTGCATCTACTATTAATGGAATGGCTTTTCCTGAATTTTTAAATGGTAAAATTGCAACAATCGGTGAAAACCTAGTTGCAAGAAAATTAGTTTCTGTAACTGGTACTGTTGTAAATGGTTATGTTCATACTAATGGTAGAGTTGGAGTTTTATTAGCTGCAACTTGTGATGATTCTGTAAAAGAAAAAGCTTCTACATTATTAAAATCATTAGCAATGCATGCATCTGCAATGAAACCAACTGTAATTTCATATACTGATTTAGATCCTGAATTCGTAGATTCTGAAAATAGAGCAATCGTTGCAGAAATTATTGCTGATAATGATGAGTTAAAAAGATTAGGAAAACCATTAAAAAATATTCCTGATTTTGTTTCTAGATCTCAATTAACTGAATCTGCAATTGCTAATGCAAAAGCTAATTTTGAAGCTGAATTAAAAGAACAAGGTAAACCAGAAAAAATTTGGGCAAATATTATTCCTGGAAAAATCGAAAGATATATTACAGACAATACTCAATTAGATGGTAGATTTGCACTTTTATCTCAAGCTTATGTTATGAATGATAAAATCACTGTAGAGCAAGCAATTGCAGAAGTTGATGCATCAATCAAAATTACTGAGTACATTAGATTTGAACTTGGTGAAGGTATTGAGAAAAAAGAAGAAGATTTTGCAGCTGAAGTTGCAAAACAAATGGGAAAATAATCATAGTTTAACAACTATGTATAAATAAAAAAGGAAATATGTAATGGGTGAAGCTAACAAAATGGATGCACTCATTGCAGATGACCTTTTACTTCAAGCTAAAAATTTATCTCATAAATTTGATTATGAGCTTTTTAACGATATTAATTTATCTCTTCATAAAAAAGAATCAATTGCAATTATAGGTACAAGTGGAAGTGGAAAATCAACACTTCTAAATATTTTATCTTCTCTTTTAAAACCATCTGTTGGTAGTGTTGTTTTTAAAAGTAAAGATATCTATACATTAAAACAAAATCAATTATTAAAAATAAGAAGAGAAGATTTTGGGATAATTTTTCAAGCTCATTATCTATTTCGTGGTTTTTCTGCTATTGAAAATCTTGAAATTGCTACTCTTTTAAGCGGTGAAGATATTGACAAAAATCTATTAAAAGAGTTAAATATTGATTATGTTATAAATCAAGGTGTTGGTGAATTAAGTGGTGGTCAACAACAAAGACTCTCGATTGCAAGAGTAATGACTAAAAAACCAAGAATTATTTTCGCAGATGAACCAACTGGAAATTTAGATAAAGATACTGCTAATATTGTTATGAATACACTATTTAATTATATAAAAAACAATGATGCAGGATTAATACTTGTAACCCATGAACATGAATTAGCTATGAGATGTGATAAGGTTTATAAGTTAGAAGATTTAATATTGCAGGAGATAAAGTGACTATACTATTAATATGTGATGCTGGAATAATCGAACATATTTTTACTTTAGTTTGTAAACGATTGCATATAACTTTAACAATTCAAAAAACAAATAGTGTAAATGATAAGTATGATTTAATTATTATTGATCAAAGTTTTATTGATGATAAATTTAATACTATAAAACAGTTTTCAAGAAAATTAGGTGCTATTAGTTCTGAAGAACTTCCTTTTGATAAATCTAGAGATTTTATCATTCCCAGACCATTTTTACCTACAAAATTAGAAGCTATATTAATTGAACAATTAGAGATAATAAAAGAAGATAAAGAAAAAGAGAAGAATAGTTCTTCTAAATCATTTAATAAGCATTATGAAGAAGATGAAGAGGTAATTATTCCTATCACTACAAAATATATTGAATCATTAGATAATTTAGAAGAAGATGATTTTAATGAAGATGAATTTTTCAGTGAAGATGATGAAAGTATTGTTGATCCAACATTATTAAATATAGGTGGAATTTTGGATCATAGTGAATTGAGTAAAATAAACAATATTCTAAGAGAAGATGTTATTCAAAATGAAATCAATTTAGAAAAAAGTGATTGGAAAGATATTGCAGCAATTATAGATGATGCATTAGATGAAGTAAAAGAGTATGAATTTGATTTAACTCAAACACCTATTAAGCCATATAATTTAGTTTTGAGTAATTTTCATATTAATGAATTACGACCTTTATTAGAAAAATTTGATCAAACAGTAATAGATAAACTTTCAAGTGGTGAAAGTGTTGATGTTAGATTAACTTTAAAGGGATAATTTTGATAAATGATAAAAAAGGTGCTATTTTAATACTTTCAGGCCCTAGTGGTTGTGGTAAATCTACTTTATTAAAAGAAGTTTATAAAGATATTGACGATTATTATTTCTCTATTTCTACAACTACCAGAGCTCCTAGGGTTGGTGAAACAAATGGGGTTGATTACTTTTTTGTAACAAAAGAAGAGTTTGAAAAAGATATAGAAAATGGTGATTTTCTTGAGTATGCAAAAGTTCATGATAACTATTATGGAACATCATTAAAACCAATTAATAATGCTTTAGAAGATGGTAAATTAGTAATTTTTGATATTGATGTTCAAGGCCATGAGATTGTAAGAAATAAACTTAATTCTATTGTTACATCTGTTTTTATTACAACTCCATCTTTAGAAGTTCTAGAAACAAGATTAAATAGCAGAAATACTGATAGCATTGAAATTATTGAAAAAAGAATCAAAAATGCAAAAGGTGAAGTGGAGTATTTTCAAGATTATGATTATCTAATAATCAATGATGACTTACAAACAGCAGCAAAACAATTAGTTTGTATTGCAAATATTACAAGAATAAAAAGTACACTTTTTGAAAAAAATGGCATTGTATCAAGTTGGTTAAATTAACCTTACTTGATAGAATTGTAACTAAGAGGTTTATCAAAGTAATAACCTTGACAATAATCTATATTTAATTCTTTAATTTTATTATAAATATCTTCATCAGACACATATTCAGCAACTGTTTTTACTTTAAACTCTTTTGAGAAGTTTGCAATTGTATTTACTATTATTTCTAAATCTTTTGAACTATTAATTCTTTCAATTAATGAACCATCAATTTTAACAAAGTCAATATCTAATAAAGTTAGTAGGTTAAAGTTTGAATATCCAGCACCAAAATCATCAACTCCAACTATACAATCAAACTTTTTAATTTCAGCAATAAATTTTGCAACTTCATTAAAATCTGAAATCTCTTCAGATTCAAGTATCTCAAATTCTAAGAATTCTGTAAAATCTTTGTTTTTTTCAAGTATTTCATATATAAATGCTGTTGTCTCTTCATTTGCAATATCATCAAATGAGATATTTACAGAGACTCTTTTATTTTTATTTTTTATTAATTTAAATGCATCTTGGATAACAATTTTTATAATATTTGGATAAAGTTTAGTTTTTTTAGCAACATTAATAAAATGAAAAGGAGCTATTTCTACACCTTCTTTTGTGATATATCTAATAAGTGCTTCATATTTGTAAACTTCTTTTGTTTTTGTATCAACAATAGGTTGAAAATATGCTTGGAATAGATTTTCTCTAAATCCCATTTTTAATTGTTTTACCCATTTTATATTTTCTTCAAAAGATTGTTGGATTTTAAATGATTCATTATAAATCATTATTCTTTGAAGTTTTGTTCTTGCATAATTAATTACCCTTTGTGAGTATTTAAATGCCCTTGCTCCATCACCTTGAGCAATTCCAATTGTAATATTTATATCAATTTCATCTTCATCAATAAGTAAAGACTCTTTTTCAATTTTATCTGCAAAAGTTTTACAAAGATCATAAAATTCATTTACATCTTGATTATTTTTTCTAGAAACTATAGTAAATTTGTCTGCTTCAATTCTATAAACTACATAATCATCTTCATTAAAGAAATGTTTTAGTTTATTTGCTAATTCAAATAGAATTGTATCTCCAATTTTCTCACCAAAAAGGTCATTTATTGTAGAAAATTCATCAACATCTAATAAAGCCATTAAATCTATATGGTTTTCATCTAAATCTTTTTTTAGTTTATTTCTATTTGGAAGATTTGTTAATTTATCCGTATATAAATCTTTTAATTCATGATATATCAATGATTGTGACATTACTTGAAGAAGTTTTGCAATATCAATAGGTTTTAAAACATATTTGTCAATTCCAATATCAATAGCTTCAAGTAGATACTCTTTATTTGAAAATGCAGTTGCCACAATGATAGGAATATTTAGATTAATTTTTTTTATCTCTTTTA
>JBBRXF010000108.1:0-7469 GCA_038248665.1 Campylobacterales bacterium | reverse complement strand
GCGGTTTTCCCCATGGCTGGCCTTGCAGCAATAATAATTAAATCTCCTGAGTTAAAACCTGTTGTTCTTCTATCAAGTGCCTCAAATCCTGTTGTTTCTCCAATAAGATGTTTATTCCCCATCTTTTTCATTTGTTCTATATATGAAAGTGTATCGTGAGTTATAACTTTCATATCTTTTAATTCTGAGGTTGCAGAATCTGTAGAGATTTTATAAAGTTCACCTTGAATTGTATCAAGTGCTTCATTTGCACTCATTTCTTCTTCAATGGCTACTTTTTTTATTGTTGTTGCAAGTGTTGCTAACTCTCTTTTTACTGAACCATCTTTGATTTCTCTAACATATGCTAAAGTATTCGTAATTGGATTAGCTGATAAAATTTCTAATAAAATAGAGTCATCAACATCTTTTGAGTCAACTCTTTTTCGTATAAACTCTTCATCAATTGGCATATCATCATTATGAAGTTTTACCATTACCTCAAATATTTTTTTATGTGCAGGTAAATAAAAATCTTTAGGTTTTAATACGCCTAAAACATCTTCAAGTTCTTCAGGGTTAAATAAAATAGAACTTAAAACAGCTCTTTCTATATTTATACTATATACGCTATCCATTATTTTCTTTTTTCTGCTTCGATTTCAACTTCTTCTATAAATCTATTTATCAATGCATCTCCTGACAATTTGGCAATAATTTCACCTTTTTTCATTACAAGTCCGCTTCCTTTTCCAAAAGCAATTGCAACATCAGCAGATTTTGCTTCTCCAATTGCATTTACAACACAACCCATAACTGAAACATCAAGTGGAGTTTTTATATGTTTTGTTCTTTTTTCTATTTCACTAACAGCACTTACTAAATCAGCTTCAATTCTTCCACAAGTAGGACATGAAACAATATTTAAACCATCTTTTGCAATTCCAACATCTTTTAAAATTGCACGCCCTACTTTTATCTCTTCTTCAAGTTCTCCAGTCATTGAAACTCTTAAAGTATCACCTATTCCATCAAGTAAAAGTGAACCTAAAGCAATTGAAGATTTGATAGTTGAGTGAAACTGAGTTCCTGCTTCTGTAACTCCTAAATGAAATGGATAATTATTCATTGGTCTTAATCTTCTATAAGCTTCAACTGTTCTTTGAACATCTGAGGCTTTTAGAGAAACTTTTAAATTTGTAAAACCTAAATCTTCAAGATATTTGATATTATAATCAGCACTTGCAACCATACCTTCTGGTGTTTGTCCATATTTATCTTCAAACTGTTTTTCAAGCGACCCTGAATTTACTCCAATTCTAATAGGTATATTTCGCTCTGTACAAGCCTTAACAACTTCTTGAACTCTTTTTCTATCTCCAATATTTCCAGGATTTATTCTAATACAATCTACAACTTCAGCAGCAATTAAAGCTAATTTATAATGAAAATGAATGTCTGCTACAAGGGGTAGTGAAACTTGTGATTTAATCTCTTTTAACGCTAAGGCTGCTTCCATATTTGGAACAGCAACTCTTACTATATCAGCACCAGCAAAATGTAAAGCTGTAATTTGTTCAACTGTTGCTTTTACATCTGATGTTTTTGTAAATGTCATTGATTGTACAGGAATAGCAGCATCGCCACCAATCGGTACATTTCCGACGAATATTTGTTTAGTTGGGTATCTTTTTATCATGGTGTGATTTTATCACAAATTTATTAATTCTAAATGAAAAGATTAATCAAAAGAAAAGTAATCTTTTTATACAATCATTACTTATAAATCTACTAAAAGTCTATAATTAATGTACAGAAAAAAAAATATTTATATTACAATCTTCTCTTTTTTACTTTTAACCATTTTTATAGTTTCCGGAACTTATTACTATATTTTAAACAAACAAAAAACACTTTTAACTTCTATTTATGATTCTACTAATACAAATATTTTAAAATTAACAGAAAATTTCTTAAAAAATAAAAGAGACACAACACTATCAATTGCTTTAGCACTTGCAAAAGACAATGAATTACAAAAAATTATCACAAATCAAGAGTATGATAAATTAAACTATAAAGAGATCTCTGAACAAATGAGAGATAATACTAAATTTAAAAATATTTGGATTCAAATAGTAGATAATAAAGGGAATAGTATTTATCGTTCTTGGGTTGACAAAAAAGGTGACAATCTACTTTTTAGAAAAGATTTAAAAAATTTCATAGAAAATAAAAAAATTTCAACTTCAATTAGCGTGGCTTTGTTTTCAATGACTATAAAAGCTAGAGCACCAATTATTGATAAAGATGATAATTTTTTAGGAGCTATAGAAGTTATTAGCCATTTTGATTCAATTGCAAATGATTTAAAAGATAATAATATTAATTCATTAGTGATTACTGACAAAAAATATAGAGAAATTCTGAAATTCCCATATACAAATACCTTTATTGGTGATTATTACATCGCAAACAAAAATGCTAATAAAGATTTAATTAATTATTTAAATGTTAACAAAATAGAAAAATATTTAGAAATTAATGACTATATTATAGAAAATGATTATTTAATTTCAAAATACAATCTCTTTAATGATAAGAATGAAAGATTAGGAGATATTTTAAATTTTGTAAAATTAAGTGATATAGATGTTCAAATTGTAAAATCTTTTAAAATACAAATTATTATGATTTCAGTAATTGCGTTGATTATTCTATTTTTCTCTTTTTTAATTTATCTATATACAAACTATTTGAAACAATTAAAAATACAAGAAAATAAAAAACAATCAATTCTTGATTCTCAACAAAATATAATAGTAATTACAAATGGAACAGAAATAATAGATGCAAATCAAAGGTTGTATGATTTTTTTAGTGATACAAAAGATTTAGCAAGTTTCAAAGAAAAATATAAATGTATTTGTTCTACATTTATAGATATGCAAGATGACACATATATAATTGAAAAATATTACAATGGAAAAAATTGGGCAGAACACGTTTTTATAAATCAAGATAAAAATTTTAGAGTTGCAATTAAAACTTTGCAGAATGAACTAAAACATTTTTCAATAAAATCTTCAAAAATAAAAAATGAGGAGTTTATAATTGTTACTTTTAGCGATATGACTCAAGAAATCACTCAAATTGAAGCTAATAAAGAAAAAGATAGAATGCTTTTCCAGCAATCAAAAATTACAGCAATTGCCGATATACTCAAAAATATTGCCCATCAATGGAGACAGCCATTAAGTGTAATTAGTACTATTTCAAGTGGTATGAAACTTCAAAAAGAGTTAAATATTCTAAACGATGAAAATTTTAATGAGTCATGTGATGCAATAATAGACAATACAAATAAACTATCTATTACCATAGAAAATTTTACAGATTTTTTTAATTCAGATGAAAAAATTACGAAATTTTCATTAGTTGAAATGATAAAAAATACAAAAAAGATTATGGATTCTATATTTGAAAAAGATTTTATTGAATGTACTTTTACTTACGATAATGATTTTATTTTAAATACCAACAAAAATGATTTCTCACAAGCAATATTAAATATTTTAGATAATTCAATACATGCCTTAATAAATAATCAAAATCAAAATGATAGGTTTATATTTATAGAATTTAAAAACAATATTTTACAAATAAGAGATTCTGGAAATGGAATTGATGAGAAAATAATCACAAAAATATTTGAACCATATTTTACAACTAAACATCAATCTTTTGGCGTAGGATTAGGTTTATATATGGTAAATGAACTTTTTGTTAAAAATTTAGGTTATAAAATTAATATTCAAAATGTAACATTTACCCATAAAAATAAAAATTATATTGGTACAGACTTTATTATAGATTTTAATTAAACTTCTATTTTGTAAAGATTAGATACAATGCACGAATTATAAGAAAAGGGACGTTATGCAAGATTTTTCTATTTTTGATTTAATAATTATATCAATTACTCTAATATTAGGACTAAAAGGACTTTTTAGAGGTTTAATAAAAGAAGTATTTGGAATCATTGGAATAATTGGAGCAATATTTGTAGCTTCAAGAATTGCAAAAGATGCAGGAGATGCATTAGCACCTATTTTAGCGATACAGAGTGAAGCAACTTTAAAATTAATTGGTTTTATTGTAGCTTTAGTTGGATTTTGGTTAATTGTTTACACTTTAGGAGTAATCATTAGTAAAATCTTTTCTGCAAGTGGATTGGGTGTTGTAGATAGAATTTTTGGATTTATATTTGGAGCATCAAAAGTATTTTTAATATTTTCAGTAATTGCTTATGCTCTTTATCAAGTACAATCTTTCAAAAAAGTAATGGATGAAAAATTTGAGAAATCTTATGTAATGCCTCATTTAATAAGTGTGGGTTCATACATAATCAAACTTGATACGACTTCAATTACAAATACTGTTGATAAAGTAGTTAATACAACAAAAACATCAGAATTAATTGATGAAACTAAAAATAATATTAAACAAAGTGTTGAAGCAACTACAGAAAGTGTAAAAGAAGCTGTTAAAGAAGAAGTTGTTGATACGATTGAGAAAAAAATTGAAGAGACTAAAATTACAACTCAAGAGCCAGTAGATACAACAAAAGAAAAATTAAAAAGTATCGCAAATAAACCAGAAAATAAATAAAGGGATTTAATATTGTTTGAAAATACATATATACAACAAAGAATTGAAAAAGCAGAGAAACTAAGAGAAGTAGGAATTAATCCTTACTCAAATGAAAGTGCAAGAAATACTACAATTGCAAAATATTTAAATGTAAATAGTGATGTTATTAATTTAGAAGAAAAAAGAGATGAAAAGAGAAGTTATACAGTTGCAGGAAGAATTAAACTTTATAGATTAATGGGAAAAGCATCTTTCATTAAAATTGAAGATGAAAGTGGAATGTTACAAATCTATGTGGCAAGAGATAATTTACCTGAAGGTTTTTACAACGATATTTTCAAAAAAAATATCGAAGTTGGTGATATAGTTGAAGTAAAAGGTTATCCATTTGTAACTGGACATGGTGAACTTTCACTTCATGCTGATGATATAAAAATATTAACAAAAGCTATTTCTCCACTTCCTGAAAAATATCATGGTATTCAAGATAAAGAGTTAAGATATAGACAAAGATATTTAGATTTAATTATGAATAGTGAAGTGCGAAAAACTTTCCATATTAGATCTAAAGTTATAAGCTTAACTAGAAGATTTTTTGAAAACAAAGGTTTCTTAGAAGTTGAAACTCCAATGATGCATCCAATTGCAGGTGGAGCTAATGCTAAACCATTTATTACTCACCACAATGCTTTAGGAATTGATAGATTTTTAAGAATTGCACCTGAACTTTATCTAAAAAGATTAATAGTTGGTGGATTTGAAGCTGTATTTGAAATCAATAGAAACTTTAGAAATGAAGGAATGGATGCAACTCATAATCCTGAATTTACATCTATTGAGTTTTATTGGGCATACAAAACTTATAAAGATTTGATTATTTTAACAAAAGAGTATTTTGAATATTTATTTGAACATTTAGAATTACCAACTCTTTTACCTTATGGTGATTTAACAATTGATTTTAATAAATTTACAGAAATTCCATTAATTCAATCTCTACATGAAATTGGTGGTGTTCCACAAGATATAGTTGAAGATAAAGATAAAATTATTGCATTTATGAAAGAGAAAAAACTAGATGTAAATGATAAAATGAATATTGGACAACTTCAAGGTGAATTATTTGACGAATATGTTGAAGCAAAACTTGTTAATCCAACATTTATCACAGAGTATCCAGTAGAAATTTCTCCCCTTGCTAGAAGAAATGATGAAAAACCTCATTTAACAGATAGATTTGAACTATTTATTGCAGGAAAAGAGATTGCTAATGCATTTTCAGAGTTAAATGATCCAATTGATCAACTTCAAAGATTTGAAGGTCAAATGGCAGCAAAAGAGTGTGGTGGAGATGACGAAGCACATGAAATGGATGAGGATTTTGTAAATGCTCTATCTTATGGTATGGCTCCAACAGCAGGTCAAGGTATTGGAATTGATAGATTAGTAATGATGTTAACAAATGAACATTCAATTAGAGATGTATTACTATTCCCAGCAATGAAACCAATAAAAAATGAAATCAATCTTCATGATGATGAAGAATAATATTAATTAATAATTTTAAGGAGAATAACAAATGAGTTTTTTAACAAACGCAACTTTAGAACAAGCAGATAATGAAGTATTTTCAATAATAGAA
Source organism: Campylobacterales bacterium (assembly GCA_038248665.1). Lineage (GTDB taxonomy): Bacteria > Campylobacterota > Campylobacteria > Campylobacterales > Arcobacteraceae > Aliarcobacter. The sequence goes on along the minus strand of JBBRXF010000108.1, from coordinate 1,195 downwards.
AAAGAGTTAGAAAGACAAACAAATCACCTAGAAATGATTGCAAGTGAAAACTTTACAAGTCCAGCTGTAATGGAAGCTATGGGTTCTGTTTTTACTAACAAATATGCTGAGGGTTATCCTTATAAAAGATATTATGGTGGATGTGAATTTGCTGACCAAGTTGAGCAATTAGCAATTGACAGAGCTTGTAAAATCTTTGGATGTTCTTATGCAAATGTACAACCACATTCAGGAAGTCAAGCAAATGGTGCTGTTTATGCTGCACTTATTCAAGCTGGTGATAGAATCCTTGGTATGGATTTATCTCATGGTGGACATTTAACTCATGGATCAAAACCATCTTTTTCTGGAAAAAACTATTCTGCTTTTTATTATGGTGTTGAACTTGATGGAAGAATCAATTATGATAGAGTAATGGATATTGCAAAAATCACTCAACCAAAAATCATTGTTTGTGGAGCATCTGCATACGCAAGAGAAATTGATTTCAAAAAATTTAGAGAAATAGCTGATGCTGTTGGAGCAATTTTATTTGCTGACATCGCTCACATTGCTGGTCTTGTTGCAGCTGGTGAACATATGAGTCCATTTCCTTACGCACATGTTGTAACAACAACTACTCATAAGACTTTAAGAGGTCCAAGAGGTGGTATGATTTTAACAAATGATGAAGAGATAGCTAAAAAAATCAATTCAGCAATTTTCCCAGGAATCCAAGGTGGACCACTTGTTCACGTAATTGCTGCAAAAGCAGTTGCATTTAAAGAAATCTTAGATCCAGCATGGAAAGATTACGCAAAACAAGTAAAAGCAAATATAAAAGTATTAGCTGATGTATTAATAAAAAGAGGATATGATTTAGTATCAGGTGGAACAGATAATCACTTAATATTAGTATCATTTTTAAATAAACCATTTTCAGGAAAAGATGCAGATGCAGCTTTAGGGAATGCAGGAATCACTGTAAATAAAAACACAGTTCCAGGTGAAACAAGAAGTCCATTTGTAACTTCAGGTATTAGAATTGGATCTCCTGCATTAACTGCTAGAGGAATGAAAGAAAAAGAGTTTGAATTAATTGCAAACAAAATTTGTGATGTATTAGATAATATTGAAGATACAGAACTTCATGCAAAAATCAATAAAGAATTAGAAGAACTTGCTGGAAATTTTGTTGTTTACAATAAATCGACTT
>JBBRXF010000107.1:0-7486 GCA_038248665.1 Campylobacterales bacterium | reverse complement strand
AGAAGAGGAATCTCATTGTTTGATTTTATTATTCTATAAATATCATCATTAAAAACTAAGTTATAACCTTTATCTTCTAATACATAATTTAATATTTTAATTAATTCATTTTTATTTAGAGGTTTATTTGAAACAAAATTTACATTTCCTTCTATCTCTTCTGTAATTAAAATATTTCTATTTAAGATTTTTGAAGTAATTTTAATAAAATCCATTATTTTTAAATCTTTGAAATTTATATTTATTTCATCATTAGAAAATAAGTTAAATGCTAAAACTATTATAAAAAACAATTTATTCAATTTCATAAAAACTCCTAAAATTATATTTAATAATTTAAATAGTTATTATAATACTGAAATATTTCTTGAAAGTAAAGATTTTAAAAGCTCAAAATGCTCCGATGTTAGTTCAATTGTTAGATTTATTTGAGTTGAAAACTCTTTTGATTTTATATTTATATTTTCTTGATTTAATAGATATTCTAGTTTTGAAAGCTCTGTATAGTCACAAACCAAAGTTTTTGTTATTAATTTTTCATACTCTTTAAACGCAGCTATTTTAATAACTTCATTTACACTATCCCCATAAGCTCGAACTAATCCCCCTGTTCCTAGTTTTATTCCACCAAAATATCGCACTATTATAACTGCTGTATTTATAAGTTCATTTCCAGCTAGAACTGTAAGACTTGGTTTTCCACTTGTTCCTTTTGGTTCGCCATCATCACTGCTATTTTCTACTATTTGGTCAAACTCATTTAAATATCTATATGCATAAACATAATGTCTCGCTTTTGGATGTTCTTCTCTTACTTTTTTCATAATAACATCGAACATTTCATATGGCATTAAATATGCTATAAATTTTGATTTTTTTTCTTCAAAAGTACAGCTAACCTCTTTTTGAACAAACTTCAACTATAATTGCCTCCATGAGATTAGATTTATATTTAACAGAAACCTTTAACATTCAAAGCAGAAATAAAGCTTGTGAATTAATAAAATCAGAAAAAGTTAAAATTGATGGTGCGATTATATCAAAACCCTCTTTTAATGTTGAGCAAAATCACAAAATTGAGATTTTAGAAGATGATTTTTATGTGTCGCGTGCCGCTTACAAACTAAAATATTTTTTACAAGAATTAAAACATTTTGAATTAAAAGATAAAAACACCCTAGATATTGGAAGCAGTACTGGTGGATTTACGCAAATTTTACTTGAAAATGAAGTAAAAAAAGTTACTTGTGTAGATGTTGGCTCAAATCAACTACACGAAAGAATCAAACACAATCCTAATATTTCTTTTTTTGAAAACACAGATATTAGAAACTTTCAAAGTGATGAAATTTTTGAAATAGTAACTTGTGATGTTTCATTTATCTCTATTTTAAATATTTTAAATGATATAAATTGTTTAGCTTCAAAAGATATTATCATTCTTTTTAAACCTCAGTTTGAAGTTGGAACTAATGTTAAAAGAGATAAAAAAGGTGTGGTAAAAGATAAAAATGCCATCATAAAAGCAAGAGAAAAATTTCTGAATACAACACTAGCATTAAATTGGAAATTAAAGTACTCAAGCATGAGTAAATTACAAGGGAAAGATGGAAATGAAGAAGAGCTCTTCTATTTTAGTAAATAAAAATACAATAACTTCAATAGCAATTGGAGGTTTTGATGGAATGCATTATGCCCATCAACAACTTTTCAAAAATTTGGATGAACATGGAGCAATTGTTTCCATAGAATCAGGATATGCAAACCTAACTCCAAAAAGATATAGACAAGAGTATAGCCCTTATCCAATTTATTATTATGTATTAGAAAATATCAAACATCTTGAAGGTGATGAATTTATAAAATTAATAAAACAAGAGTTTCCAAATCTAAAAAAAATAGTTGTTGGATTTGATTTTTGTTTTGGGAAAAATAGAAGATATTGTATAGAAGGACTTAAAAAACTTTTTACTGGAGAAGTTTTAGTTCTTGATGAGATAAAAATCGATGATGTTGCTGTTCATTCAAGAATAATAAGAGAATATATAAAAGATGGCAATATAAACATGGCAAATAAACTTTTAGGTAAAGAGTATAAAATTTATGGCCATCAAATCAAAGGACAAGGATTGGGAAATAAAAGTTTTGTTCCAACAATAAATCTAAAGATAGATGAATTTTTACTACCTAAAGAGGGAGTATACATTACAAAAACTATTTTAGATGAAGAAGAATATAACTCAATTACTTTTTTAGGTCACAGATTCACAACCGATGGAAGTTATGCGGTTGAAACTCATATTATTGATAAAAATATTATAAATAATAACTACACAACACAAATAAAATTCTATGAAAAACTAAGGGATAATCAAAAATTTGATAGCTTTGAAGAGTTAAAAAAACAGATTTTAGATGATATAGAATCTGCAAGAAATTACTTCAAATAAATAAATATTTAACAAATTAATATTTATTAATATGCATTTAGATAAAATATACCTATGGTAGATAAAGTATTTAAAAAATCAATTACAAAACAATTCGAATTTGATGAAGAAGTAGCATCAGTATTTGATGATATGTTAAACCGCTCAGTTCCTTTTTACAAAGAGATGCAAAGATTATCAATAAATTTTGCATGCAATTTTTTAGAAGAAAATGACAAAGTTTACGATTTGGGCTGTTCAACTGCTTCAACACTAATAGAACTTAGTAAACATTGTAAAGACAATTTAAAATTAATAGGTATTGATAATTCTGAAGCTATGTTAAATAGAGCAGCAAAAAAAGCAAAAGCTTTTGGAGTTGAGATAGAACTTATTAATGCAGATTTACACGATGTTTCTTATGAAAATGCAAAACTTATACTTTCAAACTATACTTTACAATTTATAAGACCTTTACAAAGAGAAAAATTAGTTAAAAAGATATATGATTCTTTGCAAGAAAAAGGTATTTTCATTTTTAGTGAAAAAGTTATCTCTTCAAATTCAACTTTAAATAAACAATCTATTGATGAATATTATGAGTTTAAAAAAACACAAGGTTACTCTGAATTTGAAATCTCTCAAAAAAGAGAAGCTTTAGAAAATGTATTAATACCATATACAGAAGAAGAAAATAAAAAAATGATATTAGATGCTGGATTTAGCCATTGTGAAACTATTTTCAAATGGGTAAATTTTGCAACATTTATAGCAATAAAAAAATAATTTAAAGGATTTCTATTATGTTAAAAATAGGAGATACAGCACCCAGTTTTTGTGCTGCTAATCAAGATGATGTTGAAATTTGCTCAAGAGATTTAGCAGGAAAATGGATTGTTTTATATTTTTATCCAAAAGATTTAACACCTGGTTGTACAACACAAGCTTGTGATTTTACCGATAAACACTCTTCTTTTGATGATTTAGATGCTGTTATTTTAGGGGTGAGTCCTGATGATACAAAAAAACATAGAAAATTTATTGAAGCTAAAGATTTAACAATTACACTTTTATCTGATGAAAGTAAAAAAATGTGTGAAGATTTTGGTGTTTGGCAATTAAAACAATTTATGGGAAAAGAGTTTATGGGAGTTGTTAGAACTACATTTATTATAGATCCTGATGGAAAAATTGCTGCAATTTGGGACAAAGTAAGTGTTAGAAAGAAAAAAAGTGTAAAAGGTGAAAAAATAGAGATTTTACACGTAGATGAAGTAAAAGAAAAACTTCAAGAATTACAATCAATTTAAATTAGGAAGAACAATGACAAAAATATTTAATAGACTTTTATTAGCTGGAGTAAGCACTTGTTTACTATCAAATCTTGCTTTTGCACAAGATACAACTTGTTATAAAAATGGTGTTGAAAAACCTTCTTTAATCGAGAATATTGCTCTTGATGGTGGCATTTGTAATGGTAAATTATCTTTGAATGATATGAAAAATAGTGGTTGGGATGTTTTAGATATTAAAATTAACTCTGCACAAAATAAATTTAATTATACATACCTTTTCACAAAAAGTAATGGTAATCAAAAAGCTAATAGTAATGTTATATTAAAAACATCAATTGATGAACCAGTAACTCAAAATAATAAAGAATTTTCAATTAAACCAATGGGTTTAAAACTTGGAAAAATTGAAAATAATAAAAGTGTAATTCCTATGGGAAATTTAATCATTGGACAAACAGGTATTGTTATTCATATTTTTGAAAAAGATAGAAGATTAATAGTTTCAAATGCAAAAGTTGTGAGTTCAGAGTCAAACAGCTCTGTTGTTGAATTCTTCGAATTTAATGACTTAAAACAAGATGCAATTCCTACATCAAATAGAGTTGCTGTTACTAATGATATTTTAATATTAAATTATATGTATAACTCTTCACTTTTAATTGCACCAACATTAGATGCATTCCAAAATGTAAGAGAAAATTTCAAACTAAACAACTTCATTCACTCTGATATTTTTGCAGCTAAATTAAAAGTAGATAATAATCCTTATCCAACAAAAGAAGATATTCAAAAATTTGCAATTGAACAAAATCTTGGAACAATCTTTATGGTTATTGAAAATAAAGTTTTTGTTATTGATGCAAAAACATTTGCAATTTTAGCAAGTTATGTAACAAATTATGAAAATACAACTGCTACAATGCCTTTTTATACAAGAGTTGAAGAGATTGAAGAATCAATTTTTAGCTGGTCATATTTTGATTTCTTCTCTGGTAGAAAAAGTTTAAGTTACAACGATTATTATAAAATGATTTTAGGAATTAAATAATGATTGACAAAAAACATTTAGATTATATTACTTCAATTGTTGGAGATGAAAATATCAAAAGCGATAAAGCACATTTAATCGCTTTTTGTTATGATGCAACAAGAACAAGATTTGAACCAGATGCTGTTGTATTTCCAAGAGATGAACAAGATGTATCTGATATTTTAAAATATTGTAATGAACATCAAATCATAATTGTTCCAAGAGGTGCAGGTTCTGGATTTACAGGTGGTGCATTACCTGCAAGTGGTGGAATTATTTTAAGTCTTGAGCGACATATGAATAAACTACTTGAAATTGATATGGAAAATATGGTTGGAGTTGTTCAGCCAGGACTTATAAATATGCAATTTCAAAAAGCCGTTGAAGAAGTAGGACTTTTTTATCCTCCAGATCCAGCAAGTGAAGAGTACTCAACACTTGGAGGAAATGTAAGTGAAAATGCAGGTGGAATGAGAGCAGCTAAATATGGTATCACTAAAGATTATGTTATGGCATTAAGAGCTGTTTTACCAAATGGAGATATTATTGTTGCTGGGAAAAAAACTATTAAAGATGTTGCTGGATATAACACAGCTGGTATTTTAATAGCAAGTGAAGGTACATTAGCAGTTATCACAGAAATTACTTTAAAGCTAATTCCTAAACCAAAATTTAAACAAACGTACATGGGAGTTTTTCCAAGCGTTGATAGTGCAATGACTGCTGTATTTAAATCACTTGCAGCTGGAGCTAATCCTGTTGCTATGGAATTTTTAGATGCCCTTGTAATTAAAGCATTAAAACAAAAGTTTCCACAAGTTTCACTTCCTGATAATGCAGGTGGAATTTTAGTTGGTGATGTTGATGCTAGTTCAATAGCAGAAATTGATTCACAACTTCAAACACTAAAAGAATCATTTGCAGCAAATGGTTCAACTGAATTTATAATAGCTAAAGATGAAGATGAAGGTAAAAAACTTTGGTTTGCTAGAAGAAATGCAAGTCCTGCAACTATGATTTACGGAACTAAAAAATTAAATGAAGATATTTCAGTTCCAAGAAGTAAATTACCAGTTGCTCTTGATGGTATTTATAAAATTGGTGAAAAATATGGTTTCCAAGTTCCTTGTTTTGGTCATGCAGGAGATGGAAATATTCACGTAAATGTAATGGTAAAAGATAAAACAAATGAAAAAGAGATGGAAGATGGACACAAAGCTATCGAAGAGATTTTTCAATATGTTGTCGATTTAGGTGGAACGTTAAGTGGTGAGCATGGAATAGGCACATCAAAAGCTCCATTTATGCATATTGCATTTACAGAAGCCGAAATGAATCTATTTAGAAATATCAAAAAAGCATTTGATCCAAATAATATTTTAAATCCATTTAAAATGGGTTTATAATACTATGAATAGTTCCAATAGTGAAGAGAGTTTTTTAAGAAAGGCTATAAATAAATTAGATTCATTTTTTAATGATGATACTACTTATTATGCTGCATCTTTGAGCTTTTTTACTATTTTTTCTATTCTTCCAATTCTTGCTTTATTCATTGCTATTATTTCTTCATTTTCAGAATTCGACACTTACATTGATATTTTTATAACTTACATTTTAAATATAATAAATCCTACACATTCAGATGAAATTATAGTTGCACTTAAAAACTATATTTCAAATTCCAGTAAATTAGGTTTTCTAGGAATTATTTATATGCTTTTTGTATTTATTATGTTTTTTAAAGATTATGAATATATAGTAAATAAAATACATAAAGCCAAAAGAAAGTCTATTCAGTTCTCTTTTCTTTTTTATTCATTGTTTTTAGCAATGTTACCTATTGTATTTACTGCATCTAATATTCTTATGTCATTTTATGATAATACTATTTTACAAAATATGTTTTCTCATATATTTGCATGGATTATATTTTTTGCCTTATTTAAATTAAGTGTAAATAGAAAAATAGATAATAAAGCAGCTTTAATCTCTTCATTCATTACCCTAATAGTTCTATCAATAACAAAAAATCTATTTGTTTATTATGTAATATATAACAAAACTTACACTACAATTTATGGCTCACTTGCAACTTTATTATTTACATTTTTTTGGATTTATATCTCTTGGATTATTTTTTTATATGGAATAAAAATCTGTCACAGATTAAATGTACGAGAAGAAGCAAAAATGTTGAATAGATAATTATTATTTATACTCTTTAAAATTATTCTTTTTCCTATACCTAACTAAGTAATTATCAACTATCTTTGATTTAATTCTCTATGAATCATTATTAATATTTTTAATAGTAAAATACTCCATTTTTTAAAATGGTGATTTATTATGCCTTCCTTTTAATATTAAAGATTAAGAAACACCCGAATAAGAAAATTAAAAGATATGTAAATAAGCCTCAAACCAATAATCACAGCTAATGACCAGAAGGATCAATAAACAGGAGGAAGGAGTTGCAGGATATAGCTGGAATGCTCGCAATCGGGATCGAACCGATAACCTCTTCCTTACCATGGAATTGCTCTACCGTTGGAGCTATGCAAGCTAAATAAATAAGATAATAAAAAGACAACCTAAAAAAGCGAAGAGTAAAAAAGCGGGCTAAAAAAAAAGCTTTTAACTAGAAGAACAAGAAGTTCAAATAGGTAAAAGCTTAATAAAAAACTCAAGAGCTGGCAGCGGCCTACGTTTCCACCAGGGGACCCGGCAGT
>JBBRXF010000106.1:0-7645 GCA_038248665.1 Campylobacterales bacterium | reverse complement strand
TTTGTTTAAAAATGAGTTTTGTGAATACTTGGATTTTATCTTCAATTTTTGGAATTTTAAGTGTAATAATTGGATTATTTTTATCTTTTTATATATCTATTCCAAGTGGAGCAACCATCGTAATAGTACTACTTTTGATATTTTTATCAACTTTAATTATCTCTAAAAAAGCAAGATGAAATATATTTTCATCTTGCTTTTATAAAAAATCTTAATTTATAATTATCTGCTGCAATCAGTTGTTATATTATCAATCAAAGTTATATACCAATTATTTTCTACTTTTGTTAAATAAAATATTGCATTGTAAGGAATTGTAATTTCATAACTTGTTTGTTCTATAAAATCAGCTCTTTCTATCTCTTCTTTTTTAAAACTATTTGCTTGTAAAAGATTCGCTTCTTCCATGATATGTGTAATATATGGTTTTGTTTGAGCATCTAAATAAGCTCCCTCTTTATCCCAACCATATAAACTATCATCAAAAGGACTGCAATTAAAAGTTGCCTTTTCAATCTTTATATCAAAGGTATCAACTTCATTAGTAAATTCGGTAGTAATACTTTTCTTTACTTCAAAAATATTTCTATTCTCAAACTTTGTTACGTCATAAAATCCATTGATTGGATCAATATATTTACTATTTAATAATGCTATATTATTTTGTTTAATTGATAAAAGAATTTGACTTATTTCATTTAGTAAAACAGGAGATATAGGCTCCTTGTTATAAACTTTTTTTCCATTAACCATCATTTGATTATTATTAACTGCACAAGATGCTAAAAAAAGTGATAAGAGTATTAAAGTTGATAAATGAAGGAACTTTTTAAAAAGCATATTTTTTCTTACCTATATTTTTTCTTTTATATTACATTTAAATATCTTAAATACTTACTAAGGCTCTTTCTAAGAGTTAATTTTAATAATATCTTGGATAAAATAATTGTTAAAAATTTAATCATTAGGAATTAATAAAATGACTGAATCAAAATATATTTGGATGGATGGAGAATTTGTAAATTGGCATGATGCAAAAGTACATGTTCTTAGTCATACACTTCATTATGGAAATGGTGCAATTGAAGGTACAAAAGCTTATAAAACTGTAGATGGTAGATGTGCAATTTTTAAACTTAATGAGCATACAAAAAGATTATTAAACTCTTCAAAAATGACACTTATGAATGTACCTTTTACACTTGAAGAACTAAACAAAGCGCAAATTGAATTATTACAAAGAAATGAATTATTTGAAGGTGCTTATATTAGACCTTTAGTATATTTAGGTTACGGTGTTATGGGTCTATATCACAAAGATGCACCTGTAAAAGTTTCAGTTTCTGCTTGGGAATGGGGAGCTTATTTAGGAGAAGAAGGTCTTAAAAAAGGTGTTAGAGTAAAAATATCTTCAATGACAAGAACTCCAAATACTTCAGGAATGGGAAAAGCAAAAGCAGTTGCAAACTACTTAAATTCTCAAATGGCAAAATATGAAGCTGTTGAAGCTGGATATGATGAAGCATTACTAAGAGATGACCAAGGTTATATTGCAGAAGCTAGTGGTGCTTGTTTCTTTATTGTTAGAGATGGAGCTTTAATTACGCCTCCAAATGATAACTCACTTGAATCAATTACACAAGCAACAGTTATTGAATTAGCTGCTGATATGGGAATTCCAGTTATTAGAAGAAGAATCTCTAGAGAAGAAGTTTATATAGCAGATGAAGCATTCTTTACAGGAACTGCTGCTGAAATCACTCCAATAAGAGATGTTGATGCAAGAATTATTGGTTGTGGCTCACGTGGACCTGTTACTGAGAAAATACAATCAGCTTACTTTGATTTAGTAGCTGGAAAAAATGAGAAATATATTAAATATTTAACATACGTTAACTAAAGTTAATTAATATACGATATAAATATTTAAATTAAGGAAAAATATGCCAATAGACAACGACTATTTTAAAAACAGACAGAATAACGGTGGTGGAAATAACAGTGGGAATAATAATGGTGGTGGAAATTTTCAACCTCCTTTTGAAACACCTGAATTTTTTAAAAACTTCGGTAAAAAAGCAGGAATGATTTATGTAGTTATTATAATAATAGCTGCACTTTTTATTTTCAAACCATTTGTAATTATTGAATCAGGACAAGTTGGTATTAAAGCAACAACTGGTAAATATGATGAAACTCCTTTAAATCCTGGTTTTCACTTATATGTTCCAGTTTTCCAAAAAGTTATAATAGTTGATACAAAAGTTAGATTATTAAACTATAGAAGTGTTGAAGAGATGAGTGGATTTGATGCTGGTATCAAAATTAATCCAGCAATTAACATCCTAGATGCAAGAGGATTACCTGTTTCTATTGAACTTACTGTTCAATATAGACTTACAGCTTCAGGTGCTCCATTTACTATTGCAACATGGGGACTTTCATGGGAAGATAAAATCGTAAATCCAGTAGTAAGAAACGTTGTAAGAAACGTTGTTGGTGGATTTAATGCAGAAGACTTACCTACAAAAAGAAATGAAATTGCAACTATGATTGAGCAAGGAATTAGAGGACAAGTTGAAGGACTAGAAGGGAAACCTGTAAGTGTTGAATCTGTTCAATTAAGAGAGATTGTACTACCTGCAAAAATTAAAGAGCAAATTGAAAGAGTACAAATTGCAAACCAAGAATCTGAAAGAGTAAGATACGAAGTTTTAAGAGCAAAACAAGAAGCTGAAAAAAGAGCTGCACAAGCAACTGGTGAAGCAGAAGCAAAAAGAATTGAAGCGCAAGGTAGAGCAGATGCTGTAACTATTGAAGCAAAAGCACAATCACTTGCAAATAAATCTATTGCAGAATCTTTAACTCCTAATTTATTACACATGCAACAAATTGAAGTTCAAGGGAAATTTAATGATGCACTTAGAGAAAATAAAGATGCTAAAATTTTCTTAACTCCTGGTGGTTCAACTCCAAATATTTGGGTTGATACTAAAGATAAATCAAGAGATGCAACTATAAATCAATAAAAAGAAGTAGGAAACTACTTCTTTTAAAACTATGAAAAAAAATTCTTTTTTATTAATTCTCAACTCTTTTATTCTTTTAACAACAACTTATGCAAAAGATATAAAATCTGTTGTAATAGTTAAACCAGAAATAAATTATGATGAAAATATCAAATATGAAAAAACTGAAGAGTTCATACAAAAAGAAGAAAAAGCATATAAAGAGAAATATGATTTTGGATTGGATTTGAATATTAATAAAGAAGAAAGAACCATTGATTATTGGAAAGTCGATGTTAAAACAAACTTTTAGAGGAAAAGATTATGGAACAATTAAATAAAATAGATTGGGCAAAGATGGATAATCTTATCCCCGTTATTACTCAAGATGCAACAACAAATGAAGTTTTAATGCTTGCTTATATGAATCCTGAAGCCCTAGAACTAACAATCAAAAATAACTATGCTCACTATTTTAGTAGAAGTAAACAAAGAATTTGGAAAAAAGGTGAAAGCTCTAATCACTTACAAGAAATTGTTGAAATTTTAATCGATTGTGATAATGACACACTACTTTTAAAAGTTAATCAAGAAGGTGTTGCTTGTCATACAGGAAGAAAATCTTGTTTCTTTACGAATCTAGCTACAAATGAGATAATTAGTGATGTTCAAATTGATACAACATCTGCTTATGGAGTAATTGATACTTTATATCATACTATTCAAGAGAAAAAAAACGATGATCCAAGTAAATCATACACAGCAAAACTTCTTCAAGGTAAACAAAATTCAATGCTTAAAAAAATAGTTGAAGAATCTGGCGAGTTTACTTTTGCTATAAAAGATAATGACACAGAAGAAATTATCTATGAAGCAGCTGATATTACATACCATGTTTTAGTTGCACTTGCATCTAAAAATATAAGTCCTGATAGAGTAAAACAAGAGTTAGCTAGAAGATTTGGGATTTCTGGGATTGAAGAAAAAAACTCAAGAGTTGATAAATAAGTTTATAAAAAGAGTTTAAAAACTCTTTTTATATTTTCTACTTTTAGTGGCAACCACATCCAGTTCCACAACTTTCACTACTTTTAGCTTTTTCATGCTCAGCTTTTATTTTTTGACCTTCAGTTGAACAAGCACTTACACCTGCTGGCATAATTGGTTGAATCGCTGAATTATTAATATCATCATCAATATTTGCTAAGAATTGAATTAATTTATCCGCTGCAATCATATATCTTTTTGCTGAAACTGATTCAGGATTAAAATAAACAACAGGTTTTCCACTATCACCACCTTCTCTAATAGCTGGTTCAATTGGTAAATTTGCTAATACTTGAGTATTATATTGAACTGCAAGTTCTTCACAAGTTCCCATTCCAAAAATATCAGATTCTACATTACATGAAGGACAAACAAATCCACTCATATTTTCAACAATCCCAGCAACTGGAATATGAAGTTTTTTGAACATATCTAAAGATCTTCTTGAATCATCAAGAGCAACATGTTGAGGAGTTGTTACATTAATTCCAGCACTTACAGGTACACTTTGAGCTAAAGTTAATTGAGCATCACCAGTTCCAGGAGGCATATCAATAAATAAAATATCTAACTCTTCCCATAAAATATCTCTTAAAAGTTGTTGGATTGCTTTCATAATCATAGCACCTCTCCAAATAAGAGCTTGCCCCTCTTCCATTAACATACCCATTGACATAACATCAACACCGTATGCATTTAAAGGTTTTGCTTTATCTCCAACAATTTCTACTTCTTTACCTTGTAAACCCATCATACGAGGGATATTTGGTCCATAAATATCAGCATCAAGAATACCAACTCTTTTACCTTGCATTGCAGCTGCAACCGCTAAGTTTACAGTTGTAGTTGATTTTCCAACTCCACCTTTTCCTGAACTTACCATTACAACTTTTTTGATTTGTGGTGCAATATTTTTACCACTTACACTATTACTTGATTGAACTTGTTCTTTTGGTTTATTAAAATTCAGTGTAACATTCATTCCAATAGCACTTAAAGCAGCTGTAATTTCTTTTCTCAATTGAGCTTCAACTTCAGGAGCTGTTGAAGTAATATCAAGAGCAACTACACAATTTGTTCCATTTACTTGAATATCTTTTACAAATCCAAATTCTACTATTGATTTTGCGAAACCTGGATATTTAATATTTTCTAATTCTTTTTTAATATTTTCTACATTTGCCATATAAAAATTCCTTTAATATTTACTAATGTTTGCATTATAATTCAAATAGGATAATTATTATCTTAATTAACTATAGTATAAGGTATTTTAGCAAAAGAATAAAAAGAATAAAGAATAAATTTGATAAGAAAGTGAAGAATTTAGAAAAATAGTAGATACAAACTCGTATCTACTATTAAAAAGAAGAGTTATCCAGCAATATCAATCATTGCTTGACCATGCTCTTTTACAATTTTTTGAGTAATTTTATATGAGCAGAATTTTGGTCCACACATTGAGCAGAATTCTGCCTCTTTAAATACATCTTGAGGTAATGTTTCATCATGATATTCTTTTGCACGTTCAGGATCTAAACACAATTCAAATTGTCTATTCCAGTCAAACCCATATCTTGCATCAGACATTTCATCATCAATATCTCTTGCACCTTTTCTTCCACGTGCAATATCAGCAGAGTGAGCAGCAATTTTATATGCAATAATTCCATTTCTAACATCTTCAGCATTTGGTAAACCTAAGTGTTCTTTTGGAGTTACGTAACATAACATAGAAGCGCCATGCCATCCACCAACAGCTGCACCAATTGCAGATGAAATATGATCATAACCAGCAGCAATATCAGTAGTAAGCGGTCCTAAAATATAGAACGGTGCTTCATGACAATACTCTTTTTCAAGTTTCATATTTCTTTCAATTTGATTTAAAGGAACGTGACCAGGACCTTCAATCATAACTTGAACATTTTTCTCCCAAGCTCTTAAAGTTAATTCACCAAGAACTTTTAACTCATTTAATTGTGCTTCATCAGATGCATCAGCTAAACATCCAGGTCTTAATGAATCTCCTAAAGATAAAGATACATCATATTTTGCACAAATATCTAAAATATCATCAAATGCTTCATAAAATGGATTTTCTCTATGATAATGCATCATCCAAGCAGCCATTAAAGAACCACCTCTTGATACAATTCCCATTTTTCTTTTTGCAACGTGAGGCATAAATTCTAATAAGAATCCTGCATGAATAGTGAAATATGAAACACCTTGTTGTGCTTGTTTTTCAATAACTTTTAACATAACATCAATAGATAAATCTTCGATTTTATCTTTTACATCATGTAAAATTTGATAAATAGGCACTGTTCCAATTGGAACAGTTGAATGCTCAATTACAGCTGTTCTAATCATATCTAAGTCACCACCTGTACTTAAATCCATGATTGTATCAGCACCATATTTTAAACAAACATCAACTTTTTCTATTTCACCTTCAACATTTGAAGCAAGTGCAGAAGAACCGATGTTTGCATTAATTTTGCATGAAGATGCAATTCCAATTGACATTGGAACTAAATGTTTATGGTTAACATTTGCAGGGATTATTAATCTTCCTCTTTCTATCTCAGCTCTTACTAGCTCAGGGTCAAGTTTCTCAATTTTTGCCACATATTCCATATCTGGCGTAATAATACCTTGTTTTGCATAATACATTTGAGTTCTAATTTTGTCATTTTTATGATTGTCTAACCAATTTCTCATTTCTAAAATCCTATAGTTTATTATATTTGAATTGTAAATCGATTATAGCTAAATATGTTTAGAGAACCTTAAGTCCTCTCATTAATTACAAATTATTATTCGTATAAGTTTCTTTTCTATATAATTAATGCAAATATACAATAGGTGTAGTGATGATGATTAATGAAGATTCTACAAACTCTCCAACTTTTTCTTTTTTTACAAGTAAAGAATTAGAACAAAAAGATTGTATAAAACAAATAGATGAAGTGCTAGAAAAATATAATATTCTAGAAAATGACAACCAATTAATAAGTTCTCTTGAAAAAAATATTTTATACACAATAAATTATATAGAAGCCTTATCTATAAAAAAAGAAGAAATTCCCAAAGAACTTGAAGATTTATTTCAAAATAATCTTACTTTTAAAGAACAAATAAATCTTTATATTGAAAAAAAGCTCTTAAATATTACTCAAAAAGACTCAATTTATTTTTTTAAAGATATAAATATTATGTTACATCTTTTATCTATTGGAACAAAAGAGAAAATCTTAGAATCTTACAACATTTATAATTTTGATTCACTTTCAAACCTTTTTAGATTTTATGAAGCTAAATTAAAATTCCTATTTTTAAATAATATGAAACTTTTTAACATAACATTTGATTCTTATATCGTTTTATTAAGAACTATTACTCAATTATGCAGTTTTAACTCTATTGATATAATTGCGAAAAAGAATATAAGATTTTTTCTTGAACTTATGACAGAAACAATAAATCTCTTAAAATTTAATGTTTTATTAGATGAAGAAAAATTAAATAAATTGAATAATATCCAAGGAAAATATTTATATTATTTTTCACATATGGATGAGATA
>JBBRXF010000105.1:0-7862 GCA_038248665.1 Campylobacterales bacterium | reverse complement strand
TTTCAAAATATTCCTTATAAATTTGGTATAAAAACTAACCTTAAACATGAAAATTATACAAGAAATAACTTTTAGTATATATAATAAAACTATTTTATTTTATTAAATAATACTTTTCTTTGTATAAAATATATACTGTTCTAATGTTTAATTACCTTTAGTTTGGTTATATAATTCTTTAAGTAAATTACACAATAATTATTTATTAATTATGTAATTAATCGTTATTAAATATAAAGGAATGTATATGAACTTAATTAATATACAAATTAAAATATGAAAACATCTTATAGACATATACTTGGAAATAGAACTTATACTTTTAAAAATCTAGCCGATTTAATGGCAAAAGCAACACCAAAACGTTCAGGAGATTTATTAGCAGGAGTTTCTGCCCTATCTTCTCAAGAAAGAGTTGTAGCTCAAATGCGTTTGGCAGAAGTTCCTCTTAAAACTTTTTTAAATGAGATGTTAATACCTTATGAAGATGATGAAATCACAAGATTAATAATTGATGAGCATGATGCAGAAGCTTTTAAATTAATTTCACATTTAACAGTTGGAGATTTTAGAAACTGGTTATTAAGTGATACTACAACCGTTGATTTGATTAAACAAGCAAGACCTGCAATTACACCTGAAATGGCAGCAGCTGTTAGTAAAATCATGAGAAATCAAGATTTAATAATGGTTGCAAAAAAATGTCCAGTTGTTACATCTTTTAGAAATACTATTGGTTTACCAAATCAACTCTCAACAAGACTTCAACCAAATCACCCAACAGATGATGTTATGGGAATAGCTGCAAGTATTTTAGATGGATTATTATATGGAAATGGTGATGCGGTTATTGGCATAAATCCAGCAACTGATAATGTTGAACAAACAATAAAACTTTTAAAATTAATGGATGATGTAATCCAAAAATATGAAATTCCAACCCAATCTTGTGTATTAACTCACGTTACAAATACTATTGAAGCTATTGAAAAAGGTGCTCCTGTTGATTTAGTATTTCAATCAATTGGAGGAACTGAAGCTACAAATTCAAGTTTTGGAGTAAATCTTAAAATCTTAAAAGAAGCCCATGAAGCTGGACTTTCATTAAATCGTGGAACTGTTGGAAATAATGTTATGTATTTTGAAACAGGTCAAGGAAGTTCACTTTCAGCAAATGCAAATTTTGGCTTAGACCAACAAACTTGTGAGGTAAGAGCTTATGCGGTTGCAAAAAAATTTGATCCACTTTTAGTAAATACGGTTGTTGGATTTATTGGACCTGAATATTTATTTGATGGAAAAGAGATTACAAGAGCAGGATTGGAAGATCACTTTTGTGGAAAATTATTAGGACTTCCAATGGGTTGTGATATTTGTTATACAAATCATGCGGATGCTGATCAAAATGATATGGATAATTTATTAACGCTACTTGGTGTTGCTGGATGTAATTTTATTATGGGAATTCCTGGAAGTGATGACATTATGCTTAATTATCAAACTACATCTTTTCATGATGCTTTATATGCAAGACGAGTTTTAAATCTAAAACCAGCTCCTGAGTTTTGTGCTTGGCTTGAAAAAATGGAGATATTTAAAAATATGGATAAATTCATTTTAAATGAAAAAATGCCACAAACATTTTTTAAATCTTTATCAAATGTAATAGGAAATAGATAATGAATAATTTAGAAAATATAGATTTAAACTCAAATATTATTGAAAATCCTTGGGCTTTATTAAGAGACTACACAGATGCTAGGATTGGTTTAGGAAGAAGTGGCGTTAGTATTCCAACTTCTCACTCTTTAGAGTTTCAATTAGCCCACGCACAAGCACAAGATGCTGTTCATTTACCCCTTGATGTTGAGCATATAGTTGAGCAAATAAATAATAATAACTTAAATCAAGAGACATTTTTCCCTATTTTATTACACTCTCAAGCCATAAATAGAACTACATATTTACAAAGACCTGATTTAGGTCGTAAGTTAGATAGAGATTCAGCGGAAACATTAAAAAAAATAAATCTAAATAAAGATGAACCTTTTGATTTATCAATTGTAATTGTAGATGGATTATCTTCACTTGCAATAAAAGAGAATGCAGTTAATTTTATAGAAAGATTATTAAGTGCATTAACAAATGATACTCAAAAATGGAAAATAGCACCTTTTACAATTATTCAACAAGGAAGAGTTGCCATTGGTGATGAAGTAGGGGAGTTATTAAAAGCAAAAATTTCACTTGTATTAATAGGTGAGCGACCAGGACTTAGTTCTCCTGATAGTTTAGGTTTATATTTAACTTGGAATCCAAAAGCTGGATTAACAGATGCTAGTAGAAATTGTATATCAAATGTTAGAAGTGAAGGATTATCTTATGAGGAGGCTGTAAAAAAAACCATGTATTTATTAAAAGAATCACGAAGATTAGAATTATCAGGTGTGAATTTAAAAGATAGAACAATAAATGATGTAATTGAAAATAATATTAATGAAGAAAATTTTTTAATCAAATAAAGGAATAAAATGAAAAATGTTCATATAGATGAAGAGTATCTTGCGAAAAGACAATTAAGAAGAGGAACTGCTGGTTGGGTATTATTAGCAGGTTTAGGTGTTTCATATGTAATTTCAGGAGATTTTGCAGGATGGAATTTTGGTATTGCACACGCAGGTTGGGGTGGATTTGCAATTGCTGCTGGTTTAATGGCAATTATGTATTTTTGTTTAGTTTTATCTTTAGCAGAAATGTCAGCTTCAATTCCCGCAGCTGGTGGTGGATATAGTTTTGCAAGACAAGTAATGGGACCTGCTGGTGGTTATTTAACAGGACTTGCAATATTGATTGAATATGCACTTGCACCTGCTGCGATTGTTATATTTATAGGTTCTGCTGTTGAAGCTTTAATTGGAATTAATGGGCCTTTAGTTTATTTACTTTTTTATGCTGTTTTTATTGCTATTCACTTAATTGGTGCAGGTGAAGCTTTAAAAACAATGATGGTAATTAGTGGTTTAGCTATATTTGCAATTATTGCAACAGCTGTTGCATTAGTTGGAAATTTTGATGCGACAAAATTATTTGATATTGCAGTTTCAGCAGAAGTATCAGGGGCAACGGAGTTTTTACCTTTTGGCTGGTATGGTGTTTGGGCTGCGCTTCCTTTTGGAATGTGGTTATTCCTTGCAGTTGAGGGTGTTCCATTAGCTGCTGAAGAAGCAAAAAATCCAGCTAAAGATGTTCCTAAAGGGATTATTGCTGCGATGATTTTCTTACTTTTTTCTGCTGTTTTAGTTGTATTTTTACTTCCAGGTATAACAGGTGCAGAAGTAATGGGGAAAAGTACTGTTCCTTTAATAGATGCATTAAATGCTAATGGAAATACAACTTTAGCAACAATAGTAAATGTATTAGGATTAGCAGGATTAATTGCATCATTTTTCTCTATTATTTATGGATATAGTAGATTAGTATTTGCACTTTCAAGAGCAGGATATTTACCAAGATTTTTATCATTAACAAGTAAAAAGAAAACTCCAACTTGGGCTTTAATTGTTCCTGGTGTTTTAGGTTTTTTAGCATCTTTAACAGGTAAGGGTGATTTAATTTTAGCAATGGCAGTTGTTGGAGCTACAATTTCTTATGCTTTAATGGCTTTAAGTCATATTTTATTAAGAGTAAAAAATCCAGATATGCCAAGACCATATAAAACTCCAGGTGGAGTTGTAACTTCTGGAATTGCATTTGTATTATCTTTAATTGCATTAACAGGTGTTTATGCCTTTGATCCAAGAGCTTTTAACTATACAATTATCTTATATGTTATTGGTGCTTTATATTTCTTCTTATATAGTAAAAATCATTTAGTTGCTAAAACAGCAGATGAAGAGTTTGCAATGTTAGAAAAAGCTGAGTCAGATTTGGCACATGAATTAGGTTAAGATAAAATCTTAACCTAAATAAAAAATTTCAATACAAGTATTATAAACAGTGCAGATACAAGTGTTTGCACTGTAATAATACTTGACATTAATCCAATATCACCACCAAGTTGACGAGCTAAAATAAAAGAGCTAGGTGCTGTTGGAAGTACAGCAAATAAAACTAAAATAGAAATCATCATCTCATTCAGGCCAAAATATATTGCAAAAGCATAAATCAAAATAGGCATAACAAGATGTTTTGCAATGCTTGAAATTAAAAGTTCACTTTTTGAAGATTTTATCTCTTTTATTACAAGACCAAATCCAACAGATAAAAGTCCCATTGGAAGTGCAGCTTTACTTAAAATTTCTAAAGTATTATTTATTACAAGTGGAAAATGAATTCCTAAAAAATTAATACTTCCTCCAATAACACAAGCGATTATCAAAGGATTTGTAACAATTGATTTTAATAAATATAAGAAATTTAATTTTTCATTACTTATATATAAAGCAAAAATTGTGATACATAAAATATTTATAAATGGAATTGCAAAAGTTAAAATAATAGCAGATAAAACTAAACCATCATTTCCAAAAATTGCTCCAGCAAGTGCTAAAAAAACATAAGTGTTAAATCTAATTCCACCTTGAACAACTGAAGTGAAAGCAGAATCATTTGTAGGTTTTATTTTATTCACAATAATAAGAATAATCATTGTAAAAAATATTGCTAAAAGTGCAGATAAAATAAAACCTAAACTGTTTGAAGAACTTAAAGAAGCATTTGAAAGTTTGTAAATTAATAAAGAAGGCATTAAAACATAATAAGTTAGTTTATCAGCTTGTGGCCAAAATTCATGGGATGGAAATTTTATTCTTTTGAAGAAATATCCAATTAAAATAAGTCCAAAAACTGGAATTAAAGCTGAAAATATATGTTCCATAATATTTTCAACTATTTACTAATATTTTGAAAACAGCTTTTATGATTTTTTTATTTTCATCTATTTTTATGCAAGGCATATGAGCATCATTTGGATAAAAAATTGCAAGTTCATTTTCTCTTATTTTTAAAACTGAGCTATTAGGAGTTTGAGCATATTTTGCATAATCTAAATCAGGATTATATTCAGTTGTAACAATAAGATTATTTACATTTTCAACTTCCATAATTTCATCGCCTTCAAACATATATTGAATGTCAATATATGTTTTATGTGATTCATAAAGACAATCTTCTTTATCTTTTGTTATGTAAGCTTGTTCTAAAACAAAACAGTTTTCATCAAACACTATTTTATTACACTCTCCAACTTTTGTATTCAAAAGAGTTTTATATTCATTTGAATTTTTGTCTTGTAATTTTTCAATATAAGCAAAAGCTTTTTCAAACTTAGAACTACAAACTTGTGATTTTAAAGTTTGTAATGTACCAAATAGTGCCATTTAAATTCCTATTTATTTTTTAACATACCTTTTAAGATTATCTTACCACCTTCAACACCTGGTTGGTCGTAAGTATTAATTCTTAAGAATTTACCAACAATTGAAGTTAATAATTCATAATAAAATAGAAGTTTTCCTATTTCAAATTCACTGATTTCTTCAATTTCTATAATATCAATTGGAATATCTTTTTTTAACTCTTTAACAGAAGCAATAGTTGCATCTGCTTGTTGGTTAATTAACTCTTTAAAGTCAAGATTATTGATGTAATCAAGTTCTTCTAATCCTTCTAAAGAAATAGGAGCAATTTTTGTATTATCTTTAAAATCTTTAATTTTAATAAAAGTTACTGTTTTATCCCTTTGTCCTTCTACAATTAATTGTAAGAAAGAGTGTTGATCAACAGGTCCAAGAAGTCCAATTGGTGTTAAACCTTGATTTGTGTTATTAACATCAACTTTACCAAGACTTTCTCCCCAAAGTTGAACATACCACTTATTAAATCCTTCAAGTAGTTGAGAATAAGAAAAAATAGCATTCATATTATAAACATCTTTGAACTCATAATAAGTTCTAGCTTTTTTAATAAGATGTTTAAATAGTTTCTTTTTATCAAAAAATGAATCAGAGCTTTTTTTAGCACCTTTTAATAATTCATCAATATCAAATCCTGCAAGATATAAAGGAACTAATCCAACATTTGATAATACAGAAAATCTTCCACCAACATTTTTTGGAATATCAAAAGAGTTTATATCATTTGCTCTTGCATAAGTGTTTAATTTACTATCATCTTCAGTAATAATCAATAAATTTGATTTATCAATTTTTGTAATAGACATAAGATATTTAAAAATAGAGATAGTTTCTATTGTAGTTCCAGATTTTGAAATAACAATAAAAAGTGTATCATTTAAATTTAATTGAGCTAATGTTCCATTTAAATTTACTGGATCTGTACTTTCAAAAAAGAAAAGCTCTTTTTTTAAGCATTTATTATGTTGTTTATTATACTTCATGAAGTTATAAATTGCATAAGTTCCTAATGTACTTCCACCAATACCAATGATTGCTATTTGTTTTTGTGGAAAATTTAAATCATCAAGTCTTGTTTTTAAAACAGTTGTATCAACATAAGGAAGAGAGTAATAACCTATTATTTCTCTCTCTTTTTTTATTTCAGCAAAAATCTCTTTATCACTTAGAGATACTTGAGGATAATATAGGTTATTTTTCACTTATTTAGCTCCAGTCTCTTTTTTCTCTTTTTTTTCTTTATCTGTAGACTTTGCATAAAAATAGTTAGTTGCTTTTACAAATCCATCAATACTTCCACAGTCAAATCTTTGTCCATCAAATTTAAAAGCTAAAACCATTCCTTTTTTTGCTTGAGTTAAAAGAGCATCTGTAATTTGAATTTCTCCACCTTTACCTGGTTTTGTCTCTCTAATGATTTCAAAAATATCAGGAGTTAAAATATATCTTCCAATAATTGCTAAGTTTGAAGGAGCAACTTCAGGTTCAGGTTTTTCTACCATGTCTTTTACCATATAAATACCAGGTTCAATCTCATTTCCAGCAATTACACCATATTTATTTGTATCTTCTTTTGGAATCTCTTCAATAGCTACAATTGAACAACCATATTTTTTGTATAAATCAACCATTTGTGCTAATACACCTTTACCTGGAGCATCACATAAGTCATCTGCAAGTAAAACTGCAAATGGTTGGTCACCAATTAATGTTTCACCACATAAAATTGCATGACCTAAACCTTTCATTTCTATTTGTCTAGTATAAGAAAAAGTACATTTAGTAATAACTGATCTAATTTCTGTTAAATAATGTTCTTTACTTGTACCTTTAATTTGATTTTCAAGTTCATAAGAAATATCGAAGTGATCTTCAATTGCTCTTTTCCCTCTACCTGTTACTATTGCCATTGTATCCATACCAGCAGCAAGTGCTTCTTCTACACCATATTGAATAAGTGGTTTAGTTAAAACTGGTAACATTTCTTTTGGTGTTGCTTTTGTAGCAGGTAAAAATCTTGTACCATATCCAGCAGCAGGGAATAGGCATTTTTTAATAGGTGTATTTTTGTTTGTCATTTTTATTTTCCTTGTAATTTTTCAAATAGTTTTATTAAAACATTTTCGTATATTTTAGCATTTTCTTTTGTATCTGCTTCAAATCTTGTAACTAATTTTGGAGTAGTGTTACTAGCTCTCACTAATCCCCAACCATTTTCAAATATAACTCTAATTCCATCAACAGTTATAATACCTTTAATCTTTGGAAAATCTTCAGGTGGATTTTCTAAAGCTTTTTTTAAATCTTCAATAATTTTAAATTTAGTATCTTCTGTAACAGTGATATTTATTTCAGGAGTTGAATAAACTTGAGGTAAAGCTTCAAACTCTTTATCAAAATCAAAACCTTTATCAATTAATTCTAAAGCCCTAAATGTTGCATATAAAG
>JBBRXF010000104.1:0-7894 GCA_038248665.1 Campylobacterales bacterium | reverse complement strand
TTTATTTTGAGTTTTAAAAGTTTATAAATATGAATTAGTTTATATTTAAATTTACTTCTTGCAGAAAAAAAGTTTTCTTTTATAGATTGTTTTATATTAAGTGATTTATCTTTAATCATAATATAAATAGAAGAGTGTTTGATTTTATAAATTACAGAGATTAAAGAATTATAAATAAGTTCAAACCATCTAAATTCTAGTAGTCTAGATTTAACAATATTGAAAAACCAAAAGATAAAAGCAGCAACTGGTATTTTAAGTATATAAATTAGTGTTGCAGTAAAGATATGTCCAGATAAGAATAAAATTCCTGCATAAACACCAATAAACTCAACAACTACAAAAGTACTAATAAAAAATACTAAAATAAAATATGAATTTAAAGCTAGAATCTTTGGAATAAGTTTTGTAAAAAGGTGTAAACTTGAAATTAAAGTAATTATAGGTTTTGCGAATTTTTCCCAAATAAGCTCTTCAAATATGATATAAATAAATACTAAAACTATTAAAAATATATTTAGTATTTTTTTATACATTAGTCTATAAGGCTTTCGCTTTTTTTATTTTTTTATAATACCAGAAAGTTAAAATACTTAGCAAAATTAAAATAACTACAATAATGTAATGTAAATACTCTTTAATTAAAGATTCATTATCACCCAAAAAATATCCCAATAGAGCTAAAATTACAACCCAAATTCCTGCACCTAAAGATGTATATAAACTGAATACATATATATTCATTCTAGCAAGTCCTGCTGGTAATGAGATATATTGTCTAACAACAGGTATTAATCTTCCTGAAAAAGTTGAGATATGTCCATGATCTTTGAAAAAAACTTCCATTCTAACAATAGTTTCTTCTTTTATAAAAAAATACTTTCCATATTTAATTAAAAATCTTCTTCCAAATTTAACGGCTAAATAGTAGTTAAATAAAGAACCAGCCAATGAACCTAATATTCCAAATAGAATTACCAAATACATATTCATCTCGCCTTTATAGGCTAAGTATCCAGCTGGAATCATAACAACTTCAGAGGGGAAAGGGAAAAATGAGCTTTCTAAAAACATCATAATAAAAATACCTGCATAACCCAAACTTCCTACAGTTTGAACTATAAAATCAATTATACTTGTAAGCAATTTTTGCCTTTATATTAATTTTTTCCATTTAGAAATTGAACTATTAATAAGTTCAAATATTTTTTCATTTGTTGGTTCTACCTCATCAAAATAATCAGAAACAATTTTTAATATATAAAAATCTTTTATATTCTCTTTACATTTTTGAGAAAAAAACAAAGCTTGTTTATCAACAAGTAAAGTTTCTAAATTTTCATCGGTTTCAAGTGGCTGTTCAATAGTAGTAATATTAGCAAAATTTAATCCACCAATAAATCTATTAGTACAAAAAAGTGTTCCAAGTGCAATTGAGCCATCACTACAAGATGCAATACTTAAATCAAATGCTTTTGAAATTGAATAGTTTTTAAAAATATAATCCAACGACTTAACTATTAAATCTTTACTTACTCCAGAAATTATAAGTAAGATGTCATCGTTAGAATATATTTTATTTTCGACAGAATTTTCTAATTCTTCCAAATTAAAAAAATTAATAATCGGATTTGCTTCGATTATCGAGGTTGTGTGAATTAAGATCTTTGACATAAATCAAACTAAGGCATAAGCCTAAGTTTTACTTTCTTTTAAGTTCTTTAATTCTTGCAGCTTTACCTTTTAATTCTCTTAAGAAGTTTAGTTTAGCTCTTCTTACTCTTCCTCTTCTTAATACATCAATTGATTTTAATGAATCAGAATATAATGGGAAAATTCTTTCAACACCGATTGAATTTGCACCAATTTTTCTAACTGTAAAAGTTGCATCTACACCGTTACCACTTCTACCAATAACAATACCTTCAAAAAGCTGGATTCTAACTTTTTCACCCTCTTTAATTTCAACACCAAGTTTTACAGTATCTCCTGCTCTGAATTGAGGGATAACTTTTGACGCAATTTGTGCTGCTTCAAAACTAGCAATATATCTATTTTTCATCGTTTTTCCTTATTAGGTCTATAATATTTTGTCTTACAATTTGACATCTGGAATTTTAAGTCGGAAATTTTACTATGATTTCCCTTTAAGAATTCTTTAACAACACTTAATTTTTGAAAAATTTCAGGTTTGGTAAAAGATGGTGCTTCTAAAAGGTTATTTTCATAGCTCTCAACATCCAAAGAATCAGCATTTCCAAGCACTTTATCCACATTTCTTGAAATAGCATCAGCCATCACAAGCGAGGGTAATTCTCCCCCAGTTAAGATAAATTCACCTATAGAAAACACTTCGTTTGCATATTTTTCTATAACTCTTTCATCAATTCCCTCATATCTTCCACTAACAAATACTATATTTTTTTTCTTTGCTAGTCGCTTCGCATCATTTTGTCTAAATGGTTTTGCAGCAGCTAATGGAAAAACAATATAAGCATCACTATCTTTACTTTTTATTTCATCCAAGCAATCAAATAAAGGCTGACAAGAAAGAAGCATTCCTGCTCCTCCGCCTACCATTTGGTCATCAACTTTTTTATGTTTATTAGTTGTAAAATCTCTAGGATTATAAAACTCATAAGATATAAAATTTGAATCGATTGCTCTTTTTAATATAGAGTCTTGAAAGTATGGTTCAATCAAATTAGGGAAAAGTGTAACAAATGTAAATTTCAAAATAAAATCTACCCTTTTTTTATTGGAATGATACCATATTTACTTTTATTTACAATTAAGCATTAATTATTTACACTTCGCCCCTATTTATAATAAAGGTTTTAATTGAAATTACTTAATGGTTTTGGAAAAAAATATTTTACACTTTGCTCAATACAAGCATATGCTGTTGCTCCAAAATTACATAGTGTAATTACTTCATATAAAAATCATTTAAGTACAAAATTATCTATATCTTCTGAAGATGAAAAAGAAGAAGATGAATCTCCACCTAATTTACAAGAAAATTTAGTATCTGTATTTTTATTAAATAAAAAACCTTGTCATTGTGATTGTGTTTTTAAAAGAAAAACTGCATTAGCTGTTGCACTTTTTAAATTTATTCCTAGATGTCCTTATTATGACACATTCTTCGCATTTAGAAGAACTGGCGTTCATCCACCTATTTTTTAATTAATCTCACAAACAAAAATCAAAATAAAATATATTAATAGGATTAATTATGCAAAAAAATTACGTAATAGGATTTCCAAGAATTGGAGAAAAAAGAGAGCTTAAAAAAGTTCTAGAAAAATACTGGGCAAAACAGAGTGATTTTAGTGAAGTTGAATACTTAGCAAGTCAATTAAAAAAGAGACATTGGAATTATCAAAAAGATGCAAAAATAGAGTTTATCTCTTCAAATGATTTTTCATATTATGACAATATGTTAGATACTTCTATTTTATTAGGTGCAATTCCAAAAAGATTTGAAAATCTAAAAAACGAAGAGTTATATTTTGCAATGGCAAGGGGAAATGAAACTTGTGTTGCAATGGAAATGACAAAATGGTTTAATACAAACTACCATTATATTGTTCCTGAAATCTCAAAAGAGACTACTTTTAAACTTAATAGTAAAAAAGTGATAGAAGAGTACAAAGAGGCAAAAGAGTTAGGAATTAAAACAAAAATCAATTTAATTGGAGCAATTACATATTTAGGTTTATCAAAAAGTGTTGATAATAGTGATGTTTATTTACATATAAATAGTGTAGTTGAAGTTTATAAACAACTACTTTTAGAAATATCAAAATTAGATGAGGAAGTTGTTGTTCAATTTGATGAGCCTTTATTTGTCAAAGATTTAGACTCAAAAGTTTTATCTTTAATAAAACCAGTGTATGATGCACTTGCAAATACAGCTTCTAATATTAAAATTGTTGTAACAACATATTTTGAACACTCAAATGAAGCAACTAAAATATTAATAAATACACCAATTTGGGCTCTTGGATTAGATTTTATTTATGGAGCTAAAAACTTTGAAAGTTTAGAATATATAAAAAATTCAAATAAAATATTAATTGCCGGTGTTATTGATGGAAGAAATATATGGAAAAGTAATTTTAAAGAAAAATTAAATCTTCTAGATAAGATAACAAAAATTATAGCTAAAGATAATTTGATTATTTCAACATCTTGTTCACTTCTTCATGTTCCTTTTTCTTTAAAATATGAAGATAATTTAGATAGAGAGTTAAAATCTTGGTTAGCCTTTGCTTGTGAAAAACTACATGAATTAAAACTTGTAAGTAAAGAGTTTTTTGCTTTTAAACTAAATTTAGATGAAGTTTCAATTATCAAAAAAAATATTGAAGATAATAATCAAAGAAAAACATCTAGTAAAATTCATAATCTAAAAATTCAAAATGAGATAAAAAATCTAAAAGTTTGGCAAAGAGCCGATAAATTTGAAGATAGAATAAAAGTTCAAAGAGAATTTTTTAACTATGATTTTTTAACAACTACAACTATTGGTTCGTTTCCTCAAACTCCTGAGATTAGAGAAAATAGAAAAAACTTTAAAGCAAATCTAATTTCAAAAGAGACTTACGAACAAGAGATAAAAAAATATATTGATGATTGTATTTCTTTTCAAGAAGAGATTGGACTTGATGTAATAGTTCATGGTGAGCCTGAAAGAAATGACATGGTTGAATACTTTGGTGAAATGTTAGATGGATTTGCTTTCACACAAAATGCATGGGTTCAATCTTATGGAAGTAGATGCGTAAAACCTCCTTTAATTTTTGGAGATGTAAATAGAGCAAATCCAATGACAGTTGAGTGGATAAAATATGCCCAAAGTAAAACTTCAAAAGTAGTAAAAGGAATGTTAACAGGTCCAGTTACTATTTTAAACTGGTCATTTGTTAGAGATGATATTCCAAGAAGTGAAGTAGCACGTCAAATTGCACTTGCTATTTGTAAAGAAGTAGATGATTTACAAAAGCACGGAATAAAAATGATTCAAGTTGATGAAGCAGCTTTCAAAGAAGGTTATCCTTTAAGAGTTGAAAATATAAAAGAGTATGAAAGTTGGGCAGTTGATAATTTTAAATTAAGTGTTAGTTCTGCAAAAGCTGATACTCAAATTCATACACATATGTGTTATAGTGAATTTAATGACATTATTAAAACTATTGAAGCAATGGATGCAGATGTAATTTCGATTGAAACAGCACGAAGTGGAAATAGACTTCTTAGAATTTTTAAAGAGGTAGCTTACAAACAAGAAATCGGACCTGGGATTTATGATATTCATAGTCCAAGAGTTCCAAGTGTTGAAGAGATGGTTTTACAAATAAAATCACTACTTGAAGTTTTACCAAAAGAACAATTATGGATAAATCCTGATTGTGGATTAAAAACAAGAAAATGGCCAGAAGTAAAAGAGAGTTTAAAAAATATGGTTAAAGCCGTAAATATCATAAAAAAAGGAGAAGTAAGATAGAGCTTTTGCTCTATTTAAAAAAAGTTTTAATAATACTAAAACTTTTTTTAGATAACATCACAAAAAAAATGAGAAAAGAAATCATGATAACACTTAACAATATTAAAGAAGCAAGAAAAAATCTTGAGAATATAGCAATAAATACACCAATAGCAAAAGCTCCTATTTTAAGCAAAGAGTTAAATGCGCAAATTTTCTTAAAAAAAGAGAATTTACAATTAACTGGAAGTTTTAAATTAAGAGGTGCATTTAATAAAGTTGCCACATTAACAAAAGCACAAAAAGATAGTGGCGTTGTAGCTGCAAGTGCAGGAAATCATGCACAAGGTTTAGCCTATGCAGCACAATATTTTAATTGTGAAGCTACAATTTTTATGCCAGAAGCAACTCCACTTACAAAAGTATCAGGAGTTAGATCTTATGGTGCACAAGTTGTATTAATTGGTGAAAATTTTGATGAAGCTTATGAAGCAGCTACAAAATTTGCTTTAGAAAACGATAAAGAATTTATTCATCCATTTGCCGATGATGAAGTAATTGCTGGACAAGGAACAATTGCTTTAGAAATTTTAGAAGAGATAAAAGATTTAGACAGAATTATCGTTCCAATTGGTGGAGGTGGATTAATCTCTGGAATTGCAATTGCAGCAAAATCTATAAATCCCAATATTAAAATTACAGGTGTAGTTGCAAGTGGTGCAAAAGGAATGAAAGAGTCTTTTGAATCAAGAATGCCAATAGATTCTGTAACAGTTCGAACAATAGCAGATGGAATTGCCGTTCGAGATGTAACACCAAAACTTCTTGATATTATTTTAGATTATGTGGATGAAATAGTTGAAGTAACAGATAATGAAACTGCAAATGCAATTTTATTTTTATTAGAAAAACACAAACTAATGGTTGAGGGAGCTGGTGCTGTTGCCACAGCTGCTATTATGCATGGAAAAGTTGATGTTGAAAACTCAAAAGTATGTGCAATTGTTAGTGGTGGAAATATTGATGTTACAATGTTATCTTTAATTATTGAAAAAGGTTTAGTAAAATCAAATAGAAAAATGAATCTAATCGTAACACTTATGGATAAACCAGGGGCATTAATGCATTTAACAGAAGTATTTACAAAAAGTGCAGCAAATATTGTACAAATAGATTATGATAGAAAATCGGTAAAATTGGAGTTTGGTGAAGCACACGTAACAATCGCCCTTGAAACAAAAGGTGAAGAACATCAAAAACTAATAAGGGAAAATTTGAAACAAAGCGGTTTCAGATTCAAACAAATTTAACTTAATTTATTATCTTTAGAAAGATTTTAGAAAATAAATATTATAATGCATGCATAATTTAGTATGTAGTAGAACAAAAAAAAGGAAGAACATGGAAGGAAGACTGTTTACATTCTTAGGTGCAATCGGTGGGCACGGGCAAGAGTGGATAATCTTATCGCACTATATTTTAGTGCTTGGTATTATTTTTCTAATTGCAAGAGCTGCAACAAGAAAATTACAATTAGTTCCAACTGGTGCTCAAAACGTTATGGAAACATTCGTTGGTGGTATCATTAAAATGGGAACAGATACAATGGGTGAGCAAAATGCTAGAACATATATGCCATTAATTGCATCTTTAGCTATTGTTATTTTTGTAAGTAACATGATGGGAGTTATTCCAGGATTTGAAGCTCCAACAAGTAACATTAACTTTACTTTATCATTAGCATTAATTGTATTTGTTTATTACAATTATGTTGGTATTAAGAAAAATGGTTTTGTAGCTTATTTTAAACATTTTATGGGACCAATGGCTGTACTTGCTCCTTTAATGTTTCCAATTGAAATTATCTCTCACTTATCAAGAATAATTTCATTATCATTCAGACTTTTCGGATCAATCAGAGGGGATGATATGTTCCTAATGGTACTTTTAATGTTAGTACCTTGGTTATTACCATTACCAGGATTTTTCCTATTAACAGCGTTTGGTTTCTTACAAGCGTTTATTTTCAGTATATTAACTTATGTTTATATTGCTGGTTCTGTTATGATGGAACACGACGAACACTAATCAAATTAGTTTTTGTTAGAAAAGGGAATAAGTTTTTACTTATTCCCTTTTTTTATATCTTTTAATAAGGAATTTTTCTTTTATGAATAATTATAATTTAAAAAACTATCTAATTACTGACCCAAAATATTATTCAAATAATGAAGAACTTTTCAAAGAAAATTTAACGAAAGTTTTAAAAAATCACAAAATAGACTTAGCTTGTTTTAGAGATAAAGAGTCTTCAAATTTTAAAGAGTTAGCTTCTATATTTATTAAAACTTGTAAAAAATTTAATATAGATAAAATAGTTTTAAATGGTAATTATCTTCTATC
>JBBRXF010000103.1:0-7940 GCA_038248665.1 Campylobacterales bacterium | reverse complement strand
TAAAAGTGGCGCGGTTGAAGGGACTCGAACCCTCGACCTCCTGCGTGACAGGCAGGCATTCTAACCAACTAAACTACAACCGCACTTTGAAAATACTATTTATAAGAATAAATAGAAGTCACGAAAATAATCTTTAAAAATCTAATGCAACTGCATTTTATAATTTTTAAAAATGGTGGTCGATATAAGACTCGAACTTATGACATCTACCTTGTAAGGGTAGCGCTCTACCAACTGAGCTAATCGACCTTTTGTTACAAATAAACTTGGTGACCCCTAGGGGATTCGAACCCCTGTGGCATGGATGAAAACCATGAATCCTAACCGTTAGATGAAGGGGCCAAGATTGTGTAACAAAAAATAAATGGTGACCCGTGATGGATTCGAACCATCGGCCCCCTCATTAAAAGTGAGATGCTCTACCGGCTGAGCTAACGGGTCACATTTGGTAATTTAAGTTGTTCTACTTAAATTGGACTGGAATTATAGTGCATTTGTTTTTATTTGTCAAGAGATTTTTGAACAAATTTTAAAATTTCTTTCAAAGAGTGTTTTGCAGCTTGAATTTGAACTTCTTCTCTTGAACCATTAAAATTATATACATTCACTATTTTATGGTTATTTGAATTAGAAATACCAATAACAACAGTACCAACTGGTTTGTTTTTTGTTCCACCATTTGGACCAGCAATTCCAGAAATTGCAATTGCAAAATCAGCCTCAAATTTATCAATTACTCCATCTAACATCTCTTGTACAACTTCACAACTAACTGCACCATATTTCTCTAAAGTTTCATTTTTTACATTTAATTCTTGATTTTTTATTTTATTAGAATAAGTTACTATGCTTCCGTTAAAAATATCTGATGAACCAGAGAGTTTTGTTATCATACTTGCTACCAAGCCTCCAGTACATGATTCAGCAGCTGTTATTGTTTGTTTATTTGCTCTTAAAAGAGTTTGTAGCTTTGACATATCATTTTCGTTAAAAATATCATTTAGCATTAATAAATCCTTTTAAATTAGTTTATAACCGTATTCTATAGGTTTTATATTAAAAAAAGATAATGTTGAATATATAATTTGGAATAATTTTAAGAAGTTTATATAAGATAAGAGGAATGCCCTTATCTTATATATGATTAAAGAAAAGTATTAAGCGATTTCTGGATCAGTAAAATCAACTAAGAATTGAGCTTCATTAAAATCTAATTTTAAATAATCACAAATTACTTTTACATCTCTTTGTGCATTACCTAAACAAGATGTAGCACCTGGACTTGGTGTCATATTAAAGATAATTCCATTTTCATTTAATGATGCTTCTCCAAGCATTAATTTTTTTTCAGTTTTATTAAGAACTTGAGGTCTAACTCCTCCAAATCCTTTTGCATACTCTAAATCATCAACACTTAATGAAGGAACAATTTTTCTTGCATCTTTTACGAAAAGACCTTTATTGATTCCTGGAACTTCAAATAAGAAGTTTTTAAATACATAATTTCTAATTTCTGAATCTTTTAATAAATCCCAGAAAATTTTTATAATACTTCCATCAATATTCATAGTTTTTAGACATTGGAATATAGATTTACCACCTTTATATCTTTCTAAAACTAATAAAGCAAGCGCTGTTGGACCAAATCTTGTTTTACCATTTTCTAAGATATCAGGATCTCCATGAAGTGCAGCAAATGGTAATTTATCATTTTGTACCATATATACTTTACCATTTAAATATTCACCATTTGTAATATAAAATGACCCCGCCATTGATAAAGAACCCATATGTTTTCCATAACCCATTTTATGAGCTAAGTATAATGAGTGTGCTCCTGCATCTACAACAACGAAATCAGCTGTATAAACTGTACCGTTAACTGTTGTTAACTTAAATTTATTACCAACTTTTTCAATTTCCTCAACTTCTGAATTAAAGAAAATATCAGTTGTTTTAGAAGTGTCAGCGTTTTGTCCAGCTTTTGCTAACTCTTTTGTCATTTCCCCATAATCTACAGTAGTATATTCATCTCTTGCACCCATCGCAATAATTGGTTCAGGTCTATCTTTAGTTTGTTCTTTATCAGCATAAACTAATTTTGGTTCTAATTCTCTTAATTTTTCTTTATCCCATAACTCTAAATAAGGAAAAATTTCTTTAAATTCGTTGTATCTTTTAGTGATGAATTCTACTTCTTTTTCACCAACACCTAAAGCCATTTTTTGGTGTTTAAACATAATTTTTTCTTGTAAATTATATTGTAAACAGAACTTTTCAATCATTTTTGCAGTTCTTTTTGTAATTTTAGCTTTCTCTAAAGTATAGTTTGTTTCAATATCACCTACGTGAATAGTTTGAGAGTTACTTGTACCTTTTGAATTTAAAGTAGCAAGGTCTTCATATTTTTCTAATAAACAGATTTTTTTTGCAGTTGAGTATTTAGCTAATTCAAAAAATAAAGCAGCTCCAGAAATTCCTCCACCTACAATTACGACTTCATAGTGTTTTTCGTTCATTTATTTTTTCCTATGTTTTTGTGAAATATTGTGAGATAGTATCATATTAAATTTATATTTTAGTTAAAAAAATAGATATTTTTCCTAATAATATAGATAAAGTATAGATATTAGTAACACTATATTAATATAAAAATGATTTTATCACTTCTTTTGATTATTGATAAATTTATTTTTAAATTAAATTAGATATAATCTATACCTTAATTATAAAAACTATAAATATTTTGAATATCAAAGGTGCGATGATGGATTATAAAGAGAGTTTACTACTTCCAAAAACAGATTTTCCAATGAGAGGAAATCTTCCTAACAATGAACCTATTAAATATAAACAATGGGATGAAAAAAAAGTTTACGAAAAAATGAAACAAAATAGAGTAGGTTGTGAGTCGTTTACACTTAATGATGGACCTCCTTATGCTAATGGTAATATTCATATTGGACATGCATTAAATAAAATTTTAAAAGATATTATCAATAAATTTCATTATTTTGAGGGAAAATCAATTAGATATGTTCCAGGATGGGATTGTCATGGTTTACCAATTGAACAAAAAGTAGAAGAAAAAATTGGTTCTGAAAAGAAAAAAATACTTCCAAAATCAAAACTTAGACAATTATGTCGAGATCACGCAACTAAGTTTGTTGATATTCAAAAAAGTGAATTTAAACAATTAGGTGTTATTGCTGATTGGGAAAATCCTTATTTAACAATGGATTTTAAATTTGAAGCAAATATTTATAGAGAGTTATGCGCAATTGCAAAACAAGGTTTATTAATTCAAAGAAGTAAACCAGTTTATTGGTCTTGGGCTGCTCAAACAGCACTTGCAGAAGCTGAAGTTGAATATGAAGACAAAACTTCACCATCAATTTATGTGGCATTTAAACATGAAAATATTGATGCAAGTATTATTATTTGGACAACAACACCTTGGACGTTACCTGCAAATACAGGAATTTCATTAAATGGTGAAGAAGATTATGTAAAAACAAGTGATAAATTTATAGTTGCGAAAAAATTATATAATTCACTAATTGAAAATGAAGTAATCAAAGGGGAAATAGTTGAAACTATAAATCCTAAAGATTTAGAAAATACAAATGCAATAAATCCATTAAATGGTAGAACTTCTAAAATTGTTTTAGGTGAGCATGTTATGATGGATTCAGGATCAGGTGCAGTTCACACAGCTCCTGGACATGGGGAAGATGACTATAAAATTGGTTTAGTTTATGGTTTAGACGTAATCATGCCTGTTGATGCATTTGGTAAATATGATGAAACAATTGTAAGAGAAAAACTTTTCAGAGATACTGAAAAATATTTAGGATTAAATGTATTTAAAGCAAATGATCTGATTTTAGAAGAGTTAGGTGATGCTTTATTAAAAAGAGTAGATATTAGACACTCTTATCCACACTGTTGGAGAACACATACACCAATTATTTTTAGAGCAACAAAACAATGGTTTATTTCTATTGATGATAATTATGGAAAACAAAATAAAACATTAAGAGAAAATGCACTAAAAGTTGTAGAAGATTTAACTTTCTATCCTGAATGGGGAAGAAATAGATTAAAAGCAATGCTTGATGGAAGACCTGACTGGTGTATCTCAAGACAAAGAGATTGGGGGGTTCCAATCGCATTTTTTAGAAATAAAAAAACTGATGAAATTGTTTTTGATGAAAAAGTATTAAATTATACAGCTATGATTTTTGAACAAAAAGGTTGTGATGCTTGGTATGATTTAGAAATTTCAGAATTACTATATCCAGGAAGTGGTTTAAATCCTGATGATTTAGAAAAAACAACTGATATTTTAGATGTATGGTTTGATTCAGGTTCAACACAAAATGCAGTTTTAAGATCTAGAAACTATGATGCTGGAACTTTCCCTGCTGATATGTATCTTGAAGGAAGTGATCAACATAGAGGTTGGTTCCAATCTTCACTTTTAACAACTTTAGCTTCAAGTGAAATTGCTCCTTATAAATCAATTTTAACACATGGATTCACTGTTGATGAAAAAGGTGAAAAAATGTCTAAATCAAAAGGAAATGTTGTTGCTCCTGATAAAGTTTTAAAAGAATATGGTAGTGAAATTTTAAGACTTTGGGTTGCAATGAGTGATTATCAATCTGATTTAAAAATCTCTGATAATATCTTAAAACAAAATGCAGAACTTTATAGAAAAATCAGAAATACAGCAAGATTTTTACTTGCAAATGTTTCAGATTTAGAAGAAATTGTATCAGTTGATAAAATGGGACCTTTAGATAAATGGGTTATAAATAAAGCTAAAAAAGTATTCGATGAAATCGAAGCTTCATTTAATGTATATGAATTCTCAAAAGGTTTAAATAAATTAAATAACTTCTTAGTTGTTGATTTATCTGGAATTTATTTAGATGTTTGTAAAGATAGATTATATTGTGATGATAAAAATGATATTCACAGACTTGCATCTCAAAGTGCAATGGCATTAATTGCTAAAAAATTAATTTCAACAATGGCTCCAATTTTAACTTATACAATGGATGAGTTATTAGAGTATGCACCTGCATTTTTAAAAGACGGATGTGAAGATATATTTGATTACAAAAAAGTTGAATTACCAAATGTTGAAGTAACTATTAATGAAGCAACTTTATTTGCAGCAAAAGAGAAATTCTCTGAAATAAAAGATGCTCTAAGTAAAGAAAAAGTTATAAAATCTACACTTGAACTAATGATTTACACGAATTGTGAAGATATAATAGCATTAGATGAAGTAGAATCAAGTGATTGGTTCTTAGTAAGTAGTGTAACAAAAGATAAACAAAACTCTGATATACTTGGAAGTTTCCAAATTGATGGAAAAGATTTTGAAGTATATAAAGCTGTTGAGCATAAATGTCCAAGATGTTGGAAATTTACAGCAGTTAAAGAAGAAACACTTTGTAATAGATGTGAAGAAGTTTTAAAATAGGAATAAAATGTTTCAAGAAGAAGTAACACTTACATTTATATTTCAAACAATTGCAGTAATTTTAATAGTTATTGCCATTGGAATATATTTTGTAAAGAAAAAAGCAAAAGGGATAAAATAAAATGATGCCATTTTCTGATGAAGACTTACGTGATCCTGTAAGTTCAATTATAAAAAACAAAATTTCCCCAATGCTTGCACGAGATGGTGGTGCAATCGAATTATTAGATATTAAAGATGCTAAAGTATTTGTACAACTAAAAGGTGCTTGTGTTGGATGTAGTGCA
Organism: Campylobacterales bacterium; assembly: GCA_038248665.1. GTDB lineage: Bacteria > Campylobacterota > Campylobacteria > Campylobacterales > Arcobacteraceae > Aliarcobacter. The sequence goes on along the minus strand of JBBRXF010000103.1, from coordinate 2,156 downwards.
AGTGGAAGTACATTAAAATATATCGTAGAAAAAGAGTTAAAAGCAGCTATTCATCCAGAACTAGTGATAATTAATGTTCCAGCAGGTATGGAAAATAAATTAGAGGAATTTTAATGATAAACGAGAATAAATTATTAAATGAAGCAAACTCTTTTTTTACACAAAAAAAATTTGACAAAGCTTTATTTTTATATTCACAATTATCATCAAATTTCCCTCAAAATAAAGAGTATCCAATATATGCACTATTTTGCGATATTGCAAGTGAAGATGAAGAAAAAGCAATTTCTCTTTATGACTATTTCTCTATAGTAAAAGATCAAAATTTAGAAGAAGCAATTAGATACGTTGAAGATGTTGTAAATGCTTATGATGGCGATATTGATAAAATGATGGAAGTATTAAAAGAGTTAAGTTCGTCAACTGTTGAATCATTAGATGCAATTAGATATGAAGATTTTAAAAAATTGATTGATTCTCGTGGTTCATTTAGAATTGCTTTTGAAGATATTATGTTTTCAACAAAAGTTGCAATTGAAAATAAAGATGATTTTTTTGATTTTGTTACAAAATTAATAGATAATGATTTTAATACTACAGCATACACATATTTAGATGGATTTAATGAATATTTCTCTTATGATAAAGAGATTGAAAAATTATATAAAAAATTAGAAGAGAAAAAACTTGCAGTTAATCATAAATAATAGAGTTTATACAGATAATTCAAATGAAGCGGATGAGAATTCTGTTTTTGTTGTTTCAAAACAAAATGAAAAGTTTAAAGATAGTGCAATAGCAAATGGTTGTAAAGAGATTATAGACTCAAGTGAATTAAAAAATCATATTGATTTATCTAGTATTAAAATCATTGGGATTACTGGAACAAATGGAAAAACAACAACGGCAGCTGCTATTTATTCTATTTTATTAGATTTAGGATATAAAGTAGCTCTTCAAGGAACAAGAGGATTTTTTATAAATGATGAAAGGGTTGAAGATTACTCTTTAACAACTCCTGTTCAACTTGGAAATTTTGCCCATATTCAAAAAGCTATGCAAAATGGCTGTGATTTTTTTGTTATGGAAGTGAGTTCTCACGCAATTGAGCAAAAAAGAATTGAGGGTTTAGAGTTTGCTCTAAAAATTCATACAAATATTACAAGAGATCATCTTGATTATCACAAAACAATCGAAGAGTATATTAATGTAAAAAACTCTTTTTTAAGTGATGAAACTCCAAAACTTATAAATAAAGATGACCCAATTGTTAAATATAACTCGAAAAATGGTTTTGCTTATTCACTAGAAAATCCATCAACTTATAAAGTAACTGCATATTCATTTAAAAATGGAACACATGTTATGTTTTCTTATTTTGGAGAAATGCACTCATTTTCTTCAAATATGATGGGAATTTTTAATGTTTACAATTTAATGGCAGCAGTTGCAGCTGTTCATATTACAACACAAAAACCATTAAATGAAATTTGTGAAGCCTTAGAAGGATTTGCAGGAGTTAGTGGAAGAATGGAGACAGTTAGTAATAATCCTTTAGCAATTGTTGATTTTGCTCACACACCTGATGGAATGAATGAAGTTTTAAAAAGTTTTAATGAAAAAGAGATTATCTGCGTATTTGGAGCAGGTGGAGATAGGGATAAATTAAAACGTCCATTGATGGGACAAGTTGCTGCACAGTTTGCAAAACATATTATTGTAACAAGTGATAATCCAAGAAATGAAGACCCTGATATGATTATTGAAGATATTCTAAAAGGAATAAAAAATCATCCAAGTGTTCAAGTTGAAATCAATAGAAAAGAAGCAATAAAAAAAGCTATAGAAATGGCAAATGAAAATTCTGTTGTTTTAGTTCTTGGAAAAGGTGATGAAGCAACTCAAATTATATATGATAAAAAGTTCCCTTTTTCTGATAAAGAAGAGATTTTAAAACACGTAAAATAGTTTTTATAATAAAGGTAGTTCAATGGTAAATTGAGTACCTTTATATTCTTTCTCAAGATACTCAACAGATTCATTAGAAGCAAAAATATTTCCATTTAAATGTTTTACAATAATTTCATTACACATATATAAACCTATTCCTGTTCCTTGTGTTAACTCTTTAGTTGTGAAGTAGGGTTCAAAGATTC
>JBBRXF010000102.1:0-8211 GCA_038248665.1 Campylobacterales bacterium | reverse complement strand
TGAAAATATTGAAGATGCAAAAGGAAAATATAGAAATGATGCTAAAAATGAGATAGTAACTGTTTATGCAGGACTTCAAAAAGTTGATGAAGAGATTAATTTATTAAAAGATAAAATTGAGAACTCATCAATAAAAGCTCCAAATAATGGTACTGTTAATGTTATTACTATTAAAACAAAAGGTGAAGCAATATCTCCTGGAAAAATTTTGATGCAAATAACTCCAGAAACAGAATATGTATTAGCAGAAGCAAAAGTTACACCTTCTGAAATTGGATTTTTATATGAGGGTATTCCTGTTAGATTAAAGCTTCATGCCTTTGATTTTAGTTTATATGGTGGATTAATGGGTGAAATTAGTTATATCTCATCTGATACTATTTTAGATGAAAATACAAAAGAAGAACAATACATTATTCATATTAAATCTTCGCAAAAACATGTGGGAGATAACGATAAATTAATTATTAGAGCAGGGATGACTCTTGATGCTGATATAATCATAGGTAAAAGAACTATCTTAGATTATATTTTAAAACCTGTTTTAAAAACACTCCAAATTGAAGGAAAATAAATGACAATTTTATTATATTCGAAATCTAATTTTATAGTTGATGAATTAAAAAAAGAACCTTTTTTTGCAAAAGATTTAGTCATTGTTGATTCTTTTATTGATTCAGAAAATAAACTTAGAAACAGTAATATTGATATTGTTCTTTATCATATTGATGAATCTTTAAATGAGAGTGAAAATATTTCTAGTTTATTAGAAAACTTCCCTCTAATACCTTTAGTTGCTCTATCAAATAATCCAGATAATTTAGAAGGTTGTCGTTTATTAAAGATGGGTTATAAAAGTTATTTACACTCTTTCTCAAATATTGATATTTTAAAAAGTGCTATTGAATCAGTTTTAGGTGGAAATATTTATGTCTATCCAAAACTAATGCAGTTTTTAGTTTCAAATGCCCCTCTAACAGCTAAAAAAAGTATAAATTTAGATGAGTTAACTTCTAAAGAATTAAATGTCTTAGAACTTGTTTCTAAAGGTTTTTCAAATGCTAAGATTGCAGTAGAGTTAGATATTGCAGAAGTTACAGTTAAAAAACATATTAGCTCTTTATTTAAAAAACTAAATGTTCATGATAGATTGTCTTTGGCTTTGCTTCTTAAATAGTAAATAAAGGGAAATTTATCCCTTTATTTACTATTTTGAGGAAGGTGATAGAATTTAGATTTCCATACCATTTTCTAAAATGATTTTATTTCTTCCATTCTCTTTTGCTTGATATAAAAGCATATCAGCTTTTTGTAGAGTATTTTCATAAGTAGGATAATTACTTCTAATTGCAACTCCAGCTGAGAAAGTAACTTTTATTTTTTTATCTTTATATAAAAAGCTATTTTCAGTAACTATTGTTTTTATTCTTTTTAAGAATTGTAATAACTCTCTATTAAGATTAAAATGAATGATTGCAACAAACTCTTCTCCACCATATCTTCCAACTACGTCATGGTCTCTTACACTTTTATTTAGAATTTTTCCAAAAGTTGATAAAACTACGTCTCCACACTCATGTCCATAAGTATCATTTAGTTTTTTAAAGTAGTCTAAATCAAAGAAAACAACTGCATATTGAGTTTTAATTCTTTCATAAGCACTTTCTACTTTTTTCATCTCTTCACTGAAAGCTTTTCTTGTTAGTAATCCAGTTAAATGGTCTTTCATATTTTCAGTTTTAGTTCTATTTAGTTCTTCTTCAAGAGTTTTTACTTTTTCTTCAAGCTCTTGAACTTTTGTTTTACCTGATTGAAGTTTATTTGTAACACTATCCATCTCTTTTTCAATTGATGTTGCAGCATTTATAAGTTCATTTTGAAGTCTAGTAAGAGCTTCTAAACCATCTTCTTGAATATTAATAGACTCAATTTTTTCTTTAATATTAAGTACATTTTTTGAGCTTGAACCATTACTTGAAATTGCTTCATTTAAATACTCCTCCATTAATAAAACAAGTTTAGAAATATCAGAAGTTCGCTCAATTACAACTCTTTTATCTCTTTCAAATCTTTTATTTATAAAATCTTCAATTTTGTCTTGAATCTCTTGAATAAATAAAACATTAGGCTCTTTTTCAATTTTTGAAAATAATTGATCTATTTCATCATCTGTTTTTGGACAAATAGATGGTAGAACAGATTGTTTAATTAAAGCTGCTAATTGAAGAACATTTTGGGGACAAACTCTTTTTAATAAAAGAGGTATTAATCTTTCTGGTGAGTCAAAATTATTTAACTTTGCTTCATTTCTCTCTTCTTTGCTTAACTGACTTAAAATATTTTCAAACTCTTTACTCATGCATTGTTTCCTAAATATGATTTTTTTAAATTAACCTAAAAGTTTTTTTACCATTTCATTAATTCTTTTCCCATCTGCAACACCTGCAAATTTTTTAGTTGCAGCTCCCATTACTTTTCCAATATCTTTCATAGATGTAGCTGCTACTTGAGAAACTATCTCTTTCATTCCAGCTTCTAATTCCTCATCACTAACTTGAGTTGGAAGGTATAACATAAATACATCAACTTGAGCTTGTTCTTGCTCAACTAAATCATCTCTTGAAGCTGCTTTGTATTGAGAAATTGATTCTTCTCTTTGTTTAATACCTTTTTGAATTAATTTAATAACATCTTCGTCATTTAAATCTTTTCTTTCATCAACTTCAATTTGTTTAATCATAGTATTTATAGATCTAATAGAGTCTCTTTTTACTACATCTTTATCTCTCATTGCAGTTTTTAAATCTTCTTTTAGTTGTTCTTTTAAACTCATACAAATCCTTATATTTATTATTTGTTTACTAAATTATATCTTTTTAAGAATTAAAGCTTTCTATTAACTCTTCTAGTTCTAAAAATCTTTCTACTTTTTGCTCATAAATCTCTTTTGTAACATCAAGTTCTTGGGACATTGCAACGATTCCTTTTTGTTCATAACATTTTGGATTCATCAAACAAGCATTTATCTCTTCAAGTTTTAACTCTAAATCTTCCAGCTCTTTTGGTAACATCTCATATTCTCGTTGGTCTTTATAAGATAGTTTTGTCTGTTTTTTGACAGTTGGAGCAACTTTTTCACTTGTTGCTTGTTTTGCTATTTCAATTTCAAGATTATCTAATTCTTTTAACTCTTTTTCGATTTCAAGATATTCACTATATGGTTGGAAACTCTCCATTATGTGGCTATTTCCTTGGAATACAAAAAGTTTTTTTGCAATTTTATCTACAAAATATCTATCGTGAGATACAAAAATTAATGCACCTTGGAAGTTTTGTAAATACTCTTCTAAAATATTAATTGTTGGAATATCCAAGTCATTTGTTGGCTCATCTAGGATTAAACAATCAACTTTTTTTGTGAAAAGTAGAGCAAGAGCAACTCTGTTTTTTTCACCACCACTTAAAACACCAACTTTTTTATCAAGATATTCTCTTGGAAATAAGAAGTTTTTTAAGTATCCAAAAACATGCATGTTTCTGCCATCTTGAAGAACAACTCTATCTCCACCATTTGGACAAAAAGTTTCTAATAAATTTCTTTCATCATCTAAAGATTCCCTTTGTTGGTCAAAATATCCTATTTCAAAATCACCTTTTTTGAAAGTTCCTTTATCTATTTTCATCTTTTCCATGAAGATTTTTAAAAGAGTAGATTTTCCACTTCCGTTGGGACCCACAATAGCAATAGTGTCTTTTTGTAAAATTCTAGTTGTAAAATCAGTAATTAGTTTCTTATCACCTAAACTTTTACAAACATCATCAAGTTCATAAAGCATCTTTTTTTTATTCTTTTGATTGTCATCTGTGTTAAAAGATTTTTGTTCCCTTTGCAGTTCCAGTGACATTTTTCTAATAGCTGCTGGATTAGACCTTGCTTTTTGTTTTAAATCAAAATACTCTGATTTTCTTCTTTCATTTCTTTTTCTTCTAGCCGTTACCCCATGTTGCATCCAATGGGCTTCTCTTTTTACAAGTCTAATTAGATTGTCATGCTCTTTTTGCATATTTTCTAAAAGATGTTCTTTTTGTTCTAAATATGAAGAGTAACCACCATTAAATTTTCGCAGAACTCCACCATCAACTTCAACAACAGTTGTTGCAATATTATCAATAAAATATCTATCATGCGATATGAAAAGTAGGGTGAAATTGTTTTTTAAAAGTAGTTGTTCTAAAAATTCAACCATATAAACATCAAGGTGATTGGTAGGCTCATCTAAAAGTAAAACATCTGGTTTTTTTAGTAATAATCCAGCAAGACTAACTCTTCTTTGCTCTCCACCACTTAAAAGATTTACATCTTTGAATTCATACTGTTTTAATTGAAATTCAACTAAAACTCGCTCAATCATATTATCTAAATCCCAAGCATTGTGAAAGTCAATAAAAGTTGCTAATTCACTTTGTCTTCTTATTAAATCTTCATTTTCATAATCAGTTGCCAATCGATTTGTAAGCTCTTCATACTCATTTCTTGCTTGTTTTAACTCAGCTAGTTGATCTTCAATTGCATCTCTTACATTTAGATTTGCTTTGAATTTTGGTTGTTGGTCAAGCATTTCAATTTTTAGAGATTTATCGATAGCCATTTCACCACTATCAGGTTCTGTTTGTTTCATAATTATTTTAAAAAGTGTAGATTTACCTTGTCCATTTTGACCAATTACAGCAACTCTTTGCCCATGGTTTAAAGTAAAATTTGCATCTTTTAAAATAACTTTTGTGTCGTATTGTTTTGAAATATTCTGTAGGTCTATTAAAGCCATATATGTTTCTTCTTCTTTGCATTATTAAGATTTATTTTTGTTAGTTTAAGTATTAATATACCTAAAAATCGGTTAAGATTTACTTTTAGGACAAATTGATTAATTCATAAATATTTAATATTTAAATCAGTTTAAATTAATTTTAAGAAATGTATAATTAAAAAAAACAAGGAGTCTCTTATGCAAATTCAAAATAGTACAAATGCAGCGGTAAGTGCTTTTAAACAAAATTCAAATGTAACTGGTGATAAATTAAATCAAGAAGCAAAAACTAAAGAGAAATCTATAGAAGAGACTATGAATGATTCAGCTGTTAGTGTTGCAATTTCAATGAATGCTCAATATATACTAATGGCTATGAATGCTTCATCTTTAACTCAAGATAATACATTAACTCAAGCTAGTTTAACTACTAATCAACAAGATGTTCTAGATTTCTTAAGTGGCAAAGAGACTTTAAGTGGAATGAGTCTTAAAAATATAGGTTATGAAGGAAAACCAATTACTGAACTTTCACAAGATGAAGCGAAAGATTTAGTAAGTGAAGATGGTTTTTTTGGAGTAAAACAAACGTCTGACAGAGTATCAAATTTTGTATTTAGCTTTGCAGGGGATGATTTAGAACTATTACAAAAAGGAAGAGAAGGAATTGTTCAAGGTTTTGAAGATGCTAAAAAGATGTTTGGAGGAGAACTTCCTGAAATTTCATATAAAACTCAAGAAAGAACATTATCTTTAATTGATGAAAAGATTAATAGCTTAAAAGGGGAGTAATTAAAACTCCACTTTTACTGTTTTTTTGCATTAAATCCAGATTTTATTTCAGTATTATCTGAAGATTTAAAATCAACATCACCTTTCATATATGTTGCTGTATCTCCATATAGTCGTGCTGAACCTGTGCTCCCACTTGTATTACCTCTTGGGTATAAAGATAGATTTCCTGAACTACCATTTAAATCTCCTTCAAATGTAAAAACTTTATTTGAGCCGTTTCCAATATCATTTACTGTAATTTTTCCATTTGAAATTTGATTATTAGCTTTACCAAAATCAATATTCATTGATATTCGTGTATCACTAGGAATTGCAACTCTTTCTCCAGATAGATTTACTAAATAGTTTGATGATGATAATTCAGTTGGGAAATTTCCAATATATTTAGCTGTTGACGTATTACCTTGGAAAAAACTTTCAGGAGTTCTTCTTTCAAAGTTTGATTCATTATTTAAACCAGATAAATCTTCAATTGAAGAACTGCTCGTTGAAGAACTGCTCGTTGAAGAACTGCTCGTTGAAGAACTGCTCGTTGTTTGCTCTTTAACAGGAATATTAATTACAGCTTTTTCTACTTTTACAACAGTTGATGGTTCATTAGAAGTTGATTTATTTGAAATATTACTTGGGCTTTGATTAGAAGTTACTTTTTCATTTTCAGTGTTAATTGAAACATTATCAATAGGTAGATTTTCTTTAATTGCTACACTTTTATTTATATCTTCTAAATCACCTTGTTTAATTTTTTGTACATTAAACTTATCTTTATTTCCCTCTTTAAAAGAGACAAATTCTCCTTTATTTATAATAATACTATCTTTTGTTTCATTGTTTTTTATTTCAATTTGACCTTCTGTACAAAATATTTTTTCATTGTTATCTTCAATAGCTGTAATAATTTGAGTTCCTCTTATTCCAATTGAAGCACCTTTTGTCTCTAATTTGAAATTTTCTGGGGCAATTTTTCCAATTTTTCCTGTAATTGTTCTAAAAACACCTTTTGCCATGGTAAATTCAGCTTTTGAATCTTTCTCTTCAAATAAATAATCATTTATTTTTAAAGTAGAATTTTGTCCTACTGAAATAATTGTATCATCTAAAAAAAGAATTTGTAATTTAGTATTCTCTTTTGTATTTAAAGTATCATTCTTTTGAAAAACAGAATTTTTATCAACTAAAATAGTCTGATTTTCTCTTAAAATAGATGCGTCTCCATTAAAAGAAACAATTTTCCCAACATTATTTGCTAATAAAAAATTACTAATAAATAGTAATATAAATATGATTTTTCTCATTTTAAAATCCTTTACCAATTAAATGATTTAATATAATTAATTTTACCATCAACTTCTTTGTATGTATACGCATCTTGATTTGAAAGATTTTTTGAGTAAGATGAAGATAATATTATTTGATTTTCTTTATCAATTTTTGTTATGTAAGCTAATTCTGTAAAATGATTATCATCTTCTCTTTTTGAATTAAAATAACTGTTTTCATACCTAAAATAATCTTTTACATATTCATAATCAAATTTGATTAGATTGTTTCCATTTATTTCATAGATATACTCTAATCCACCTGTTATGCTATTTTTATCTAAGTCAATTCTTTCAGTGGTTATCCTTACACTTTTACCTAATTTTGAGTAAATATTAAGATTTGTTAATAAATTATATTTTAATAAAAATTCATATTTGTTAAAATCTTTCTCTTCGTCTACTTGATGAATATATGAAATTCTTTGGTAATTTAAAGAGCTTGTAATTAAAGCATTTGAAAAAGTTGGAGTTATATTAAAAACATTAAAATTTTCATTATCTCTTTTTTCTATTTTTGTAAAACCAAAATTCAAAGCATAAAGATTTTTATTTGTTTGATCTAAATAAAAAATAGTTGGTTTATATGAATAAGCTGTTAAATTTTCATTTTCTTCATTAAAATAATTTTTATTATAAACAAGTATTGCATTTTTTATAACATAAGGTGAGTTTTTAAAACTATTTAGAAAATTTATTCCAAGCATCTCATTATGATAGTTATCTGCAATTGGTTTTTCACCATTTACAAGAACGTCATTTAGTCCAGGTAATCTATAATCAGGTGAGATTAAACCTGTATTTACATTTGTGCTTCTACCAACACCAAGTAAGATATTTGCATTTGTAGAAAAATATTTTGTCTCTTTATTTAATAAATCTAAATAATTAGATACTGATTTTTTTGTTTCATCATTAATTTGTGAATTGCTTAAAATCGTAAACTCTTTTTTTGCTTCTTCTTTTAAATTTAATTTAAATAAAAGTTTTGCATATTCATATCTAGCTTGATTAAAATCAGGTTTTTGAGTTAATATTCTTTCAAAAGCAGAACTAGCTTCATCATATTTTTCTATTTGAATGGCACTTAATGCTAAAAAATAGTTAACATTTACATTGTATGAATCTTTTGAAAATAGTTTGAAAAATAGTTCATAAGATTTTTGATAATCTTTAATATTGTACATAGTAGAAGCAAGAATATAATCATTTGAATCTTCAATTGCTTGAAAAAACTCTTTTTCTTTTTGAAAGGTAGTTTTATTATCATTTGTAACAGTTTTATCATT
>JBBRXF010000101.1:0-8291 GCA_038248665.1 Campylobacterales bacterium | reverse complement strand
ATTTTATGACCATTTATGAAATAATAGTCATAATGTGTTAATTTAGAGTTTGACCAAAAATTAATTCTATTTACAAATAGTTTTTAATCATTAACACTTATTTGATTTCTACCATTTCTTTTTGATTCATAAAGTAAATCATCAGCCTCTTTATAGACAATATCATCATTAATATCATTTGCATTTTTACAAATTAATCCCATAGATGCTGTTATATAAGGGCTGGCACTATTAAAATCATGTTGTATTTTTAAATTTTCTATATTATGTCTTATTTTATTGGCAAATTCTATAGCTTTCTCTTTTGTATCAGCTTTATAAATAATTCCAAACTCTTCACCACCTAATCTAAAGGTTAAATCATCAGCTCTTGATAAACTTTGTTTTAAACATTTTGCAAAATTTATTAAAACTTCATCTCCCATTTGGTGCCCGTAGTTGTCATTGTATTGTTTGAAATGGTCAATATCCATAAGTAAAAAACAAACTAATTCATCTTTTCTTTTTGCACTTGCTATGAATTTTGGGAAAGTTTCATTGAAATATCTTCGGTTATAAATATCTGTAAGACCATCTGTTATACTTATAATCTCAATTAGTTTTTTATCCGTTATATCATATCTAATAGCGTTATAACCTATGATATTTTTATTTTTAGAAAAAATTGGTTCAATAATAGCATCAACCCAATAAAATTCTTTATCTTTTTTGATATTTTTTATTTCACCTCTCCATATTTCACCACTTGTAATAGTTTCCCATAGTTCTTTATAGATTGAATCTGGCATATCGGGATGTTTCAGAATATTGTGATTTTTCCCAAGAAGTTCTTCTTGCGAATATCCTGAGATTCTACAAAATGCCTTTGATGCAGAGATTATTTTTCCTGTTGTATCAGTTGATGAAGTAATGATATATTCATCTACTATTTTATTAAAATTACTTATCTCTTCGATTTGTTTAAGATTTAAAAATATATTAATTACTTTTGAGATTAACTCTTCTTGTAAAACTGGTTTTAAAATAATATCGTTTGCACCATATTTATAAAGATTTATTCTTAATTCATCAGTTACTTTACTTGTTAGAATAATAATTGGAATATCTACATAAACTTTATCACTTCTAAGTTTTTTCGTAAGTTCAAATCCATTCATATTTGGCATATCTAAATCAGTTAAAATTAGAGAAAAATTTTGGTTTCTAGTTATCTCTTCTAATGCTTTATCTCCATCTTTTACAATACTAACTTTAAATAGAAGTTTTTCTAATATATCTTTTAAGTGAACACATAAACTTATTGAATCATCTACTATTAATACTTCTTGACCATAACAATATGCCATTGCACTTACAAGTTTATAAATGTATTTAAAACCATTTGAATCTTTTAAAACATAATCAATAATATTTGAATATTTATTATTTATATTTTTTGATTCTATGTTAGAACTAAATATAATAGTTGGTAAGCTATTTTTTAGAAGTAATTCTTGGATTGCCCCATCAGGAGTATTTTGTAAAATTAGATTTGATATTACAACAAAAAACTTATTATGTTCAATTAGCTCTTTAGCTTCTTCAAATGATTTTGCTTGATAAGTTAGAATGTTTTTACTATTAATAAAAAGGTTTTTTATTATATCTCTAACAACTGAAGAGTTGTCAATTATAAGTATTTTTTTCATCTATTTTTTAGTCCTTATATCTATCTCTAATATCTTTAAATTTATCAATATTTTCAAAAAATAAATCAACTAATTTAGGGTCGAAATGTTTACTTTTTTCATCTTCTAAAAGTTTAAAAACATCCTCATCTTTCCATGCTTCTTTATAACATCTTGAACTTCCTAAAGCATCAAACACATCCGCAAGGGCAGTGATTCGGCCATAAATATGAATCTCTTCACCTCTTAATTTTCTAGGATACCCTGAACCATCCCATTTTTCATGATGATCCATTGCAACAATTGCTGCTGCTTTTAAAATATCTCTTTGTGAGTTTTTAAGAATATTATAACCAATCACTGAGTGTTTTCTCATGGTTTTCCACTCTTCTTCATTTAGTTTTCCAGGTTTATTTAAAATTGAATCAGGAATTCCAACTTTTCCAATATCATGCATTGGACTTGCTGTAAAAAGTATTTCACACTCTTTTGAATCTAAACCATACAAGCTTGCTAAAAGTTTTGAATACTCAGATACTCTTTTTACATGGTTTCCTGTCTCTTGACTTCTACTTTCACCTATTTCACCCATTTTATAGATAACTTCTCTTTGAGTTTCTTCTATTTCTTTATGAAGTTCAACAACATCTGTTATATCTTTTCTTATACTCATGTACTCTAGAATTTGGCCATTTAGATTTATAATAGGAACAGCAGTTATTAAAAAGTGATAAGTTTTTCCATCTTTAAAGATATTACTTACTTGACCTTTCCATATTTTTCCATTTTCTATATTTTCCCAAATTTTTTCAAATTCATAATTCTCTGAAGTAACTCTTTTTATGAAATCATAGGGCTTTCCTATTAATTCCTCTTTTGTAAAACCACTAATTTTATAAAACTGTTCATTTGCAAAGGTAAAAATTTTATCTGGACTCATTCTTAAAATAATATTACTCTCTTCCATTGCATTTTCATAAAGTTTTGAAAGATTCATTACTTCTTGGAAATTGTTTTGAGAAATGTTATATTGATCTTTTAAATACTCTTTTGTTCTCTCAATTTCAGTAATATCTGTTCTAATACCAATATACTCTAAAACATTACCTTTCTCATCTAAAATTGGATTTATTATTGTTTGAACCCAATAATCACTTCCGTCTTTTTTTCTATTTTTAACGATACCTTTCCAGGGTTCTTTTAAATCTTTGATGGTATGCCACATCTCTTTAAATACTGAAGAATCCATATCTTTATGTCTTACAACATTATGAGATTTTCCAATAAGTTCTTCTTCTGTATAACCAGAAATTTTACAAAAAGCTTCATTTACATAAGTTATTATTCCTTTTGCATCTGCTTTTGAAACAATTGAACTTCTATCTACTGTATTTTTATATTGTTCTAAAAGTTGTGTTTTACAAAAAACTTCATCTTCCATATCTTTATCATTTATGAACATATCAGTTTTTAAAATAAGCTCTTCTATTGCGTAAGGTTTTCTTATAATCTCCCTTACGCCTAGTCTAAATGCATCTCTAAGAAGTGTTGATGAGATATTCCCAGTGATAAATAAAACTTTTATTTTTAACTCATCTAAAATAGTTTTTCTATTTTTTAATAAAAAATCATAACCATTTAATCCTTCTAGCTCTAAATCTAAAAGCATTAAATCAATCTTTTCTGAATTGATTAAATCTAATGCTTCTTGGGCATTTGAAGCAGTTAAGACACAATAATTTCTATTTGTTAATATATCTTTTAATTGTTCTCTTACCACAAAGGAGTCATCAACTATTAAAACTGTTTTTAGTTTATTTTTTTCTATTTGTTTTATTAGGTTTGGAATTTCTGAAATTTTGTATATGAAGTTTTTATCTTTATTGATAAAATCAATAACACCTGTTTGATAAGAAACTTCTTTTAGTTGAGAGTCTGTTTGTGAAGTTAAAACTATAATTTTAACATTTGAAGAAGATAACTCTTTTATAAGTTCATAACCATGACCATCAGGAAGATTTATATCTAAGATAATATAATCAATTCTTTCACTACTTAGTATTTCTCTAGCATCTTTTAATGTTGGAGCTAAAAATGTATTAAAACCTAAAATTGAGAAGCTATTATTAACTATTTTAATCATAGAAGATGAATCTTCTACAATTAAAATATTAAAATCTTTACTCTCAAATCTAAAGTTACTACTGTAATAACAATTCTTCATATAAAAAACAATACTTTCTTAATTCATTGTTTTATATAGTTGAATTGCGGCGTCAATCTCATCTTTTGAAGCTTTTCTTCTACAAGACATGTAACCTTTAGATCCATCACAAGATTCAAATGGATAAACAGTTGCATAAACCCAATAATATCCACCACTCTTTGTAGCATTTTTTACGTATCCAGTCCAAATTTCACCTTTTTGAACCGTATCCCATAAAGATTTGAATGCTGCTTTTGGCATATCTTTATGTCTTACCATACTATGAGGTTTTCCTATTAATTCATCAATTGTATATTCTGCTATTTTACAAAAATCTTCATTTGCAAATAAAATATTTCCTTTTGCATCTGTTTCACTAACTAAAAATGCATAATCATCTAATACTGTTTCTTGTCCTGCTGCCATTAATTATCCTTTTTAGTTAAATTTTTTACTATTAGCATCGTTCACTAATTGTTTAGCTAATGACTCGACATTACTAGCAATTTGTGCTGTTTGATTAGCTTCACTTGCATTTTCTTGAGTAACTCTATCAAGCATTGAAATTGCATCATTAATTTGCTCAATTCCTTGCATTTGCTCTTTTGATGCAGAACTTACATCTTCAATAATACGAATAGTTTGCGAAATAATATCATTTAATTTTTCATAACCATGAATCATAGAATCTGATATAGTTTTTCCTTGATTTGCTTTTGTATTAGCATCTTCTACTAATTTTTTAATTTCTTTAGCAGCTTCAGCTGAACGAGATGCAAGGTTTCGCACTTCTGCTGCAACTACAGCAAATCCTTTTCCAGCTTCCCCCGCAGTTGCTGCTTCAACGGCTGCATTTAAAGAAAGAATATTTGTTTGGAATGCAATTTGGTCAATAATATTAATTGCTTCATTAATTGCAGCAACTTTTTTATGAATTTCTTCCATAGAAGAACCAGTCTGTTTTGCTAGTACTTGACCATCTGAAACTGAATTTCTTACATTTAATCCTAGCTCTGCCATTTTTGTAGCATTTGCCGCGTTATTTCTTGTTATTGAAGTAATCTCTTCAACAGCAGCAGCTGTCTCTTCTAAAGATGCTGCTTGTTCATTAGCTTTAGTAGCTAAGTTATTCATTGAAATATTCATTCTATGAGAGCTTTCTTGTAAGCTTTGTCCATTATCTAAATTATTTCTTGCATTATCACTTAAGGCACTTCCTAAAGTATTAATACTTGTCATAACTGATAGCATTCTAGCTTTTAATATTGGTTCTATATTTATTGTTGGTCTAAAATCATCTGTAGCATAAGCATTTAGAGTTGATTCTAATCTAAGCATTTTATCTTCTAAAGAATCAAGCATTTGATTCATCGTTTTTTTAAGAGTTGCAATCATTGGATTTTTTGTGTCTGATTTAACTCTACATCTAAATATACCTTGATTTATTTTATCTGCTGTTAACACAATTTCACCAATTACATTTATATCTGATTTAATAGATGTATCTGTCTCTTTTATTTGACTATTCCATTTAGAAAAAAGTTCATCTAAATCTTTATTTCCAGTTTTTTCAACGTAATCAAATTTATTTTGTTTATATTGGGTAAATTTAATGTATTGTTGAAAATACTCATCAATTAACTTAAGTTCATTTTTAGACATATAACCAAACATTGACAACCTTTTTATTTTTTCTTTATTGTAATATTATTTATATAATAATATCTTGATATCAATCAATATTTAAAAGTATATAGTATGAATCTGTGGAGATTGAGAGTTAAATCTGAGTAATCTGAGTGGAATTATAAAATAATTATTTTATTTATAATTCTTTGCTCTTTAATTGTTTATAAAGGTTTTCATGTTCTTCAATTTCTTCATCAGATGCTTTTTTTCTACAGCTTAAATAACCTGTTGTTCCATCGCAAGATTCAAATGGATAAACAGTTGCATAAACCCAATAATATCCACCATCTTTAGTGGCATTCTTTACATAACCTGTCCAAATTTGACCTTTTTTTACAGTTTCCCATAAATCTTTAAAGGCAACTTTTGGCATATCTTTATGTCTTACCATATTATGAGGTTGACCCATTAATTCTTCTAGTGAAAAACCTGCAATTTTACAAAAATCATTATTTGCAAATCTTATTATTCCTTTTTCATCAGTTTCACTTACTAAAAAAGTATATTCATCTAATATTGTCTCTTTTTCCATAATATTTCCTTAGTAATTAGAATTTTTTATTTTTAACTTCATTTACAAGTTGTTCAGCCATTGTTTGAGTTTGCGATGAAATTGAAGCAACATTGTTTGCTTGGCTTGCATTTTCTTGGGTTACTTGATCAAGTAGATTAATCATTGTATTGATTTGTTCAATTCCTTGCATTTGCTCTTGGCTAGAAGTAGTAACATTTTGAATAATTTCAATTGTTTGTGTTATATTAGAATTGAGTTCATCATAACCTTTAATCATAACATCACTAATATTTTTACCTTCATTTGCTTTTTGTGTAGCTTTTAGAACAATATTTTTTATCTCACGTGCAGCTTCTGCTGAGCGAGATGCTAAGTTCCGCACTTCTGCTGCAACTACTGCAAATCCTTTTCCAGCTTCTCCAGCAGTTGCTGCTTCAACAGCTGCATTTAAAGAAAGAATATTTGTCTGAAAAGCAATTTGATCAATAATTGTAATTGCTTCATTTATTGAGTTTACTTCGGAATTTATATCATCCATTGAAGTTGCAGTTTGACTAGCAAGTTTTTGTCCATTTGCAACAGCACCTTGTACGATAGTTCCAAGTTGTGACATTTTTTGGGCATTTTGTGAATTATTTCTTGTGATACTTGTAATCTCTTCAATTGCAGCAGCTGTTTCTTCTAATGATGCCGCTTGTTCATTTGCTTTTCTAGCTAACAAATTTACAGAACTTGACATATTTATTGAATTTTGAGCAAGAGTTTGCCCATTATTTAAATCTTTTTGTGCATTTGTTGCTAAGGTTTTTCCTAAAAAATTAACACTTGTTAATACTTTTAGCATTTCACCTTTTAATTTTGGATT
Organism: Campylobacterales bacterium; assembly: GCA_038248665.1. Lineage (GTDB taxonomy): Bacteria > Campylobacterota > Campylobacteria > Campylobacterales > Arcobacteraceae > Aliarcobacter. The sequence continues at coordinate 1,350 of JBBRXF010000101.1, read as the reverse complement.
GATAGTTAATTGATTTCTAAAATCATCTTTTGAGTAAAGTTCAAGTAAGTTAACTAAATTTCTCATATTTTCATCAACACCATCAAGCATTTGATTTATTGTTCGACTGAGCGTTGTAATCATTGGATTTGAAGTTTGAGATTTTATTCTACAACCATAAATTCCTTGTTCAACCCTATCCATAGTAATTACAATTTCACCTAAAACTTTCATGTCATCTTTTAATTTATTATCAAATTCAATAGAAACACTATTTAGTTTTCTATGAAGTTCTGATATTTCATCGTTACCATTTACAACAACAGGAATATATCTATTGTTTTTTAGGGAAATGAATTTCAAGAATTCATCAAAAGATTCATTAAAATTTTTTAAACCATTTACAATTGAGCGACTAAATACAAAACTAATGAGAGCTAATAAAATACCAAATACAATATTTAAAATAACAATAATTGAGCTATCTTTTGTATTTATTCCAGCAATTCCTATACTAATAAAACCAAGTTGAGCTATTAACATAATCATCAATAACTTATTTTTAGTTTTCATCTCTTCAATCATTTTCATAATAATTCTTTCTATAATAATTATTTGTCTAGAATAATAATTAATTACGGGGAATTTTTATTATTATTTCTAAACCATTATTCTTATTAGATGCAATAATCGCTCCATTGAAGTGTTCTTGAATAATTATTTTACTTATATATAAGCCTAAACCTGTGCCATTTATGCTATTTTTAGTGGAAAAATAAAGCTCAAAAAGTTTCTCTAAATCACTAGTTGTTACTCCTTTTGCATTATCTTGAATGGTAATTGTTATATCTACTTGATTCAAAGTTACAAAAATGTCAATTAATTTATTGTCAATATTTTTTTCAATAAGAGCATCTTTTGAGTTATTAATAATATTTAATATAACTTGGGAAAATTCATTTTTATAACCGAAATAGCTGGTTTCTGAATCTATTTCAATATTTACTTGAATTTGATTCTTATCAAATATAGGTTTTACTAATGAGTATGTGCTTAGTATGGAATCTCTTAATTTAAAGAGTTCCTTCTCTTTTTTTGGTTTAAAGAAATTTTTGAAATCATCTATTGTATTTGAAAGATAATTAATCTGTTTTTGGAAATCACTTTTAAATTTATTTAAACTTTCAACATTTAATTGCTCTTTTTTCTGTTTTAAAATTATCGTATTTACAATTAATGAAATGTTATTTAAAGGTTGTCTCCATTGATGGGCTATCATATTTAACATCATTCCCATTTCTGCTAATTTGGATTGTTGAAATAGTATTGTTTGTTGATTTTTATTTTTTTCTACTTCTTCTTCAATTTTAT
>JBBRXF010000100.1:0-8365 GCA_038248665.1 Campylobacterales bacterium | reverse complement strand
TAATTCTATATTCTTTTTTAAATCTTCAAAAGAGTTAGTTGATTGTGTCTTTTTTGATTTATATTCGATATTTTCAATATTCAAAATAAGTTTTTTATCGATTTTAATATAGAATTGCGAAACTAAAATATTTGAAAAAGAAAAAGAGTCTATTTTTATGCCAGAATACAGAAATGAAAAAAGTGATATTGTTATTAAAAAAAGAAAAAGAAAAGCAAATTTAATTGTCTTCAACATTATTGAATTTATCCTTGTTTGTTTTATTGCCGTATTGTTTTATGGAACAACTTCAATAACTTCTACTAAAGTATTGTATATTCCTAAAGGTAGTACTAGTTATATTATATCATACTTAAATACAAATGGTTTTGAGATGGGTGCTGTTGATGAATTAATGATTAAATCTATGGGGTATGTTCAAAGTGGTTGGATTGATATAAATGAAAACAAATTAACAAGACTTGATTTTATTTATAAATTAATTACATCAAAAGCAGCACTTAAAAGTATTACTTTAATTCCAGGAGAAACTTCATATATTTTCCTTAAAAAATTAGCAACAGAGTTTAATCTATCTGAAGATAAATTAACTGAATTATATAAACAATATGCATATAAAGCCGATGGAAATATTCTTGCTGATACTTATTCTTTGCCACTTGGAATGAAAGAAGACTATATGATTTTTTATCTATTTTCACAAACAAATAAAAAATATGAAGAGTTTTCAAAAAAGATATTTGGTTATTATGATAAAAGAAAATGGTTTAATTACCTAAGTTTAGCCTCTGTTATTCAAAAAGAAGCAGCAACAACAAATGAAATGCCAATTGTTGCAAGTGTTATTCATAATAGATTAAAAAAAGGTATGAAACTTCAAATGGATGGAACTTTGAATTATGGAGAGTATTCAAATACAGTTGTAACAGCTGATAGAATTAGAGATGATAATACAACATATAATACTTATAAAAATCCAAGTCTTCCATCTGATCCTGTTTGTGCAGTTAGTTTAGATGCGATAAAAGCTGGGATTTTTCCTGTAAAAAGTGATTATATCTACTTTGTAAGAGACAATCGAACTGGTCTTCATAAATTTGCTAGTACTTTTGAACAACATCAAGCTAATATAAATGCAAATGTAGGTGTTGCAAAAACTTATACAAAAGTTAAAGCCGATGAGACACAAATTGATGCTGAAGCTGAAAATATCATGAAAACTGATGTAACAAAACAAAAACCTGTATCTATAAAAGATTTATTTAATAATATAAATTAATAAACTTGTGAAAATTTGAAACAGTCAAATTTTCACATCCCAAATATATCGAACTTTCAATTTCCTTAAACTCAAATTTGGCTATCGTACTGCTAACATTAAAATTCAAATTTAGGAAACAATATGTCAAAAATCATTTACACAAAAGTTGACGAAGCTCCAGCTTTAGCAACATACTCTTTTTTACCAATCATTAAAGCTTTCACAAAAAGCTCAGGAATTGAAATGGTTACAAAAGATATTTCACTTGCTGGAAGAATTCTTGCTAACTTCCCTGAAAACTTAACTGCTGATCAAAAAATCAGTGATGATTTAGCTGAATTAGGAGCTTTAACTCAAGATCCAGATGCTAACATTATTAAATTACCAAACGTATCAGCTTCTGTTCCTCAATTAAAAGCAGCAATTGCTGAATTACAAGCAAAAGGTTACAACATTCCAAATTTTGATGCTAGTGAAGAAATCACTGCTAGATATTCAAAAATTACAGGTTCAGCTGTTAACCCAGTATTAAGAGAAGGGAATTCAGACAGACGTGCTCCAGGTGCAGTTAAAAACTACGCAAAAGCTAATCCTCACAGAATGGGTAAATGGACAAAAGATTCTAAAACTGACGTTGCTTGTATGGAGTCAGGTGACTTCTATGGTTCTGAAGTATCTAAAACTTTTGACGAAGCAAATGATTTAAAAATCTCTTTCTTTGACGCTGCTGGTACTGAAACTGTATTAAAAGCATCTACAAAAGTTCTTGCTGGTGAAATTATTGATGCAACTGCATTAAGTGCAAAAGCATTACAAGATTTCTATGCAAAAACAATTGAAAGAGCTAAAAAAGAAGATGTATTATTATCTTTACACTTAAAAGCTACAATGATGAAAAACTCTGATCCAATTATGTTTGGATTTGCTGTAAAAGTTTATTTCAAAGATTTAATTGCTAAACACGCTGCATTATTTGATGAAATGGGTGTTAATTTCAACAATGGTTTAGGTGATTTATACGCAAAATTAGGAACTTTAGATGCAGCTAAAAAAGCTGAAATCGAAGCTGATATTGCTGCAGTTTATGCAAAACAACCAAGACTTGCAATGGTAAACTCTGCAAAAGGGATTACTAACTTACATGTACCTTCTGATGTTATTATTGATGCTTCTATGCCTGCTATGATTAAAGGTGGTGGGAAAATGTGGAATGCTGAAGATAAAGAAGAAGATACAATCGCTATGATTCCAGATAGAGCATATGCAGGAAGTTTCAAAGCTGTAATTGATGATTGTAAGAAAAATGGAGCATTAGATGTTACAACTATGGGAACTGTTCCAAATGTTGGATTAATGGCTCAAAAAGCTGAAGAGTATGGTTCACATGACAAAACTTTCCAAGCTAAAGAAAATGGACAAATCAAAGTTATTGATAAAGATGGAAATGCAGTATTTACTTTTGATGTTGAAGCTGGTGATATTTTCAGAATGTGTCAAGCTAAAGATGCTCCAATCCAAGACTGGATTAAATTAGCAGTTTCAAGAGCTAGATTATCTAATACTCCTGCTATTTTCTGGTTAGATAAAAATAGAGCTCATGATGCTCAAATGATTAAAAAAGTTGAAAAATATTTACCAACACATGATACAACTGGTTTAGATATTACTATTATGTCTCCTGTAGATGCAACTTTAAAATCTTTAGAAAGAATGAGAGCTGGTCTTGATACTATTTCTGTAACTGGAAATATCTTAAGAGATTATAACACTGACTTATTCCCAATTTTAGAATTAGGAACTTCTGCAAAAATGTTATCAATCGTTCCATTAATGCAAGGTGGAGGATTATTTGAAACTGGTGCTGGTGGATCTGCTCCTAAACACGTTCAACAATTCCAAGAAGAAGCTTATTTAAGATGGGATTCATTAGGTGAATTTATGGCTTTAGCTGCTTCATTTGAACACTTAGCAAATACACAAAATAATCCAAAAGCAAAAGTTTTAGCTGATACTTTAGATAGAGCAACTGGAACTTTCTTAATTAATGACAAATCACCAGCTAGAAAAATCGGTGATATTGATAATAGAGGTTCTCACTTCTTCTTAGCTATGTACTGGGCTCAAGAACTTGCTGCTCAAGATGTAGATGCGCAATTAAAAGCTGAATTTACTCCAATTGCAAAAGCTATGACTGAAAACGAAGCAAAAATCGTTGCTGAATTAGCTGCTGCTCAAGGTAAACCTGTAGATATGGGTGGATACTACTTACCAGACGATGCAAAAACATCTGCTGCTATGAGACCATCTGCTACATTAAACGCAATTATTGGATAATATTTCCATTTTTTAAAAGAGAAGATTTTTTCTTCTCTTTTTCTTCTTTTTTATATTACTTCTTTCAAATACCAAATTTTCTTCAATTAAAAAATAAAAGCTAAGAGCTAAACTGTTATAATTTATCATAAAAAAATCTTAATAATTAATAAGGGAAAATCATGAAACAAACATTCGAAGTTCTAAATGTAAAATGTGGTGGTTGTGCCAGTACATTAACAAAATCATTAAAAGATGAATTTGGAGAAGTTATCGTAGATTTAGAAGTAACTCCAAGAAAAATAACTCTAGATATAGAAGATGAAAAACTTGAAGCTTTAAAAATTAAATTAAGAAGTTTAGGTTATCCCCTTACAACAGATGAATTAAGTGGTTTTGAAAAGGCTACAACAACTGCAAAAAGTTTTGTTTCTTGTGCTATTGGAAAATTTGATGTGGCTACTAAAAAATAAAAAAAATTAATATTTTACCTCTAAACGATTTATAACTCTTCTTTAGATAAAATACTGCCCTTTATGAAAACAGAAAAAACTAATAAATTTAGGTTGAAAATATGAAAGTAGTTACAGGAGTGGTTGGTAACGATATACATGTGGTTGCAAATAGACTTATTGATATATCATTACAAGCAAGAGGGTTTGAAGTATTTAATCTTGGTGTTAATACATACCTTGAAGAGTTTATTGATGCAGTAATTGAAACAAATGCTGATGTATTACTTATATCTTCACTAAATGGTGAAGCTGAGGGTTGGTGTAGAGAACTTGCTATTTTAAAATCAAAATATAAGAATTTAAAAGATGTTGTATTTATGATTGGTGGAAACTTAGCTGTTGGAGAGGGAGATGCAAGTATACTTGTTCCAAAATTCAAAAACTACGGTTTTGATTTAGTATTCCACCAAGTTGACTTAAATACTGGTCTTGACGAATTAGAAAAATATTTAAGAGAGAGAAAATGAGTTTACTTCAAGAAGAAAGAAACATAATCGTTCAAAATAAATACGCAGATAATTTTGATTTTGCAGAGATTGAAGAGTTTATAAAAGGCGCTTCAAAAAATCTATTTATTTCACACCATTTTAAAAACAAAAAGAAGATGTTAGTTCAGCCACGTGGTGGATTTCCAACTTATAAAAAAATGTTTTCACTTTATGAGTTTTTCGTAGATGCAAATGTTGATGTACTACCATGTACAATTGATTCAAATACAAGATTAAACGACTATGCAACAAGTGCAAAAATGTTAAAACTTTCAGAAGAAAATGAAGTTGATATGTTAAATGGTTACCCACTTGTAAATCATGGATATAGAACATCTAGAAAAATGATGACTCATTTTGATAAACCTATTAGTTTGAGACATGGAACTCCTGATGCTAGACTTCTAATTGAAACAGCATTGGCTTCTGGAATCTTTGAAATTGAAGGTGGTCCAATCACTTATTTATTACCCTACTCTAAAAACTTTCCATTAGATAAAGCATTTATGTATTGGAAATATGTAGAAAGAATTTGTGCTAACTACTCAAAACTAAATGAACCAATTAATAGAGAATCATTTGGCCCATTAACAGCAACATTAGTGCCACCTTGTATTACTATTGTTATTCAAATTTGCGAAATGCTTTTATCACTTGAAGAGGGAGTAAAATCTTTTTCTGTTTCATTTTCTCAAACAGGTTCTATGATTCAAGATATTGTAACTGCAAATGTTTTAAGAAAAATGGCAAAACATTATGCTGAACAAATTGGATGTGGTGATGCTATGATAAATCTTGTTTATCATCAATGGATGGGAGCATTTCCATCAAATAAAGATTTCTCAGAATCACTAATCAATACTTCAACTGTAATTGCCTCAATGGTTAGAGCTGATAAAATCATCACAAAAACAAGAGATGAAGCTTTTGGTATTCCTACACGTGAATCAAATGCAAAAACAGTTGCAAATACACAATATACTTTAAGAATGTTACAAGGTATTCCAAACATCACAGATGAGCAAGAAGAAGAGATAGTAACTAGTGAAGTAATGTCAATTATGGAAGCTGTATTTAATGATAAAGCTGACACTTTATGGAGAAAAGTATTTAACTCTATAAAATCAGGAATCATTGATGTTCCATATTCTCCACATATTATCAACCACAATGAAGTTGTAACTGTAAGAGATAAAAATAAAAACATCAGAATCATTAAAAAAGGAAATCTTCCAATTTCTGATAGATGTTTTGAATATGAAAAAGCTCAATGTGATTTAAACAAAGATGCTTCATCAATAGTAAATGATATTATCCACGATATAGGAATTATGCAATGAGCCAAAATAAATTATTAATAGACGTTGGAAGTACATATTTCAAAGTTTGTGCAAACAACCAAGTTGAACAACATTTTAGGGATTTTAATAAAGATATTTATGATGATTTATTATCAAAATGTTCTGATACAATCTCTAAATTTAAAAAAGATGAAGTATTTATCTGTTCGTCTGCAAATGGTGGATTAACAACTTTAATTATTGGGATTACAAACTCTTTTTCACTAAAATTTGCTACAAATATTGCTTATAACTCTGGGATTAATATTATTAATACAGTTTTATACCAAGATATTGAAACTACTTCAATTCCTAGTGATTTAATTGATGTGGTAATTGTTGTTGGTGGAATAAATAGCGTTGATAATGTTTTTGATGATAAATTATTTAACTATTTAGGAAATTTAAGATTTTCAAATATTGTATTTGCAGGAACAACTAAAGATGCCGAGTATTTAAGTGGTAATATCCAAAATTTAGTAGTTGTAGAAAATATCATAAACAATAAACTTCATGTTGTTGAAGAACCTTTAAAACAATATTTAACAAACCTTTACCAAGCTGATATTGAAGGAAAAGAAGATATAAAACATTTATATGATTTAACTTCAAATCAAATATTTTCAACTCCATATATTGTAAATAAAACTCTACCTTTTATAGATAGTAAATTTGCGGTTGTAAATCCATTTATTCTAATAGATATTGGTGGAGCTACAACTGATATTCACTACTCAAAAGATTTATCTTATGATAATATGGTTACTGAAAATGAATATGATAGATTAGTTTTCAAAAAACTTGGTGTTTTTAAATCAAAAGAGTCTTTAATATTTGCAGCCAAAAACAATGAATTTGTTTATGAATTATTAGCTCATTTAAAAGTAACAGAAAATATTTTCAATGAAGATTCACCAAAAAGTTTACGAATTTTAATGCAATTAGCAATTTTCTTAGTTTTATATAAAGTTAGTGAAGCTCATCCTTTATATATAAAATTAAAGTTAAATCTACTAAAATCAATTGTATTAACAGGTGGAATTACAAAAGTATTAAGTTTTGAAGAAGCTGAGGATATTATTTCATTTTTTTATAAAAAGATTTTAACTTCAGATATTCATCCATCTATTATCTTGGATTCAAATTATGATATTTGGACACTTGGTATTACACAACAATAAGGGGAAAACAATGTCAATAAATTGTATTAGAACATTAATAGAAGATGCAAATATCTCAAACCCAAATAAAAATGCATTAATTTTTGGAAATGAAAAGTTAACATACAGCGAACTTTTTACTAAAGTAAATCAGATTGCTTATTATTTAAGTGAATTAGATTTACCAAAAGGTAGTAGAATTGGAGTTTATTCAAATAAAGGAATAGACCAAGTTGTAGCTATTTTAGCAATTTTGTCAACACAGTATGTATTGGTTCCATTAACAAAATTACTTAAACCAGAACAAGTTGAATATATAATTGGTGATTGTGATATAAAATGTATAATTACTGATAAAATCAAAATTGAATCAATTGAAGAGATTAAATTTGATGGACATATTATCTCTTATGAAACTACTCATAAAGAGTTACCATCATTTGAGGAGATTTATAAATATTATAATAAACCATATTCTTGTGATGTAAATGGACATGATAATGCAGTTATTACTTACTCTTTTGGACTTTCTGGAAAACCAAATGGTATTGTTATTTCACATAGAAACTTAATTGATTCAGCACGTGTTGTATCTCAATATTTAAAATTAGAAGAGAGTGATGTTCTTTCTGGACTTTTAGTATTTAATCTTGATTATGGATTAAATCAAATTTTCTGTTCACTTTATAAAAGAGCAACTATAGCTCTTCACAGATTTGTTTTACCAAATGATTTCTTTAACCATATTATTAATGACAAAGTTACGGTTCTTCCTTTAATGCCTATAAATATTACAGAGATGTTTGATGAAGAGAGACTTCCAAGTGCAGAGTTATTAAAAAATGTAAGAATTATCACTTCATCTGGTGGAAATGTAACGGCTAAAATGATAGCTGATGTTGAAAAATATTTTGCAAATGCTAAATTTTTCTCAATGCATGGATTAACAGAAGCATTTAGATCAACTTATTTAGATCCAAGTCAATTAAAAATAAGACCTGAATCTATTGGAAAAGCAATTCCAGATGTTGAATTATATGTTATTGATGCAAATGGAAATGAGTGTGCACCAAGAGTTGTAGGTGAACTAATCCATAGAGGTGGATATATTTACAAAGGTTTTTGGAATGCTCCACTTGTAACTGAGCAAAGATTTAAATCAATTGATATTTTAAAAAATGTGATTAATCTTGAAGGTCAATTAACAGATGAAATTGTTGTAAAAACTGGTGATTATGTTTATAAAGATGAAGAAGGATATTTTTATTTTGTTTCAAGACATGATGAT
>JBBRXF010000099.1:0-8442 GCA_038248665.1 Campylobacterales bacterium | reverse complement strand
CAACTCTCATCAATTTTTCCACTGATTTTTAATTGGGAAACAAATTTATTTTGTATTACAAAAGAAACTGTAGTTAAAGTATCAATAAAGCCATACAACTCTTTGTCTTTAACTTTATTTAATCCATCTTCAACACTTTTTACTTCAGTGATATTGATATTTGGATATTTATTTTTTAAAAGTTCAATATATGCATAATCTTTTACTATACCTATTTCTTTATTATTAATATACGAAATATCAGAGATAAAAATCTCATCATTTCTTGTTACAATGATTAAAGGTGATTGTATATATGGTTTTGTAAAGTTTAAAAACTCTTTTCGTTTTTTAGTTGATACAAGTAAAGAGATAATATCACATTTTTTATTTTCTACAAAAGATAAAGATTCACTCCAAGAAGTTGTTGGGATAAAGTTAAAAGGAATACCTAACTCTTTTTGGAAAATTTTAAAATACTCTGCTGTAATTCCTGTGTGTTTTGAATCAATATTTTTTTCAAAAGGCATCCAATTTGGATCAATACAATAATTTAACTCTTTTTTATTTTTTAGATAATTTAACTCTTCCTTTGTAAGATTTAAGTTGTTTTCATACTCTTCAAAAATAAAATCTTTTATATTTAAACTATTTTGGGCAAATCCATAATCTTTATATAAATCTGAAATATATTTAAATCGTCCTTTATCCATAGTTCCTAAAGGTACTTTTTTAATATCCGTCATCTCTTCAATAATTTCTGCTTCATATCTTAAATGCTCTATTGATTTCTTACTATTATATTTTTTGTGAATTAATTCAATTATCTCTTCTTTATGATTTAAGGCATATAACCAACCTTTTAAAGTAGCCTTTTTAAACTTATCAACACGATCAGGATGGTTTAATGCTTCATCTTTATTTGTAAATAACATATCACCATATAAATCAAATCCGTAAAACATTGGATTTATGATGTTTATATCTATATTTTTCTCTTTAAAATAAAAAGTTTCATTGCTTAAATATGCAGAAGTTAAATCAATTTCATTATTCATTAATTTCATATAATCGTCGCTATTTCTTTGGGTTACAAAACTTGTTTTAACTCCAAATTTTTTCAACATTGCTAAAATTGCAAAACTATCTATATTATTTGCATAAATAGAGATATTTTTGCCTTCTAAATCATAAGGAGAATTAATTTTATTGCTTTTTAAAGAGATTAAAACATTAGGAGAGTGTTGAAAAATTGGGGCTACAATAACAACTGGATCATTTTTCATTTTGTATAACAATAATGCCGAATCGGCAACTCCATATTGAGCTTCATTATTTATAACTTGGTCTATATTATTAAAGTTTAAATCTCTTTGTTTTATTTCTACATCTAAACCAACTTCATCGTAAAATCCTTTTTCCTTTGCTGCATAATATCCAGCAAACTGAAATTGATGAAACCATTTAAGTTGAAGTGTTACTTTATCTTGAGAATATGCAAATGAAAATAATAAAATTATTAATATTATTTTTGTTTTAAATAAGTTTATAATTGTTCTCATATCTCGAACCTTTTATCTAATAATAAAAATTATCTTCAATTATTATATCTGAAGATTATAAGAAATTAGTTGCAAATAACTAAACAATTGTCTAAAAAATATACCTTCTTAAACTAATAAATCATAAACCTCTTTTATTTCATTCTCTAAAAGCTCAAACTCAGATATTTTTAAATCTTCAATCATATGTTTTGTTGAAGTTGTTCCATTAAGTGGAGTTATATTTATATGATTTAAAAATCTATAAAAAATCTCTGCTACACCTCTTTCATATTTAAGTGCAAGATTTTGTAAAACTTCACTTGCTAGTATATTTGGATTTGCTGTTAATGACCAAAAACTCTCATAAGTAATACCATTTTCATTACAAAAAGCTCTTATTTCTTTGTCATAACCACTTTGAGAATAAAATCTATTTTGAACAATAGTTGGTTTTACTTTTGCATTGTTATACAAATAAACTAAAACATCTAAATCATAACAGTTACTAATTCCCAAAGCCCCTACTTCTTTTTTATCATAAAACTCTTCCATTTTTTGCCAAACCCTTTGAAGTTTACTTCCAGGATATACTGGTGAATGTAAGATATACGCATCTATAAAATTTGTTTTTAGATTCTTTTTTGAAGTTTCGAAAGATTTTTCCACTTGAACTTCTATTTCATCGCTCTCTAAATAAGGCATATTTTTTTGGTCTTGCCCATCAATTGGAGTGAATTTTGTTTGAAGAAAAATATCTTCTCTTTTTATTCCAATTTCATAAGCTTTAAGAAGTCCCTGTCCAACTAAATCTTCCCTATAATGTTTTGGTTGACAAGCTGTATCAACGCCTTTAAACCCTTGTTTTAAAGCTTCGAAAACTAAATCTGTAGTATTTTCTTTTTTCCAAGCTGTTCCATAAATCATATTTGGTCTTTTTATATTTTCATTTGATAAAAAAGTATTCATATTTTCTTCCTATTTTTTATATAGTTTTATTGTATCAAATATTAACAATAAAATCTTTATTAGAAACAACACTTTTATAAGTTTATTTATGTTACCGTACGCAAAAATTATATATAAATTACTTATTAATGGACTTTTATGATTAAATTAATTTTATTAGGTATTCTTTCTGGTGCTTTTTTTAGTACAACTTTTGTTTTTAATGATGTTATGAGTGTTTCAGGTGGACATTGGTTATGGTCAGCAATCCTTAGATACTTTTTCGTAATTGTATTTCTAGGAATTATTTTAATCTTACAAGGTGGAATAAAACGACTAAAAGATGTATGTAAACTATTCATGGAAAACTATTGGTTTTGGACAATAAGTGGAACAATAGGATATGGGTTTTTCTATGCTTTACTTTGTTTTAGTGCTGATTATTCACCAGGATGGGTAATTGCTGCAACTTGGCAATTTACAATGTTTTCAGGGCTTTTTGTTTTTATGATGTTTGGAAAAAAATTTCCTAAAAAAATTTGGATTTTTTCATTTATAATCTTTGTTGGTGTTTGTTTGGTGAACCTTTCACATATGGAAAATTTTGATTTAAAAGCTTTATTACTTGGTGGACTTCCTGTTTTAATTGCCTCATTTTTTTATCCAATGGGAAATCAATTAGTTTGGGAAGCTAAAAATGGAGATCATAAAAATGTACCAAAAATAACTTCAAAACTATTATCAAATGCCTTTAATAAAGTATTTTTAATGTCAATTGGTTCTGTGCCATTTTGGATTATTTTATTAATCATTATCAATCCACCCTCACCTAGTGATTCTCAAATAATTACAACTGCATTAATAGCATTTTTTTCAGGAATTCTAGCAACTCCAATATTCTTATATGCAAGAAACCTAGCAAAAGATTCAAATGAAATAGCAGCAGTTGATTCCACACAAGCAAGTGAAGTTGGTTTTTCACTTATTGGTGGAATGATATTTTTGGGAAATGCCACTTTAAATTTTTATTCAATTCTAGGTATTGCACTTATTATGGGTGGATTACTTTTATTTACTAAATATCAGAATGCCTAAGTTTTTCATATTAAAAGTAAAAAAGTAGTTATAGTTGAGATTATAATTCCAACTATAACTTTTCCTAAAATAACTTGATTTTCAAAAATAAACAATAAAATAGCAATTGCAACTGGGTTTAAATAAACATAAGCCATTAATTTTTTTGGACCAATGGCAATTGAGCCTTGTTGATACAAATAAAGAGTAAAAAGTGTAGCTCCAATAATTAAATAAAGCATATAAAAAACCAAATCACCCTCAATTTTTCCCCACTCTAAAGGTATATCTAAAACCTTCAAAGTCAAAAACATCCAAATACAACCACCAATTAAAGTACAAAATACAAGAACAAAAAGTTCATCATCTTTTTTATGAAGAAGTTTTAAAGTAATAGAATACAAAGCCATAGCAACAATGGCAAATAAAAAGATAATATCCCCTTGATTTAAAGAGAAGTTTAAAAACAGATTTATATCTGCTTTAAATACAACAATACACGTTCCAACAATTCCCACAAGGTAAATAAATAGTTGTTTTAAACTTAATTTTTGTTTTAAGAAAAAAATACACAAAATCGCAGTTAATAAAGGAACTAAGGTGAATAAAGTTCCCGTATTTAAAGCAGTTGTAGTTTCTAAAGCTTTAAAAAGTCCAATAAAATATAATGAATAAAAAAGACTAATAATCATGGCTCGAGGCATCGTAGAAAGCACTTTTTCTCTATATTTTTTATTCAAAAATATAATAGGTGCTAAAAACAAAGAAGCCACAAAAAAACGAAATAAAGTTAGAGAAATAGAATCAATCACACCTGATAGTTTTGCAGAAGCAATAAACGAACCTGCAACTAAAAAAGTGGCTAATAATACTAATAAATGAGCTTTTAAATTTTGAATCATAAAATCAATCTTCCATCCCTATTCGTAAAAATCCAGTAAAGGCTGCATTATCAAAACTCAAAGTTTTATCTACGTTTTTTTTCATCACATTTAACACTTTTTTGTAAGAATCATAAAACTCAAAACTAGGAGTTGGTTTATAAATCAAATCTTTTATTTCAAAATATTTGATTACATTTTTTGTGGTTGTGGGTTTTATAAAATACTCTTTTTGTCTATCGTTATAATATAAAACTACAGATATTATCGTCCATTTTGCAAGATTATATTGACTTAAATATTCAACTAAGCCCTCAAAACCATCTTTTTGATTTCCATGTATTAGCTCAAAAAGCTCGATGCTCAACATATCTTTTTCATAAGAAGTCAAACCTGCTAACATATCACGAAACTTTAATTTGTCAAACAGTGAAACCAAAACAGATTTTTGAATGATTTTAAAAAAAGCATCCACAACCAAGTTTGGATTAGAAAAATTCTCTTTTTTTAAATTTTCTTTTGTGAATTCTTCAAGTTTTGAGGGGTTAAATTTTTTCATAGTTGGGAAAAACTTTGCATCTTCAAAACCTGTTGGATAAAAAGTTAAAAACTCCGCTTCCATATCTTTTAGTTTTTCTAAATTCATATTAACTCTTTTTAAATGACATTATATAAGAAGATAAAATATCTATCACATCTACGTAATCTTGGATATTTTGAGTAGCTTTTGCAGACAAAATTGCACCTTCAATAGTTGAAGCAATATAAAGTGCAAGTTTTCTTGTATCACACTCTTTCATCTCATTTTTTTGTATTGAAATATCTAAAATATCTTTTATATTTTTTCTAAAACTTTGATAAATCTCTTCCATCAAAACCTTGAAATCTTCATCAATATTTGACATCTCTTGCACAATATTTGCAATAGGACAACCTTTGTTAAAATCCCTTTGGCTTGTATCTTTTAAGCCATTTATAAAAGCTTCTAAATAGCCTGATTCTAAGGCTAATATTAAAGAGTATCTTTGCACAAATCGTTCGTAAATCTTCTCTTTTATACAAACCAATGCCATATCTTTTTTATTTTCAAAAAAATGGTACATTGAGCCTTTGTGTACTTTTGCATTTTTTAATATTGTTGTTAAGGATGCACCTTGATAGCCATTTGAGTAAATTTCACTAAAGGCTGAATCTATTAAATTTTTTCTTGTATTATTTTCCATTTTGAATTATAACATTTTAAACTTGACAAACTGGTCAAGTTTTAGTAATATTTCACTTGACCCATAAGTCAACAATAAAAAAGGAAATAAAATGCCAATTATAAAAACATACGAAACAAATGAAGCAAGTGGTGAATTACTTGAAATTTATAATGAAATCATCAAACTAAGAGGTGAAGTTGGAAACAATGCCAAACTATTTAGTTCAAGTCCTGAGCTTTTAAAACAACAATTAGATTTTATAAAATATTACTCAACTCACCCTACTTTATCAATGGCACTACTTGCTAGTATTAGAATTTGTGTATCAAGTAAAGAAGAGTGTAATTTTTGTATCGATTTTAATACAGCAATGTTGGTAAACTATGCAAAATGGAGTATTGAAGAAGTACAATCTATGAAAAAAGATTTAGATAGTTCAAAACTAACTCAAAAAGAGAATGCTCTTTTAAAATTTGTAATCAACTCTATGAAAAATCCTCACAAAGTAAATGAAAATGATATGGATGAATTAAGAAAGTTGGATTGGCAAGACAAAGATATAATAGATGCTCTAAATCATGGAGCTAGAATGTTAGCAACTGATATAATATTTAACACTTTTAAAATAGAAGATTATAAGGCTTAAAAATTTTAAGAAGTTTTGAAATTCAAAACTTCTTATTTAATTAAATTAAGATTTTTTAACAAACTCTTGTTTTAATTTGATAGCTCCAACACCTGTAACTTTACAGTCGATATTGTGACCATCATTTCCCTCAACAAGTCTAATACCTTTGATTTTAGTACCAACTTTAATTCCAGATGAACTTCCTTTAACTTTTAAATCTTTGATAACAGTTACATCATCTCCATCTTGTAAAATAGTACCATTTGCATCTTTTACTACTAATGTATCGCTACTTTCAGAAGATGATGCATCCTGTGACCATTCGTTGGCACACTCAGGACAGATATATAAATTTCCATCTTCGTAAGTATATTCGCTTCCACATTTTGGGCAGTTTGGTAATTGACTCATTATTTTCCTTTTAAACTTTAGATTTTGGCATTATACAATAAGTATACTTTCTTATAATTTAGCGCGTTATCATCAAAAAATTACAACGGGTTTTATCAAATCTTTTGGTTTATCTTTCATCAAAAGTAAAGCCTCTTCAATATGTTCTTTTCCATTAAATCTATGAGTAATAAGTTTTGCTGGGTTTATTCTATTTGTTTGTATTAAAGAAGCTAATTTTTCCATTCTAAGTCTTCCTCCTGGCATTAACCCACCAACTATTGTTTTATGAGCCATTCCATTTCCCCATTCAACTCTTGGAATTTTAATAAATTCACCCTCTCCTAAATAGTTTACATTTCCTATTCTTCCACCTGGTTTTACTATTTTAACAGCTTGGATAAAAGTATCAGAATTTCCACCAGCAATTATCACTTTATCAACACCTTTTCCATGTGTTTTTTCCATGATTTGCTCAACAATATCACCTTCATGATAATTGATAATATCAGTTGCTCCAAACTCTTTGGCTACTTCTATACATTTTGGGCGTGAACCAATAGCAAATAATCTTGATGCACCTCTAGTAACAGCACCTGCTACTGCCATTAGTCCAACTGGTCCAATACCTATTACACAAACTGTATCACCAAATTGAACATCAGCAAGCTCCGCACCATGAAAACCAGTAGGCACCATATCACATAACATAACAGCCTCAATAGGATCAACTCCCTCAGGAATAAGTGCAAGATTACCGTCAGCATCATTTACATGGAAATATTCAGCAAATACTCCATCTTTAAAGTTTGAAAATTTCCAACCAGCCAACATTCCGCCTGAATGCATAGAATATCCTCGTTGAGCTTCTAAACTATTCCAATCAGGAGTAATTGCAGGAACAATAACCTTATCACCGACTTTGAAATCTTTTACAAGTGAGCCAATTTCTACAACTTCACCAACAGCCTCATGTCCTAAAATCATATCATGTCTATCACCTAAAGCACCTGCCCAAACAGTATGAATATCAGAAGAACAAGGGGAAACAGCTATGGGTTTAACTATTGCATCCATTACACCACAAGTTGGTTTTTCTTTTTCAATCCAACCTACTTGCCCAATTTTCAACATTGCAAAACCTTTCATAACCGTTCTCCCTTATATTAAAATTTATTATAAAATATATCTTAAAGATTATTAGTTTAAGATTTTACAATGAAGTTTTTGATATAAAAAGTTTTATTTAAGCAATCTTTAAAATAAGCTATTTTATTTAATAGAAATATATATTTCTATTTCATCATCTTTTGAATATTTTTCAAAATCAAAATTGTATACTCTTTCATATTCACACTCTTTTGAAGCAAAATAGTTCCAAACTTCATGCCATGCTTCTATTACAACTTTTGGAAATTCACCTTTTTTTGAAAATACCAAATATCTATCTTTTTCTATAGTAATTGCATTTTTAAATTTTGTAACTTCAACGCCAATTGTATAATCATAGTCAGAATTTACATCTTTTTCATATTTGTTGTAAACTCCATACATAGCCAAATTTCTTGACTTATTGAATGTTTTACTTTCAATATTTTCATCTACATATCTTTCCCAAAGTTTTGGTATTTGTGCTGTTGTTTCATCTAATTCTATTTTGTTGTTAGTTCTTGTTGTGATTCCCGCAACATAAAATTTTTCTAAATATTTTACTTTCATCTTTTCACTTTATTAGTTAATTTTTGGAACGTATATTACTATAATATTTTTTCATACTCTTTATCTAGATTATTTTT
>JBBRXF010000098.1:0-8736 GCA_038248665.1 Campylobacterales bacterium | reverse complement strand
CCTAATCTAGGTACTCGTAAAGGGACTTGTATTAATTTGTCAAAATAACTTGTTACTAATTCATCATCAATTTGGATACTAGAAAAATGTGAACGAACTGCACTTCGAATCATTTTCTCATCAGCTGCAATTATAAATGCTGTTCTTGGTAAAAATAAAAGAAGTCTCATTGCTTCAAGAGTTGATATTGCAGTATCAGGCATACACCTATCAAGATCATCTACTAAAACAACTAATTTAATATTTAGACCTTCTAGTATTTCTTCAAAAGCTTGTCGTAAACTTGATATCTCTTTTGGGAGAGATGTTGTTTCTTCATCTTTAAGAATACCTTTTAGTTCAGGTTCAAGTCCTTTATATGCTTCTTGTGCCTTTACTAATTCTTCAGAAGAAGGTAACTCACTGCCTTTAAACAATCCTCCAAAAACTCCAATTGCTGCTCCAACAGGTCCTCCTATTGCACCTCCAACTATTGCTCCAGCTGCAATAGGTGCACCTAATTTTAAAACTTTAAACCATCGAACTCTTTTAACTAAATCAATAGCTTTATCAGTTAATGTCTTTTGCTTATTAGCTTCTTCTAAAAGCATGTCAGATACAGATTGCAATAAAGCCATTTTTGCATCATCAAAACCTTGATAAAGCCATGCGTTAAACTCAAGGAACAAATACTTTTGTTGAACATTTTGACTTTCATTTAATGATTTCCCAATCATCTTAACAAGTGAAGATTTACCACTACCCCAACTACCAGAGATTCCAATAGATAGAGGCTCGTTCCCTGAATCACGAATTAATTGTGCAGCTGTATCTGCAACCACACTAAAATTTAGTAAATCATTAGTTGTTTCAATATCATTCCACAAATTTATATCCTTAAATTAAATTTTATTTCATAAATAATTGCTTACTAATTATTTTCAGAATATCTTTCATAAGCTGTTTTAACTCTTCTTTTTATAATTGAAAATTGATTAATTCCTTCCATATTTTCAATATAACTTTGCATTAGAGTAAATATTAAATGAGTATTTACTCTAGTTGTATTATTTTTTATAATATAATGCAAAGCTAATTTCTCAGGACTATCTACTCCATACTTAATAAATAAAGAGATTAATTCTAGATTTAAATTAATTTCTGCTTCAGGATTATTTTGATTATATCCCTTGTATATTTGACATAATATACCTATTGAATAGGAAATTTCAGGAATAATTTTTAATGAAAATTTTCTGGCTTTTTCACACTTACTACTATTTCTAGCTGAGGGAATTCTATCATCAATTTGTTTCAATGTATTACCACTAATCCATTGATTTATTAATATCAATAATTGATTAGATATAAAAGTCTTTTTCGCCTCAATTGAATATCCTTTGTAAGGATTTCCAAACTCTTCATCAAAAACATCCAATCTTAAAAAAGTATTCAAGTTTATAAGATTTGAAACTAACCAATTAATATACCAACTAATTATTTCTAGTGGGCTATTTAAATTATTAACATCTATTATTAGGTCATTATATAAATTTTCTAACTGTGATGAAGATATTCCAGTTGAAGATGATAAATTCTTTATCCATAAATTACTTTCTGATACCTCAGTGATTTGGTTTAACTTTGCAGATATTGCTTCTACACGTTGATTTATCCAGTCAGAATTTCCTTCTAAAGATTTTTTATAAGCAATAAATGTTTTATTTGCAAAAACATTAATATTATTGACTGGTAAGTTTTTTAGAAAATAAATTTCATCATTATTTATATCTTGAGATAAAAAAAGTTTATTTAATATATATTCAAATGGATCTTCTAACTTGACACATTGATCTGAACCTGAAAATATTTCTTTTAACTCATGCCAGTGATTAGTAATTTGTCTATTAACAGAGTTATAACTTACTACTTTTCCCGGAATAACTAAAACCATCCCCTTAGAGTTTTTACCAGCTCTTCCAGCTCTTCCAGCTGCATTAAGTAATTCATGTGCTTCAAAAATCTCTTGTTTATTTAATTCTTCATTAAAACGAGAATCTCCTGCAATAATAACTAATTCTGCAGGTAGATTAATTCCTTGTGCTAAGGTTGAAGTTGCAACTAAAGCATTAATTCCATCATCACGCTTAAATAACATCTCATGGAGTTTTCTTTCATTACTTGTCAAAAGTCCATGGTGTGGTAAACTTGAAATTCTATTAGATACATATAAACTTGAACTATCCCCAAACTCAATTATTAATAAGTCAAGAAGTCTTTGTTCATTATCAGTAAAAGTTAATGTATTAAACTGTTCATTAGATATTGTTTTAGATATCGACTCACAGTCTTTCTTTGTCAATCCAAAAATAAGTGTTTTTATTTTATTACGAGTTGAATTTATTGCAAATTTTGCAGCTACTTCATTTCTATTTGATGTAAGTTGATTAAAATCATTTGTATTTAAACGTATTTCTTCATTTATCAATTTAGTAAGCTTATAATCACTAACTTGAGAAGATTGCCAAGTTTGATTCATTGAAAAAAAGCCATAGGGTAATATTTTAAGTTCTCTTTTTACAGAAGCAGTAAGATGGTTTTTTTCTGTCCGTGGTGCACTTTGAATAAATGATTCCAATTCAACTATGTCATTATTTTTATAAACTACACAACCCTTAACTTGTTGAGTGGGTTTCCATGTAAGTGTAAGAGGTAAAACATCTTTATTTATTATACTGCTGAGCCATTGTGCAATTTCTTCACTATTACTTAACATTGCTGAAAGCAATAATATATCTACATTATTCGATAATTCAATAGCTTTTAATAGACAAAACATTGCATCTACACTTCGTCTATCCATACTATTTGTTAATTTTGGATTTAATAAATGGCATTCATCAAAAATAAATAGTCCTAAATTAGAGAATAACTCTGGATTAAAATTCATTTTTACTAAACAACTTTCAGGTGTCATTACAGATATATTAGGAAGTGTCATTTCTTCTTCATTTGAACTTGAGAACATTTCATAGATTGAATTAACTCTCGATTCAGGAAAAATTTCACTTAATGTATTAGTTACCTGATCTACTAGGGCTAAAGTAGGAACAATAAATACTATAGGTTCATTACTTATCAATGATACCAAAATTTTTAGTTCTGATAATGTAGATTTTCCTCCTCCTGTAGGAAAACTTATTACAGATGAAGTTCCTTTATTCAAATATCCGGAATTTATTGCATGTAAATGATTTGGCCATAAATATGCTCTTTCTTTAGTAAATTTCTTTAATTTTTCTTTCCAAATATGTTCATCTATATTATTTGGTATTGTTTGACAAATGAGAGCAACATTAGGAATTATGGAAACAACTATTTTCAAAAAGTTAGCTAAATAGTTTTGTCCAATAAAAATGTTTTTACTATTTATATTAAAATTTTCAACCGTTATATTATTTTCAAAAACGGATAATTCCAATACTAAGTCAATAATTTCTCTAGCTTTATTAAAAGAGTCACTAATATTTTCTTCTTGATAGCTGCATGCTAATAAAAGTTCATTTGTTGCTTCATGTAATTTTAACCATAATAAATCAGATATTTCTTTTTCAGAAAAAGTATTAATTTCATATGTAACTTCTGTATTTATATTAGAAATTGCTCCTGTTAAAAGTTGTTTTAATGCAATGAATAACTTATTTTCTTTTGAATCATCTGTTAATACAGGTAACTTTTTTATTACTTCAATTGTATCTGCAACATAACCTGATATAAAATACAAAAAAGCAGCTGACAATAAAGGGTGTATGCCATTTTGAGCTAATATTTTTTCATTTCTATCAGATTCCTGATAGATTAATTTATTTATTTCATAAATTAAACTATGTGCTATTGCAGCAATATATGCAGCAGATTTTATATCACTATTTTCATATTTTAAAATTACATAAGTTTCATAAGTTTGAGCAATTTTATATAACTTTTGAACTTCAGTAACTAATTCCTCTTCATTTATTTCTGTATTTTGGTTAATTCTTAATCTTAGAGAGACTATTTCAGTATATACTGATGTAAATTCTTTAGATAAATTATTAAAATTTATTCCTCCAAAAGAATGTGCTGAGTGAATTAATTCTATTGAATGAGCATCATACATAATTAGACCTTCTTATTTTTTAATATACTAATTACATTATTGCAAAAATCATCCATCCAATCGCGTAAATTCGTAAAACTAATATACTCAGATTGCCTATAATCAATATCTCCAGGGATAACATTGTCATAATCTTTAAATAAGCTATTTATTGAATTTAAATTATCTTGAGAAGGATCAATTGTTATTGATATTTTAAATCTTCTTGTATCTTCCCATATTAAAGATTCTATAGCTGTATCTAAGTCGTTTATTTTAGAAGAATTATTCTTTAATAATGTTATAACACAATTATCTAATTCACTTTCTCTATGCCCTTCATTTAACTTTTTAAATTCAGGCAAAACATCTTGTTGTATTGTTTTACGTTGATTTTCTGTAGCTTTATCTTCAAAAATTCTAACTTTTTCTATTTTATTTCCATCTAAACTAATATCAATTTGTACACCATCAAAACCTTTATGCGCTAGAATTAAATGAGGATCAGTAATAATAGAATTCGAAGTTAAAGTTTTACTAGAAGCTACCCAAGAAAATATTTGAAAAACCAATCCATCTCTATGATAGCGCTGTGGTTCATTTGAATAAGTAAGTTTTTTTATTGCATCATCAATTGCATTATTTATATTTCTATTACTTTTTGGAATACCTAATCCATTTAATATTTTCTGAGCATGGTCAACTCTTCCTAACAATACTTTAGCTACGATTTCTTCCAATATTAATTGGTTAGAAATCTGCCATTTATTTCCAAAACATAAAGTTCCTGAAGAAAATGTGGTGAGACTTATTGGCATTCATTTTCCTTTTTATATTGATTAATATGCTCTATTAACTTTGTTGTCAAACTACAATTATCTAATTGTAAATTTTTTATGTTTCCAACAACAATAAGTTTACTTTTTGATCTTGATACAGCAACATTAATAACATTTGGTTGTGCTTTGTTAATCATATATGTATCCGAAGTAGATGTATTGTTTATCCCAACTGTTGTTGAAAAATAAATTATCTCTTTTTCCGATCCTTGAAATTTATGTACTGTTCCAAAAGTTATCTTATTATCCCACCCTTTGTTCTTTAATAAATTATATAAAATACTTTCTTGCTTACTATAAGGAGTTATAATACCAATATTTTTTAATTGTTTATCAATAGAAATTTCAGTATCTAATTTTTGTTCAATATCATCTATGATAAGCTTTGCTTCATCCATGTTATATCTACTTTTATTTTCTTTTTTTGAATTAAAATCATGGTTTATATAATTCAAATGAATTTGATTTTCTTCATCTTTTATTTTTGGAACCATATAATTATTATAATAATTTTCATTACAGTATTTGATAATGCTTTCTTTACATCTAAAATGTTCTAATAACCATAAATCACCATCTAAATCAATTTTATACATTGGATTATTAATACATATTGCTTTATTCGCTATTTTCATTGCATTTGAAGTATTTATTGCATAATAGTCTAAAACTCTTTGTTTTTCTTCATTATTATCAAAATATCTGTTAATCAAATAATCATATATTCTTTCATTGTCAGAAAATGGATATACTGGTTCAATTTGCTTTTCATCTCCAAATAAGAAAACTTTTTTTCCCGCTAGTAAATTAATCATGTAAGGAGTGAGTATCATTCCAGCTTCATCAACAAAAAGATGTTCTATAAAAGATTCTGGAACAGTTTTATCATCATTTATAGCAAACATTGTTCCAAAAGAATGACAAGTTGTGTTTAGTAAAGGGAATAATACACTAGATCTTTTTAATATTGAAAGTTTATCAGAACTAACTGTATTACTTCCCTGTGCAACATTCCAATATTTTTCATCTTCTTCATTTACTCTTAACATAAATGTTATTTCATTAATAGTAATATTTTTAAAGGTAATTATTGTTATAACTTCACTTTGAGTTAGAGGTCTAGCCAATTTTTTGACAGTATGATTTATAAAAGTTGAATTACAGCTTGAACAAGAGTATTGTATCTTACCATCATTTCTAATTGTACATTTTAAATCTCTTTTTCCACATTTATGATTAAAACACCTATTAACCTTATTTTCTTTTGTAATTTCTAATTCTCTGATAATATCATAAAGTAATAATCCTTCTAAAATATGTAATGAATAAAACATTGCTTTTGTTCTTAAATTAAAATCAGTACCTGAAAATTCTTTTTCTAATCGCTGAGAAAATTCATCATAAAATTCTATATCCATATTTGAAAAATTTTCTACTAATTTTTTAAATTCAATTATCTTTGTATATGCCTCTTTATGATTAAGATTATGTAGTTGAAATAAAACTGTTGCTTCATCAAATTTTTTTTCATAATCTTGAATTTTATTTTCAAAATCATTCTTTATCATTTCAGAACTTTTTTCAAATTGTTCTAAAATTGTATTAATAATAGTGTTTTTTTCATCAATTAATTTTTTTGACTTTGATTTATAAACTTTTGACTCATTATAAATCTTAAATTCTATATCTTCTGTAGTTTTTTTTATTTGTTCATCATAACTTTGAAGAATTTTGTTAAGTTGCAAATCTTTTTCTTTCGTAAAAATATTCTTTATTTTTGGTATAAAAGAATTAAATCTTTTAATAATTTTTTCAGATTCATTATCTCTTTTGTCACTTAATTTTTTTAATTCTTCCTGTAACAAGATATTGAATGTATTAATTTTTTTACTAAATTCGTCAGATAAGTTATCAATTTGATTTTCTAGGTATTCACAGTCTTTATTAATTCTAATATTAGTTTCTTCTTTAAGTTTTTTTACTATATTTTCTGATTCTTCAAATAAAGAATCAATTTTATTTTGTATTGAATTATACTTTTTAAAGAATAGTTTTATTTTATTGTTTAAATGATTAGAGTAAGTATTAAATTGAATTCTATTTTGTATTATAAAATCTTCACTGTTTTGAAATTGTTGAATTTGGGATAAAAGTTCTTTAAATATTTTATATTTATTATTAATAATAAAATTATCAGCTTTATCTTCTATTTGAGATTGAATAGTATTTAGTTCTAAATAAAGATACTCTAATGCAAGTTCAAGTGATTTTTTTCTAAATTCTAAAATATTTTCTTTAGGAATCTGAAAACCTAAATTTAATGTATTAAAGTTTTCTAAAAATTTTGATGTAATATTAATATTATCTGCAGAAATCGAATCAATTATTGATGAAAGACTACTCCAATTTATAACAGTTTCTTTTGGATTATCAATATTAACATTTAGTCCACTTTTAAATAAAGGAGAATAAATATTAGCTTCATTTATTGTTGTTGTTTTGAATTTTTTATCTTCAAAATAATTAATTGAAGGATTAATCCATCTTTTAAATAATACTTTTGAATCATCATCAATATCACCACGAGTATTTATTTTTTCAAGGACTTCATTTATTCCTGAAGCAATATTTTCAAGAGCTTTATTGTTAGTAGAAAATGAAATTATTGGTGTTGAAAAATTTATATCACCAGTTTTTAAAAATTTACTATATGTATTTATTGCATTATTTACAACAATATCACCAATTATTGCTCTTAATAATGATGTTTTTCCTGTACCTGGAGGACCATTAACTGGTATAACGTTTAAATGTGACTTACATGCATTTAAACAGTATTTTTGAGATATTGTTAAGTCATGTTCTTCAGTTAATGCTCCAAAATGATTTCTTGATAATTCAATAATCTTATCATAATCTAAAAAGAGTTCTTTTTTTAAATTTTTATCTATATTATCTAAAGATACTGGTGAATATTTTTCTTCCGATCCAGATAAATAGTAATATAAAAGATTAGAATTATTAAAAGATTTATCTTTAATATTTTGTTCAAAAGATTCATAAGTTTTTATGAGTCCATTAATATTTGATTTATCGTCCTGATTAGATTCAACTTTAACAACAATGTGAGGATTAAACATTAATTCTATTTTCTTTTCAACAATATCATCTTTTTTTTCTGATATTTGTTGTTCTTTATATAATTTTTCAAAAGAATAGACTAGACCCTTATTTAATCTTTCAAAATCACATTGTTTCAGAGGTAAATCTTCATTAAGCCAAGTATTTATCGATTTTATTAAAATGTTTTTCATTTGACCAAAATTATCAATTCTCAGACCTCTATTTTCTCTTTCTAATTCATTAAGTAACTGCGCTGTTAAATCATGATCCAACAATTCAAATGGTTCTAAAATTAATAAAGGATTAAATATTAATTCTTCACCATTAAAGACATTTTCATCAAAATTATTATTTTCGTAATTTTCAATAATTTTAGAAATATTATCAAGAGATTGAACTTTAATAAAAAAAGGATTAATATAAAAATCATTAATTTGCAGCATTGCAGGGGAGTAATATAAAGTAAATTCTTCTTGAAATTCTTTTTTATTATTTCTCTCACTATTTAATTTGTCAAGAAGTGCCAAACAGTAATTTTTGGCTATTTCGAAAGTATAATTATTTTTAATACCAAATATTAAATATTCAAGATTTTCTTTCAAATCAGATTGAGATTGTATAAAATGCTCTTTTTTAAATCTATGTTTAATTAATTCT
>JBBRXF010000097.1:0-8867 GCA_038248665.1 Campylobacterales bacterium | reverse complement strand
TGGTCTTTGGGAAAGACACAATGTAAAAGAGATTTGTAGTGTTGGATGTTTGGATTGGAATTATGAAGCAACAATAAACTTTTATAATCTAAGACGTGAAGATATAAAAGATAAGTTTCCAAATAATGCCCACAAAATGATAGCAAAACTAAAAGATAAGTATCCACAAAAAGTGGAGGTTATCACTCAAAATATAGATGATTTACTTGAAAAAGCAAATTGTAAAGATGTTTTGCATTTACATGGATTTTTAAAAGAACTTCGATGTATGAAGTGTGAGGAAATTGTTGATATTTCATATTCACTTCAAAATGAAACAAACTCAACTTGTAAAAAGTGTAACTCTAAAATGAGACCAAACATAGTTTTTTTTGGTGAACTTGCTCCAAAATATGAAACCATGCATAAGATTTTAAAAGATTGTGGTTTATTGGTGGTAATAGGAACAAGTGGACGAGTGATTGATGTGAGTTTTTTAACCCAATATGCTGATTATGCGATTTTGAATAATCTAGAGCCAAGTGATGCTATTTATGATGAGTGTTTTACGAAAGTTTATTATGAAAATGCAGATACAGCCTATGAAAAAATAGAGCAAGATATAGAAAATTTTATTAAAAATAGGAAATTATGACAACAGAAGATAAAAAGATAAAAGAGCTTTTAGACAAGGAAGTATCTCAAAGAAATAATAACACCGAACTAAACTACGACAAACCAGACCCCTTAATGGTAGCAAGTAGATATGATGATGAATTTATTATCCTTTTATGTGCTTTATTTGCCTATGGAAATGCAAAATTGATTGTGAAGTTTTTAGATAGTTTGGATTTCTCACTACTTGAAAAAAGTGATGAGATAATTGATAAAGAACTAAATAATCACTATTATAGATTTCAAAATGCCCAAGATATAAAAACAGTATTTAAAACCTTTAAACGACTAAAAAATGAAGATAGTTTAAACTCAATATTTGTAAATGCCTACAAAAAAGAGAACTCAATTTTAGAAGGTATTGATGCTTTAATTCAAAAAATTCACAACACAACAAATCACAAATCACAAGGTTTCACATTTTTAATCTCAAGCCCATTTAAAAGGGATAAGCAAGGACTTATAAAAGAGTTAGGAAATGCTCCATACAAAAGATGGAATATGTTTTTGCGTTGGATGGTGCGAGATGATAATCTTGATTTAGGGCTTTGGAAAGGCATAAATAAAAAAGATTTGATACTTCCACTTGATACCCATACTTTTAAAGTATCACAAAAATTGGGTTTATTGGATAGACAAAGTTATGATTTAAAATCAGCATTGATGATAACGGAGAAACTAAAAGAGTTTGATGAGTTTGACCCTATAAAGTATGATTTTTCGCTTTATAGAATTGGACAGGAGAAAATGGAATTTTGATGGGTGCTTTGCCTTAGAAATGATTAAATTAATAAATTTTTTGAAAAGATATATAAAATAAAAAGATTAAATAATTAAAATATGTAATTATTTATTTGAAATATTATATTTCTAATTTCATGAATCACTATTATAAATACCAAATAATAGTGATTCTTGTAAAATAACTATTATTAAATAATGCTTATAAAAAATTATTTAGAATAAATGTAATTAAAATGCAACCTTTTCTTTTGTATTATTTTACAAATATTATCAGGAGAGATAAATATGTATTTAACAAATATGATTGAACAGGAACAAATAATTTTAGCAAAAATGACAAAAGATGAAAACATCTTAAAACAATTAGCTGAATCAACACATATTTCTGTAAGAAGAAGTGTTGCAAAAAATTCATCGGTACCAAAAAGAGTTTTGGAAAGATTATGTTCTGATCCTTCACAAAATGTAACATATGTTGCTAATAAATTTTGTGATGACAGTAAAATTAGAAGAAATATTAGTAGTAAAAATCCATGCGTTGTATGTACTACCGATGAAAAAGAGTATATAAATATATGTAATAATTGCGTATTGATAATTAAAAAATAAAAAAGTAGCAAATAACAATTTGTTACTTTCAAGTTATATACAAGTGTTATAGTTTTCCTAATTAAATAGTAGGGGGAAAATTATTTATGAAAAAGATTATCGCTGCAGTTACATTATCTGCTTTATGTGTTAGCTCTTCATTTGCATTTGATGCAAAAGTTTTAAAAGAACATTCTGACAATGGATATAAATCCGATGCAAAATTAGAGTATAAAATTCCAGATGAAAATAACATTCCAAATAATGAATTTGGAGATTTAGTAAAATATGGAAAAGAACTTGTTGTTCACACTTCAAAATACATAGGTCCTGAAGTTAAGGACACAAAAATGAGATATGCTGGTAATAATTTAAATTGCCAAAGTTGTCACTTAGATGCTGGAACAAAACCTTATTCTTCACCATATATTGGAATTTTTGCTGCCTTTCCACAATATGGAGCAAGGGGTAATGGTATAGGTACTCTTGCAGATAGAATCAATGGTTGTATGGAAAGAAGTATGAATGGTAAAAGATTACCACTTGATAGTAAAGAAATGAAAGCTATTGAAACTTATATGTATTGGTTAAGTCAAGGTTATCCAGTTGCTGGAGTTGATAAACTTGAAGGTAGAGGTTTAAGTCCTATAGATAGAAAAATGATTAAAACTCAAGCTGCTGATCCTGTAAAAGGTAAAGTTGTTTATGAACAACAATGTGCTTCATGTCATGGTGCAAATGGTGAGGGTGTAAAAAATGAAGGTAAGGCAAATGGATATTTATATCCACCATTATGGGGTAAAGATTCTTATAATAAAGGTGCTGGAATGTACAGAGTTCTAAAAGCTGCTGACTTTATAAAAAGTAATATGCCTTTAGGTGCAACAAAAGAAGCTCCAATTTTAACAGATGAAGAGGCTTATAACGTAGCTGCATTTATCAATATGGATTCAAATTTCAGACCTGATAAAGCTGATAGAATAAAAGATTTCCCATTAGAAGATGTAAAAGCTCCTGATGTTTATAGACCAAATATTGAAACAAAAGAGAACCAAGTAGGTCCTTTTGGAAAATTCATAAAATAAAGTAAAAAAAGAGAATACCTTATACGTATTCTCTTTTTATTAGTTAAAATTACCCATGAATAAAACATACAAAAAGTTTATCTTATCTTTTATTATCATTTTTATAACACTATTATATTTTTTATATAAATACAACAATAAAGTAGAACAAAATCAAGTTGATATTTTGGTTTCAAATAGAGTTGAAATTGTACAAAATGAATTAACAAATCAAAAAAATCATGCTTTGTCTTTGGCTATATTATTTTCTAAGAATCAAAATGTCATTAGTTTTTTAGAAAAAAATAAACCAAATGAGTTGAAAAAAGAGCTTTTATCTTCCCTTGAAAATATAAAAAACTACACAAATATAAATAATATGCAAATTCAAGTTCATACAAAAGATTTAAAAGTTTTTGTACGAAGTTGGGAAGACAAAGATATGGGATTGAGTTTGGAGAGTTTTAGAAAAGGAATTGTAAAAGTAAAAGAGACCCAAGAACCTTTTGTATCAAATGAACTTGGGAAAAGATTTAATATAAAGGCAATTTCGCCAATTTTTAATCAAAAAGAGGAATATATTGGAAGTATTGAAGTTATTGTTGATTATAGTGACTTGAAAAATAGGTTAAAATATATGGGAATAGATGTTATTGCACTTTTGAAAAAAGAGTATTTACCAATTGCTACTTATTATCAAGAGTACAATATGTTGGATGATTTTGTGGTCATTCAAAATGATTATGATAAAAAGTTTTATGATTATCTTGCTTTAAATAAAGAGTATTTGTCAAATGAACAGTTTTATTATAAAAATAAGAATAAAATCATTACACAAATTCCTTTAGGTGATATTGATTCAAAAAGTGTGGGTGTTTTGATGATTTCTTTTGATAAAAATGAACAGAACTTTAATTATCTGCCAAAATACGAATATATGGGTGAAATAAATACAAAAGATACAAATTTTAAAAACCATCTTTTAAAAGAGAAAAAAGAGATTATTATAAAGTGAAAAAATGAAAATTCTACTACTTGAAGATGATTATTTATATAAGGTATCCATAAAAGAGTTTTTACAAGAACTTGATTTTATTGTAGATGATTTTGAAAATGGTGATGATGCTTTAGATGCTGTTTTTACAAATAGTTATGATTTACTTCTTTTAGATATTAGAGTTCCTGGAATGGATGGTTTTACATTGGTTGAAACTATTAGAAAAGAGGGCTTGAATACACCAATTATAATACTTACTTCTTTGACAGATATAACAAATCTAAGTCGTGGTTATGATTTAGGTTGTAATGATTATATTAGAAAACCATTTGATTTGATTGAACTAAAATTTAGAATAGAACAGTTAATTAAAAATAGTTGTTTTAAAACTTTGGATGATAATATAGAAATTCCACCAAACTACAAATTTGATGTGAAAAAAAATATTTTGTATAAAGAAAAAGAGCAAATTGATTTGAGTTTCAAAGAGAGTGAACTTGTCTCTTATTTAGTTCAAAATAGAGGTTTTTTTGTCTCAATTGAGACTTTACATGAAAGAATCTGGGAAAATAAAGATATTTCATATTCTGATATTAGAATGTGCATAAAAAGAATTAGAGAAAAAACCTGTAAAGATTTTATAAAAACTAAACGATTTGTGGGATACAAAATTGATAAGTAATAAATATGAGATTAAATTTATTGTTATTCAAGTTATATTAACTCTATTAATAGCTTTTATTCCAATATATTTTTATCTTGATGCTTCCTTTGAAAATCAAAATATAAAAGATAAAATGGATTTAAAAAATCATGCTTTTTCAGTTATTTCAAAAATAAACTCTTTTGAAAAAGAGAATAGTTCTACTTTTTATTATCAAACAAAGTATTGAACCATACAAAAGATTAAATCAATACTTAGATGATTTCCTAAAAGATGCTATGCATGAGTTAAAAACTCCCATTGGAGTTGCCCGAATTAATGTTGATATGCTACAAATGCGACTTAAAAATGATAAATATATCTTACGAATAAAATCAGCTTTAAAAAATATGACAGTTATTTATGAAGATTTAGAGTATTACATGCAACAAAATATAGTAAAAGATGAAAAAAAAGATATAGATTTTTCACTCTTTTTAGAAAGAAGAATAGAGTTTTTTAATGACTTGGTAATTTCAAAAAACATCAAGTTTTCAAAAAATATTCAAAGTGATGTTCATATTATTTTTAATGAATTAGAGCTTTATAGAATCATTGATAATAATATCTCAAATGCAATCAAATACTCAAAAGATAGCTCAAATATTGAAATATCTTTGCAAAAAGAAGAGAATAAAATCAAACTTATGTTTAAAGATGAGGGAATTGGAATAAAAGATAAATCAAAAATCTTTGAGCGATATTATAGGGGTGACAAAATTACAGGTGGTTTTGGAATAGGGCTTAGTATTGTAAAAAATATCTGTGTTAAAAATAGAGTTGATATTGAAGTAGAATCACAAGTAAATAAAGGAAGTTGTTTTATTTACTTGTTTTCAGACTCTTAAGCTTTTTCACTATTTTTAATGGTGTGCTTAAAATAATCTATTCCACTAAACTCAATATACTCTTCCATGCTTCTTGTTGTGCCTAATCCATAAGTGCTGTTGTTTAATTCACCTTTAATTAGTTTTTTTAGTCTCTCTTTTGACCTTTGTTGTAAATGTGTCCAATCTAAATCTCTTTGTTTAGAAACTTCACCATGCCAATGATGAGTATTATAAGAGGTATCCATATTTTTATATAAATGATATAACGGTATCCATGTTGGATGATAAATATCCCAACCTTTAGTATAAGCTCGTAGGGCTAAACTTTGTTCTTCCCCATGAAAATATAAATATGGGTCATATGGTATCTCTTCTATAAAATCGCCTTTTGCAAATAAAAAACCAGCTGCAATATGACATCCAGCAATTGCTTCATCTGATGTTATGTGTTGGGCTCTAAATTGTAAGACAAAACTGTCTTGGCTTAAAATACACTCTTCTTTTGGTCTTAATACTAAAATAGATTTTCCGCTAGGTTTTTTAAAAACAACATTGCCATTTTCATCAATATTAAAGCCATAAGGATAAGTGGAAATAATTGGTTTTTGAGATTTTTTTAATAGGGTTTTATATTGATTAATAAGATTTTCATCCCAATTTTTTTCAAAATAAGTGTGTGAATCAACTTGTAAAAAATACTCTTCATTATCATAAAGAGAAAAAACTAAATGTCTAGCCCAAGAGACACCAAGTGTATCATTTGGAAAAGTGTGACAATATCTAATCTGTTTTGAAAAATCTAAAGTTTGAAATCGTTCCCTTTGATTTTCATAATTTTGATCAACAACACCAAAAAAGATATTATCTTTATTCTTAGCGTGTTTATAAGCACTTTTTAGTGTAAATTCTAACATCTCATCACAATAAGCAGCCAAACTTATAAAGATTCTTTTTCCTAATATTGGCTCAAATCCTAGCGCTTTTGATTTCCAAGTATCTTCTTTTTTTGAATCTTTTTTTATTAATATTCCATCTTTGTAATATGAAGAGAGAGTTGTTTGACTATCTTTATCTTTTAAATATGCAAGAATAATTAAATGAGATAACATTGAGTTTTTTGATGTCTCATTTTTATTCTCTTCATACTCTTTTTTATATCTATTGAATTTATTTAATGATATTTTTTTATTCTCCTCAACTCTTTTATCGCATATAAAATCAGATAAAGAGTCATAAACATCTAAAGTATCATCTTTTAAAAGAAACTCTTTTTTGTTTAAAAAACTATAAATATCTTCTAAAGATGCTCTTCTTTTAGGATTTTTATTTAACATTGAGATAAGTAGTTTTTGAAAATTAATAGATAGATTATTTTGTGGTAAGATAAACTTAGTTTCTAAATGGGTTAATACTCTTTCATATTGTGGTGTTGACGTTTTTAAATCAAAAACTCTTTTTCCAAATAGACAAAAATATAACAAACAACCAAGAGAATAAACATCCGAGTTTTCACTAAGTTCTCCTAAGATAATTTCAGGTGCCATTGTTAGTGTTGAACCATGATTTAAACTAATACTATTTGTGTTTGTGCTTTTTGCTAAATCCCAATCAGAGATTACAAATTCATTATCATTTCTTAGTAAAATATTTTCAGGTTTAATATCACAATGATAAAATCCAGAATTTTTAGCATGTATTAAAGCAGAGCTTATTTGAGAGAGTAATAAAAGGGCTTTTGTTTCATCTAATGTACCCTTTTGCTTAATGAAATCGTATAAATCACCATCTTTACAATATTCATATTCGATATATATTTTTTTGTCAAAAATAAAACTATTTTGAACATTAATAATATGATTGTGTTTTGGGATTGCTGATAAAATATTTAATTCATCTTCTAAATTATCATAATATTTTGTATTAGTTAATTCTTTTATAACACAATTTTTGTCATTACTTTTACATAAATTAACAATAGTACCTACACCTGAACCAAGTTCTTTAATTATTTCATATTTATTCACGATTTATAAACCACTTTTTTAATGTATAGAGAAAAATCTCTATACATTTTTATTTTAAATTAATGTCCATGTCCATCTGCACCATTATTTCCATCATCTAATAGACCATTTTCTATCATGATAGTTAAATTTCCATTTGATAGAACATCAAAAGCATTACCTTGACTATCAACTGTTGAAGATTTCTCAAATCCTTCTGTATTACCAGAAATAGTTACTTCATCTTTATTATCTCCAAGAATTGTAATCATCCCTGAATCTTTATCTTGAAGTAAATCATCAAGGTTTATATCTAAACTATTAGATTTATTATTATCCATATCAATAACTGTATTGTCTGGGATATTATCTAAATCTAATTCTATTTTACCTTTGTTATTAAAATCTAAAATATGTGGATCACCTAACTCATTTTGTTCTGAACCTGATGAGTTTGTATTTCCAGATTGCTCACTATTTTCAGCGTTGTTATTAGAAGCTGAATTTCCAGGAGCATCTTGATCACCATTTCCAAATCCATTATTATCTTTTGTAGAAGTAGTAGTATCTTCATGACTACTATTTCCAGAATTACCATTACCAGAGTTTTCACTATTTTCAGCGTTATTATGTGACTCTGAATTTCCAGGAGCATCTTGGTCTCCATTTCCATGACCATTATTACCTTTTGTTGAAGAAGAGTCATCATCTTTTTTGCTACTGTTTCCAGAATTACCATTACCAGAGTTTTCACTATTTTCAGCGTTATTATGTGACTCTGAATTTCCAGGAGCATCTTGATCTCCATTTCCATGACCATTGTTTTCAGCAGCAATTACTAAATGATTAACATTAGCTGATTCTTTATGTTCATCTTTTCCAGATTTTTCTTTTCCAGACTTGTCTTTGTTGTCATCTTTTCCAGACTTGTCTTTTGGTTCTTCTTTTCCAGACTTGTCTTTTGGTTCTTCTTTTTCAGACTTGTCTTTTGGTTCTTCTTTTTCAGATTTCTCTTTTTCAGATTTCTCTTTTGGTTCTTCTTTTCCAGACTTGTCTTTTGGTTCTTCTTTTCCAGACTTGTCTTTTGGTTCTTCTTTTTCAGATTTCTCTTTTTCAGATTTCTCTTTTTCAGATTTCTCTTTTTCAGATTTCTCTTTTTCAGATTTCTCTTTTGGTTCTTCAGTTGGTTCCTCAGTTGGTTCCTCAGTTGGAGCCTCTGTTGGAGCCTCTGTTGGAGCCTCTGTTGGAGCCTCTGTTGGAGCCTCTGTTGGAGCCTCTGTTGGC
>JBBRXF010000096.1:0-9071 GCA_038248665.1 Campylobacterales bacterium | reverse complement strand
TGCTTTTAAAATTACTTCAGAAGCTAGAATGATTTGGCTTGAATCTTATATCAAAGTTCTAGAACCAATTGAAATACCAGATGATTTAAAACAATCTTTTTGGAATTATTTAGATATTTTTTCAATTTGGATGGTTAATACTCCACAAGATTAATAAAGATGGGTTTAATTCCCATTTTTATTAATTAATAATTATTATTTCCTCATTTTATAAGCTTTTTTATAAATTAATAATATTTTTAGATAATTTATATATATAATCAACTTTTTTTCGCTAATATTTCTAAATCAACTTTTTTAGGATTTATAATATGATAAAAACTTTCAAAAACTATATCTTTTCAAGACAGATAATATTAGTTACATTAATCTTTTTAATTTGCTTTATTTTCAGTACTTATCTTCATACAACACTTACAAAACAGGAAGCTTTGAAACATTCTGATGCAATATCAAATCAAGTTTTTTCTTCAATGTATCAAGTAATGAGAAAAGGATGGAGCAAAGATGATGTAAAACTATTTACTCAATCTTTAGAAAAAAACTTTGAAAGTAGTAATTATGAAATAAATATTTACCGAGGAGATAAAGTAAGACAACTTTTTGGTGATATTGAAGAAAAAGCAAAAGATTCAACTCTTGTTGATATTTTAAATGGAAAAATAGAAAAACTTGATGATTTTCAAAATAATATTGTAAGAAATATTATGCCATTAAAAGCTACCAATGATTGTAAAGCTTGTCACGTAAATGTTCAAGTTGGTGACGTTCTAGGAGCACTAGAAGTAAAACAAGATTTAAATTCAATTTTTACAGAATCAAAATATCAATATATTGCATTTTTTCTGATAATAATTCCTATATTTTATATTCTTGCTTTTTTATCAACAAGATACACAACAAGACAGATATTATCAAGTCTATCACTTTTTAATGATAAAGTTAGAAGTATTAATTCTGTACAAGACTTTAAAGAATTTGATTCAAAAAATATTGATTTATATTTCAAAGAGTTTAATGAAATTGTTGAGAATGTAGATTTAATGGCTGAAAAATTAAAAATAGTTGCAGTAGATAAAGAGCTATTAGAGTTTGAAATTAAACTTTTAGATAAATTTATTATCACTTCTGATGTGGTAAAAGATTGGCGAGAGTATATTTGTGATTTGTTAATAGAGATAAATAAAATCATGGAGACTTATACTTTAATGACTATTTTTAGAGTTGGAGAAGATCAATTTGAAGTTGATATTTTCTGGTTAGGAATGCCAAAAGAGCATCAAAAAGAGGTTTTTGATGATTATATAAATAAAACAATAAAAGAGTCTGATTATTTCAAAGAGATGACTGATTTTACAATAAAACATGTTGTTGCAGATAGAAATAATTGCTTAAATGACTTAGTGAAAGAAGAGATTGAGTATCGTTCAAAATCTCTATTTTTAGATACTCCAAAAATTGGAGGAATTGTAGGAATTGGTTTACAATCTGTTTTTGCAAGTGATCCAGTTAGATACATTGTAATTGACTCAATTTTAACAACTATGGCAAATCTTGTAGGTTCAGTAAAAGCTATTCATAAATATACTCAAGATTTAGAATATTACGCTGCACGTGACCCATTAACTGATTTATTTAATCAAAGAGTATTTAATGACATGATGGCTTATGAAATAAAAAGAGCTGCAAAACATGAATATCCATTTGCTTTAATGGTTATTGATTGTGATAATTTCAAACCTATTAATGATAACTTTGGTCATGCATTTGGGGATAAATTCTTACAAACAGTTGCAAATATTCTTGAAGAAGAAAAAAGAGATGAAGATATTGTTGCAAGATATGGTGGTGATGAATTTACAATTATACTTCCTGAATGTGATGAAAATGGAGCACTAACAGTTGCAAATAGAATCTCAAAAAGAATTGAGAGTGAAAAACTTATTGCGCCAGATGGTTCAAGAGTTGGTATTACTATTTCTGTTGGTATTTGTGTTTATCCAACTCACACTCTATCGCAAAAAGATATGTTTATAATTGCAGATTCAATGATGTATCAAGCAAAAGAAGAGGGTAAAAACTCTATAAAAATTCCAAATGAAAATGATGTTTCTAATATTTTAAAAACAAATCAAGAAAAATCTTCTCTTTTAATTAGAGCAATTGAAAATGATGAAATTTATCCTTATTTCCAACCAATAAAACCAGCTAATTCAAAAAATGATTTGGTTATTCATGAACTACTAATGAGAATAAATCAAGATGGAAGAATTGTTTCTGCTTTTGAATTTATTGAAATTGCAGAAGCAAGAGGGCTTATAAATACTATGGATTTAATGGTTATTGAAAAAGCCTTTAAAGAGATTCAACGAACACAATATGAGGGAATTTTATTTATTAACTTATCTCCAAAATCATTAATTGTTGGAGATTTTATCAATAAAATAAATGGTTTTGTTAATAAATATGATATTCAAAGGGAAAAAATTGTATTTGAAATCACGGAGCGAGAAACAGTTAAAAACTTCTCTTTATTGGAAAAATTCGTACATAATCTAAAAGCCGATGGTTATAAATTTGCCATTGATGACTTTGGTTCAGGATTCTCATCATTCCACTATATTAAGAAATTCCCAATTGATTATGTAAAAATTGATGGTGATTTCATTATAAATATAAACAAGGATGAAAAAGATAGAGCTTTTGTAAATAGTATTGTAACTTTAGCAAAAGAGTTAAAAATACATACAATTGCAGAATTTGTGGAAAATCAAGAGATAGTTGAGATTTTAGATGAGTTAGAAATCGATTATTATCAAGGTTATCACATTGGAAAACCAAGTGGCAAGTTTATCTCTTTTGAATAAGAGATAAACTTTAGTTTCCAATAGCTAAAGCGTACAGTACCATTGTATTTTCTTCTATAAACTCACAAACTTCATCATCATAATAAGCCCCTATTCCACTACAACCAATATCTAAATAGTTTGAAGCAATATATAATCTATGTCCAAGAAGTCCAGCTTTTTGATACAGCTCTTGATAGTTTTTAGCTTTTGATGTTAGAAAAAAAGTAACTGCACTTGATTTTCCTAAATCTTGCTCTAGGCATAAATATCCAGCTTTTGAAGAAAAATCCCCAGTTTTAAGGAGTTCACCATTTTTATATAAACCTAAAATCATTCCTTCAACTCTATTTATAGTGTAATAAATATCAACTTGCTCATCACAATCACTTTTTATTGTTTGATTTACAACACCCATTATTGATTCAAATTCAAGTTTAGAGATACTTTGTTTTGTAAACTCTCGTATTGATCTTCTTTTAAAAATTGTATCTTGAAGTTTTTGTTTTTGGAAATTAAAAACAGCTTTTTTTTCTTGAGCTTTTTTATCACAGATTTTTAAACTATCTTTATAAGCAATTTCAACCATCTCATTTTTTTCAAAAAAACAGATATTTTCATCAACATAACTTGCTCCATCTAAAGTTGGAAGTTCTAAGGAAAAACTCTCTCTTTTAGACTCTTTTTTATCTCCAAAAATCACAATAGAAGTAAAAAACTCTTTCTCATCAAAGCTAAAAAACTCATTTAATTTCTCTTTTGAAAAATCATATAAAATCTCAAAATTCTTATCAAATAAATAAGAGCTAGATTCCATTGTTCCAATTAAATGTCCAGCATCCAATAAACAATATCTAAACGCCCTATTTTTATATTTCCATGAAGACCTAAAATATATTGATGAAATAAAAAACATAAAACCATCTACACTATACGATAGGTTTAAAAGATTTTCTATTCCTTCATTAGGTTCAAGTTTATAAAGTAACACTGCACTTGAACTTCCAACTTCTAAATGATAAATTCCATCTTCAAAACCATCCACATTTCGCACTTGAAAATAGACTTCATTTGGATATAAAGCTCCAGCACTTGGATTTACTCTTAAATAATATTCAACACCAGGATAAGTTTTTTTAGCACTTATTCCACTAATTAAATACAAAAAATTATAGTTTTTATTTTCTGAGTTTAAATGAACTCTTTTATAATCTTTTGAATAAAATTTAAATTTATTTGGAGGATTATTCCAATCTACTCTATTTGGATTTGTTCGTATTGAATTATATGAGTGTTTTGTGTTTTGGTGGTAGCTGTTTAAGGGTATTAACATAAAGTTCAACTTTTAGTAGTTGAACTTTATTGCAAGTTTTGATGTGTCATAAGTATAATCTCTTGGAGAATCATACATATCTACAGTTTTATAACTTCCCTCAAGTGATACATTTGAAGTAAGTCTATACTCTAAAGAACCACCATATCCAAGACCTAATGCTGAGCCACTATCAACACTTTGAGCAACACCAGTACCAAGTGCGAAACCAGTTAAATTCTCAATTATTTCATAACCAGCTCTTAAATCCATATCAGCACTAATTACTTCAACACCATTTTTTGCGCTACCATAAGATAAACTGTTTCCAAAACCTAAAATAATTCCATTATCTACTCTAGTATTTGATGTATATCCAATACCATATTGTGTATAACTATCTCCATCTATTTTTGCAGCAGTTGCACCAACAGATATTTTTGTATCAAATTCATTTGCAGTTAATACAGATGTTAAACCTGCTACTAATGAAATTACTACCAAACTTTTTTTCATAAATATTTCCCTTTTTATTTTTTAATATCAGATTGTTCTTGTGTTCCTACATAATCAGTTGGAACAGAAGTAGTTTTTAAATAAGCAAAAATTCCACCAATAATTAAACAAAAAATCACCACAAATCTTACAGTATTTCTTTTTTGTTTAGATTCATTACCATTGTAATCATCAATTTTTTCTAAACTAGGTTCACCCTTATTTAATTTACTCATAAAAAATCCTTTTTATTTTTGTGACTATACAAAATTTATATTAATGATACCATTAACTGATTAACAGTAACAGCAATATCTTTTATATCTTTGTTCTCTTTTACCATAAATGTGTCTAAATGGTCTCTTATTTTGAAAAATACTTGTTTTTCATTAGCAATAAAATTAGCAAATGCAACATCAGGAGCTTCATTTACCCTTTGGAAATCTAATATTTTTTTTGTATAGTGAACAACAATATATTCAACAAATTGTAAAACTTGATTTCTTAAAGCCATATCAGTTGAATTAGCTATTTTAACCCTATTTAAAGCCACGATAATATCTAGGATATTAAACTCATGGATTAATGAATAAAACAACACAATAACGTCTTTAAATGAGTGTGGAGTGTTCTCTTTAATAATAATTGCAGCAATTGCAAATCTTAAATAATCAATTACACTATAAAATTTATTAAACTCTTCATCACCTTCAATGATAACTTCGACTTTTTCATTATGAACTTCTGATAAAAGTGCAAATAGTTCAGCTTTATGGTCAAGTATATGAACAGAATCTAACTGATTTTTTTGAAGATATTTAACCATCCA
Source organism: Campylobacterales bacterium (assembly GCA_038248665.1). GTDB lineage: Bacteria > Campylobacterota > Campylobacteria > Campylobacterales > Arcobacteraceae > Aliarcobacter. The sequence goes on along the minus strand of JBBRXF010000096.1, from coordinate 3,589 downwards.
TTTTGTACTAGCATATAAAACATATTCAAGTTTATTTATTAATTTATATTGCTCATCTATTGGCATAATTGCATCTTGAGCATAGATTTTTTCTCTAATTTCTTTTGAACCAAATAGTAATTTTAAAACTAAATATGATTTTATTTTTAGTAAAAATTTATCATTTCCAAGTTTTGCATAATCAGAAATAAAAGTAATTCCTTGATGATTTATCACAATATCAGCCATCATAGTTGCAATTATCTCTTTTTTTAGTGGATGATTTGCAATTTGTTGCTCATAAGCTCCAACAAATGTTTTTGGAAAATATCTGAATAGATATTGTTGGCAAAAAGCTTCATCAATAAGGGCTGATTCTAATAATATTTTTTTAATAAATATTTTACAATATGATAACAATGAACCTAAAACAGGTCGCACGATTGAGCCATTAATATCAACAATATCACTTATGTTTTCATTTTTAGGAATATAAAAATCTCTTCTATTAAATGCCTCAACTTCGTTTTCTAAAACTTCAATAGATTTTAAATAATCATTTGGATATTTTCTTGAAAACTGCTCATCAATTGAAATCATACAAGCTTGGTCATAGTTACTTCTTAGAACTAATTGCACAACAGCTTGTGTTAAAGAGTGCAGAGTTTCGTTTGTTTGTTTTTCATTTAAAATACCTTGATTTTTAATGATATTTAACAAAATTTTTAAGTTTACTTCATGGTCAGATGTATTAACTCCCGCTGCATTATCAATAGCATCAAGATTTATTCTTCCACCATTTAGAGCAAATTCAATTCTTGCTTTTTGAGTGAAACCTAAATTTCCACCCTCACAAACAATTTTTGCTTTTAAATCACTTGCATCAACTCTAACTGCTTCATTTTGTTTATCACCTAAATCAAGACTATTTTCATCACTAGCTTTTACATAAGTTCCAACTCCACCATTAAATAATAAATCTACATCTAATGTTAGAAGTTTTCTACAAAGCTCTTCCCCTGAAATTGTTTTTTTAGTGCATTTTATAAGTTCTTGGATTTGAGGAGTTAATTCAATTTGTTTATCACTTCTTTTAAAAACTCCACCACCTTGTGAAATCAAAGATAAATCATAATTTTCCCAACCACCATCTTTTGATTCAAAAAGTCTTTTTCTCTCTAAATATGATTTTTCTAAATCAGGATTTGGGTCAATAAAAATCTCTTTTTGTGAAATTGCCCCAAGAAGTTTGAATTTCTCAGATTCCATCATTCCATTTCCAAAAACATCCCCACTCATAGAACCAATTCCAACAACTGAAATCTCTTGTTTATGAATATCAATACCCTCTTCTATGAAAAATCTTTGTGTTGAAATCATTGCTCCCTTTGCCGTAATTCCTAAATCTTTATGTCCAAAACCATTACTTCCACCACTTGCAAAAGCATCCCCTAACCAATAATTTCTTCCAATAGCAATAGCATTTGCAACATCACTCATGGCAGCAGTTCCCTTATCAGCAGCAACAACAAAATATGCATCATCACCATCATAACAAACAACATCAGGATTTTTTACAATTTTTCCATCAATCATATTATCAACCAAATCAAGATTTGCATTGATAAATAAAGTATAAATTTCTTTGAAATACTCTTTTGAAACTCCACTTGAATCTTTATTTATTACAAATCCACCCTTTGCTCCACTTGGAATAATAATAGAATTTTTCCCCTCTTGAGTAATCATCAAAGATTTTATCTCTTGTCGATAGTCATCATGTCTATCAGACCATCGAAGCCCTCCCCTTGAAACCTTTGTCATTCTTAAATGAATTCCATAAAAATCCCTATGGTAAATAAAGTTTTCAATATTTGGCTGTAATCCTTTTAAATCTTTTCCAAATGTTTTTGTATCAATTTTAAAAGATAGAGTCTCTTTTTCTAAAAAGTAGTTTGTTCTTAAAAGAGATTTTAAAAATAACACCATAATATTTAAGATTTTGTCATCTAAGATTTGAGGAACAAGTTTTATTTTCTCTTTTATTTTCTCTTCAATTTTTTCTAATAACTTTTCTTTTTGTTCTATTTTAGGATCAAATTTTGTTAAAAAATACTCTACAAACAAAGCAGTAATAGAGTGATGAGTTGTTAAAGTATTTAAAATAGCCATTGTATTAACAGTTAAAACAGCTTGTCCAATATAAGCAATAAATGCTCTTAAAATATATATTTTTCTAAGGTCAAAATTTTCTTGATAAACTAAAGAAAAAGTTTTAGAAGGTTTGATTGTTCTATCTATTAACGAATGAGTAATAATATCTTCAATATTTTGTTTTGCAACTTCTAGTTTTTCAATATCTGTAATATTTAGATTAAATCTAGAGATGTAAATTAAATCTTTTTTATTCATTACATTGTAAGTTACTTCATCTATTATTTCAAAACCTAAAGTATGTAAAAGTGGTGTTATACAAGATAAAAAAAGTTGTTCTTTTGAAAAAATTTTGATGTATTTTGTATTTTTATTATCTAAAATTTTTGTAACAACACCTTCATGTAACACTTGTTTAAATAGTTCTTCACTAACTATCAAATCATCACTTGTTAAAATTTGTGAACATATTGCATTAATATCTTGAGTAGCCATATTCTAAATCCTTTGAAAATAGTCTTTAGTAATATACTACCTTTAATGTCTTAAATCTAGCGTTAAAAAAATCCTCTGATTTTCTAAAAAGATTTATTATAGTCAAACTGTAACTTTATATATTTTTGCACTTAATAATTTTTCTAAATCGCAAGGTTTAACTTCAATATCAAGGCCACGTTTTCCACCACTAATAAAGATAGTTTCAAAGTTTTTAACACTTTCATCAAGTACAGTTTTTAATCTCTTTTTTTGTCCCAAAGGTGAGATTCCACCAAGTAAATAACCAGTTACTTTTTGAGCTTCATCTTTGTTAGCCATTAGAGCTTTTTTAACACCAAAAGCAGCAGCCACATCTTTTAAACTCAACTGATTTGAAACAGGTAAAACACAAACTGCTAACTCTTTTGGAGCGAGTTCCACAAGTAAAGTTTTATAAACTTGATTAGCATCTAAACCTAATTTTTCTACCGCTTCATCACCGAAATTTGTACAAGCTGGGTCGTGGTCATATTTATGTATTTTAAAGTCACATTTGTTTTTTTTAAGTAAATCAATTGCTGGTGTCATTTAAATAAAATTCCTCTTTTAAAACTTCAACGCCATTTATTAAAATAGCAATAAAATGCTTTCCTAAATAGTGTTTTCGTGTTGTCATATTTTTAAAACTCTGTTTTTTTTCAAATCTTTTTTTATTTGATTTTATCTCATTTTGACTTATCATAAAAACTTTTTTATTATGAATATTATTTGATTTTAGATAATAAATCACATATTCAAGTCGAACATTTCCAATACTTTCACTTGAATTTATCTCAAATGAAAAAGCCAAATTTTCATCTATCTTTACACTTTTATCATAACAAAAATCTGTGATATTTATATGATGTGATTTAGAAAAATCAAACAAGTCCAAAATCTGCTTATCTCCTTTTTTAAGTAGTGTTCGAGATGCATGTTT
>JBBRXF010000095.1:0-9129 GCA_038248665.1 Campylobacterales bacterium | reverse complement strand
GGTCATCTAATATATCATTAGGAATTCTCTCTTTTACAATTTTTCCAATATCAGCTTCTAGAGAACTAAGGTCATATTCCCCTGATTTTTGAGGGAATAAAAGATATTTTTGTTTAAATACGATGTAATCTTTTTCACTAGTTTTTTCAACATCATCAACTTTTTTTATCCAAAAGTTCTCAAGTTTTGGCTCAGAAAGCTGGAGTTTATCTATTTTTGAATCAATTTTATATTTAAATAAAACAGTTAGATTTATTGATTCCCCAACTTTTACATCTTGTTTATCTGCTTTTACTTCAATTACAAAGTTTTCACCATCTTTGCTAGCGCTTGGTTGTAATACAGAAATTTTCTGAGCTTCTGTTTTGTATGTTTTTCCATCTGCTTCTATTTCAAAAGAGGGAATTGTCACATCTTTTGTTGGGGAAAAACTGTAAGTTCTTGATATTTTTCTAGAATAATTTCCATTAATAATTGTTGTTGAAGAAGATGAAGAACTTCCTTCAATATTGTAAGAATCAATACTATTAATTGTTGGAAATTTAATATCATCACCATCGGATGTGATTGTAAAACTAGCCATTTCACCTGCATAAATTGCAGGTGTATTTATGCTTAGTTTAACATCTGCAAATAAGGCACTTAACAAAAATGTACAAAATATAAATATTTTACCAAGGTTGTTTTTCATTGTTATCTCCTTTTGTTAATGGAAGTAAAAGTGTATTTATCTCTCTATCATTTAAAAGTTTTTGCCATTTTCTCTCTTCCATATTACTAATTGTTTGTTCTTTTTGTGGTGTTTCGGAAGCTTGTGTTTGTTTTTGCTCTTCTTGTTCATTTTTATTTTTTTGTTCAGGCTCTTGTTGATTTTCCTTTTTACTCTCATCTTTTTTTTCGTTACTTTGCTCATTTCTAGGGTTTTGTTGATTTTCTTGTTTTTGATTATCCTCTTTATTTTGTTGTTTGTCCTGATTTTGATTTTGAGAATTTTGTTGTTTGTTCTCTTCATTTTGTTTGTTTTGGTCACTTTTGTTATCTTGATTATTGTCTTGATTTTTCTTTTGTTCTTCTTTTTCCTTTTTCAGAAGTTCCAAATTATGTTTTGCATCTTCATCATCTTTTATTTTTAAAGCATTTTCATAACTTTTTATGGCTTTATCTGTATCTTTTAAATTAGCATAAGAATTTCCCATATTATAAAGTTTGTCAAACTCTAAATCTTTATTCGAAATTGATGAATAAGCTTTTAAAGCATCCTCATATTTTTTTGCTTTGTATAAAGAGTCTGCTTCATTAAATTTTGCTTCATCACTATTTACCTTTGAGTAATAATCTGCTGCTTTTTCATAATCTTTGTTTTCATAAGCTTTTTTTGCATCATCTAAATATTTAAAATCAAAAACCGAAGCCCATGAAAAAGTCAAAGCTATAAAAAGTAAACTTATAAATATTCTCATGATACTCTCCTTGGAAGTGAAAAAATCCCCATAAAAAATAGGATTATTACTAGAGTCAATGGATAAATAAACAACTCTTTTTCATCTTTGATAACATCTTCTTTACTCTCTTGGGCTTTGTAATTATTGTTTATAATTTCACTTAATTGTTTTATGTCATCTTGATTTAATGATTGTTGTAAATATGCTCCATTTGTATCTAAAGCTAATTTTTTAATATTTTCATTTAGTTTTACTAAAACAGAATTTTCATTATCATCTTTGATAATTCCACCATTTAAAGTTCCTATATTATAAATATAAACTGTGATATTGTGGGTTTTTGCATAAGCTATTTCATTTTCAAAATTATCTTCATTTCCACCATCTGTAAAGAGTAGAAGAATTTTATTTTTTTCATCTTTTAATAAATCATCTGTAACTTCTAAAACTGATTTGATATTTGTACCTTTTAGATTTAGATAATCAAATCTTAGATTTTTCACCAAAAACTTCAAAGAGTTAAAATCTTCAGTCAAAGGTGAAATCAAAAAAGTTTGAGAACTAAAGCCCACAAGGGCTACTCTAATATTTTTTAACTCATCTAAAAATGAGAAGAGTTTATTTTTTTCAAATTCAAATCTATTTGGATAAATATCATCTGCCATCATGGATTTTGAAATATCCACAGCCACTAACATATCCACAAAACTTGACTTTATTTTTATCTCACCATTTTGCATAACAGGTCTAGCAAGTGCAAAAATTAAACAAACAAAAGAGAAAATTAATATTATAGCTCTTGTTTTTTTTGAGAATCTGTTATTTTTAAACTCTATTTTCTTAAATACTTCAGCTGAAAATTGTCCTAAAACAAACTCTTTTCTTTTACTTATTAGATAAATCAAAGGAATAATCAAAAGTAGTAGATATAAAAACTCTATATTTTTAAAATAAAACATGCTTACTCCTTATTTGACATATAAAAATATGTCATGAAAAATAGCATTGCTAAAGCTAAAAAGTATTGATAGAAATATGTTTTTTCCACATATTTTTCAGCTTTTATTTCACTTTTTTCTAATTTATTAATTGTTGAATATATATCTTTTAAACCTTGAATTGTGTCTGCATAAAAGTATTTTGCATTTGTTTGATTTGCTATTTCTTGTAATACTGCTGGATTAAAATCTCCAGGAGTTCCAACTCCAATTGTATAAACTTTTATTCCATATTTTTTAGCTGTAGAAATTGCCACATCTAAAGGAATTGTATTTGTGTTATCGATTCCATCAGTTAAAAGTATGGCAATCTTGTTTTTTGATTTACTTGTTTTAAAAAGATTTGAGCTTAAAAATAAAGCTTCATTTAAAGCTGTTCTTTGACGCCCTGCGATTCCCACTTCTATTTTACTTAATAATCTTTTTATACTATTTTTATCATAAGTCAAAGGAATTGCCACATAAGCAAAGTCTGCAAAAATACTCAAACCTAAACGGTCATGTTCTCTTTCATTTACAAAATCTGTCACTATATCTTTTACAATAGTAAATTTATTAGCTTCTATCATTGAACCACTGGCATCTAATATAAGTGATATTTCATAACCTTCATCATTTTTAATATTTACATCATCCTCTTTAACTGGTGAACTCAAAGCTATAACTAAAAATAAAATAGTTAAAAATTTTAGGCTATTTATTAAAAGCATAGAACTTTTTGAGGCTTTTTCTAACAAGGCAATATTAGGAAAATAAAAAGAGACACCTTTTGTCTTGCAAAATTTTAAACATACAAAAAAGAGTATTAAGATTAAAAAAGCATAAGGGTATTCAAATGTATAATTTAAGAAATTCATTTAATTTCCTTTATCATGCTTTTTATTTTGTTTATTTGCTCTTCTGAGAGTTTTTCTATCTCTTTTTTATATTTAAATATTTCCAACTCTTTTTGTAATTTTTCAAAAGCTTCTTTGTTTTTTTCATCTATAAAGTATTGGAAATTTTCACAAAAACTGTAAACTGCACCTTTTGTATCATCAAAATTTATCTCTTTCAAATTTTTCATTGCAATTTGTTTTGATGTTAGTCTTTTTCTCTTTTTTCTTCTGTTTTTAAAATAATAGATTGCAAAGATTAAACAAAGTAATAAACCAGCAATTATGCTTAATAAAATCCAAAGAGAATAATCAGGAACTTCTATAATTCCTTTTATATCTTTTAATTCTTCCACATTTATCCTTTTATGATTTGTGATAATCTTAGGAAAATATCATCATCTGTGTATATTTTTCCATGGGTGATTCTGTGTTTAAGAAAATGTTCTTTTAGTTGCTCATCTTGTAAATCTAAAAGTTCTTTATATTTTTTTGCCACATTTTTAGTAATATTAAATTCACTACTTTTAAGATTTATAGCATTTACAAGTTCGTATTCCCCATTTAATAAAGGATACTCTTCTAATCTATCTCGTACTATTAATGCATAAACATCATTTGTATAAGCAATTTCACTTAAATCCACATCTCCATAAAAATCACCAACTACAAAAATAACAGAACGCTGTTTCATTGTATTATTTACATAATCACAAAATTTTTTATAATTTACCTCTTTTTTTATGCACTTAATTTCTAAGGCATCTTGGATAAGTTTATACATTATTGTCTCATCATAAGTTGGTTCATAAAATATTTCACTTTTATTACTAAAAAAAATAGGAAAAAGTAAATCATGATTATAAATAGAAGAAAAGCCAAGTAGGGCGATAATTTCAGCTGCAATATCTTGTTTCATATTAACAGAACCAAACTGTAAACTTCCATTTATCAAAAAAGCCACTATGATATTTAATTGTCTACTTTCATCAAATACATTTACTTTTAAAGAGCTACTTTTAGCAGTTGCTTTCCAGTTGATATTTTTTATATTATCACCATAGTTGTACTCTTTAATCTCTTTAAAATCTAAACCATCACCTTTTAGAGAAGTTAATTGATTTCCAAGATTTGTATTAAAAATATTTGTTTTGGCTTTTATTATTATCTCTTTTGCTTTATCATACATTTTATTGTTCCTTTTACTTAAGGAGTTTTTATTTTTTGGATAATTTTTTCAATGATATAATCAGTTGTAATTCCATTTGCTCTGGCTTTAAAGTTAAGAATTAATCTATGTCTTAATACACCTTTTAAAACATAAGAGATATCTAAAGGAGTTACATAATCTTTTCCTCTAATCAAAGCTGTTGCAATACTTGCTTTATATAAATCAATAGAAGCTCTTGGACTTGCTCCAAACTCTATATATTCAGCAATTTCATGTAAATCATAGTCTTTTGGATCTCTTGTAGCAAAAATTAATTTTGTCATGTAATTTTTTACAGCACTATCAACATGAATCTCTTTTAATGACTCTTTCATATTTATAATATCATCAGCACTTGCAACAACTTGAATTTGTTCAAAGCCTTTTATTGCAACTCTATTTACGATTTCCATCTCTTCATCAAAAGTGTTGTATCCCACTAAAACTTTCATCATAAATCTATCAAGTTGTGCTTCTGGAAGTCTATACGCTCCTTCTTGTTCAACTGGATTTTCTGTTGCCATTACTAAAAATGGAGTTGGAGATTTAAAAGTTGTATCTGAAATAGTGATTTGTCTCTCTTGCATTACTTCTAAAAGTGCTGCTTGAACTTTGGCAGGTGCTCTATTTATTTCATCTGCTAAAAGTAGATTTGTAAAAGCTGGTCCTTTTTTTATAGAAAATTCACCACTTTTAGGATTGTAAATTTCAGTTCCAGTTATATCACTTGGAAGTAAATCAGGAGTAAATTGGATTCTTTTAAAATCAATTCCTAAAGCTTGAGCAAGGGCATTAATAGCAGTTGTTTTTGCAAGGCCTGGAACACCTTCCACTAAAATGTGTCCATTTGCAATAAGTCCTATAAGTAAAGAGTCAATTAATTCCTCTTGACCAACAATAACTTTCTTCATTTCATTTTTGATGTTATTTATTAGGTTATTCATTTAATACCTTTTTATTTAAATTTGATTTTAGATTTGCAAGTATAGATTGTGTGAGTAAATAGAGTATTAATAGTATGCTAATCTTTCATTAACAATTGTATAGTATAAATTTTAGAACATTTTTTATTTTAATTATTGTAATTTTATTATAAGATAAGCACATTAATAATTGAATATAACAAAGGTTTGAAGTGAGTAATGAAATAGAAATAGAATTAGAAGATGAAATAGATTTACAAGAGCCAAAAAAATATAAAGTTTTTTTACTGAATGATGATTTTTCAACAATGGATTTTGTAATTGATGTTTTAGTAAGAGTATTTCGAAAATCAGTAGATGAAGCAACAACAATAATGATGAATATCCACCACAAAGGAAAAGAGTTGTGTGGAACTTATACATATGAGATAGCTTCAACAAAAGTTGCCCAAGTAAAAACAATGGCAAGAGAAAAAGGTTTTCCCTTAAAAGCTATAATGGAAGAAGAATAAAAGATGATAAGTAAAGAATTAAGAAGCATTTTTACCCAAGCTGTAGGATATGCAAAAAGTAGTAAACATGAATATTTAACATTAGAACATATTTTTTTAATGTTAATTCATGACCAAACAATAGAAAATCTATTTGTAGATTTAGGTGTTGATACAAATAAATTATTTAATGATATAAAAAAATATATAGATGAAAATACACCAAGATTACCAATGGATATAATAGATGAACCAATGGAAACAATCTCATTAACTTCTACAATAGAGTATATGGTTTCACATGTTCAAACAAGTGGAAAAACAAATGCAAATGTTGAAGATATGTTTGTTGCAATTTTAAGAGATGATAAATCGTATGCTAGTTATCTACTAAAAAAATTGGGAATTCAAAGGGTTGATATTTTAGAAGAGATTGCCCATAAAGATCCAGATGAAGATAGTGGTTTAGAAAATGATAATGATTTGGACAATAAAGTATTAGATAAAAACTCAACTGAGTTAGTATCTGTTGCAAAAAAAGGTGACATTGATCCAGTTATAGGAAGAGAAACTGAGATTTCAAGGGTTATTGAAATTTTAAGTAGAAGAAAGAAAAATAATCCTATTTTAGTTGGTGAACCAGGTGTTGGTAAAACAGCAATTGCAGAAGGCTTAGCTTTAGAAATTGCACAAGAAAGAGTTCCAGAATTTTTATTAAAAGCAAAAGTATTTTCACTTGATATGGGTTCAATGATTGCAGGAACAAAATATAGAGGTGATTTTGAGAAAAAATTAAAATCGCTTTTAAAAGAAGTTGCAAAAATACCAAATGCAATTTTATTTATTGATGAAATTCACACAATTGTAGGAGCTGGAAGTGTTGGAGGATCTGCTATGGATGCTTCAAATATCTTAAAACCAATGTTAGCAAATGGAAAATTAAGATGTATTGGTGCTACAACTTTTAGTGAATTTAGAAATGATTTCTCAAAAGATAAAGCACTAAGTAGAAGATTTGCAAAAGTTGATGTAAATGAACCCTCAATAGAAGACTCGATTACTATTTTAGAAGGTTTAAAATCAAAATATGAAGAGTATCATGGTGTAAAATATTCAAAAGGTGCAATAACAAGTGCTGTTGAACTAAGTAAAAAATATATTACAGATAGATTTTTACCAGATTGTGCAATTGATGTAATTGATGAGGTTGGAGCTTCTAAAAAAATAAGTTTAGCAACTGAGTTAAAAACAAAAACAACAAGTAATATTACAATTACTACAAAAGATGTAGAAAGTATTATCGCTAAGATGGCACATATTCCGGAGCGAAGTGCAACAAAATCTGATTTAACTCTTTTAAAATCTTTAGAAAAAAATATGCAAAAAAGAGTTTTTGGTCAAGATAATGCAATTACAACTATTGTTCAATCAATAAAAAGAAATAAAGCAGGTCTTGGACTTGATAAAAAACCAATTGGAAGCTTCTTATTTACAGGACCAACAGGAGTTGGAAAAACAGAAGTAGCCAAAGAGTTATCAGCACAACTGGGAATTCATTTTGAAAGATTTGATATGAGTGAATATATGGAAGCTCATACAATCTCAAGACTGATTGGAGCACCAGCTGGTTATGTAGGATTTGAACAAGGTGGACTTTTAACTGAAGCCATCAGAAAACATCCTCATACAGTACTTTTACTTGATGAAATTGAAAAAGCGCATCCTGATTTAATGTCAATTTTACTTCAAGTTATGGATAATGCAGAATTAACAGATAACGGTGGGAATAAAGCAGATTTTCAAAATGTTGTTTTAATTATGACTTCAAATTTAGGAGCAACTGAAGCAAATGTAATGGGGTTTGCAAAAAATGAAAAACTAAATGAAAACAAAGCTATAAATAAATTTTTTGCACCAGAGTTTAGAAATAGACTTGATGCGGTTGTTACTTTTGATTCATTAAGTATTGATATTGTTACTAAAGTTGCAGGTAAGTTTATAGAAGATTTAGAAAAACAATTAGTAGATAAAAAAATCAAAATTGAAATAAGTGCAAAAGCGAAAAAAGAACTAGCAATTTTAGGTTATGATAGAGCTATGGGTGCAAGACCACTTAATAGAGTAATCTCAGATAAAATTAAAAATCCATTAACAGATGAAATTTTATTTGGTAAGTTAAAAAAGGGTGGTTTGGTAAAAATAGATTTCGAAAAAGAGTTTATTTTTGAATTTAAAGCTTTGTAACACAATTTTTATACAAATCTTTGGATACAATTCGAAAATTGTTTTTTATATAAAACAAACAAGTTATTATTTTATTTGACAAAGGAACAAAAAACATGAGAAAACTTTTATTAGGTTCTGCTGTAGCAGTAGCACTATTAACTGGTTGTGGAGATGAGAAAAAAGAATCAACACAAGCTACTGAAACTAAGCAAGAAATTAAAAAAGATGAAACTACACCTGTTGTAAAAGAAGAACAAACAACAAATAGTTCAGCCGCTTCTGGGCAAGTAAAAGAAAATAGTGAAAAAATTGATGAGCCAAAAGAAACAACTACAACAATAGTACATACTAAAGAGAATGTAGTAATTGCTCCAGATAAAGTAGATGGTGAAGTTAAAGAAGTAGTTGAAAATGCAGCTGCAGATGCTACAACATTATTTGCTACATGTGCATCATGTCATGGACAAAAAGCAGAAAAATCAGCTTTAGGAAAATCACAAGTAATCGCTGGTTGGGATAAACAAAGAATTATTGATGCTTTACATGGATATAAAGCAGGAACTTATGGTGGAGTTATGAAAAACATAATGACAGGACAAGTAAGTAATAAATCAAATGCAGAAATTGATGCATTGGCAGACTTAATCTCAAAAATGTAATACTAAGTAAAAGATGGAGTAAGTCTCCATTTTTTATAAAACACTCAGAAAATATATAACTTTTCCTCTTTATAAACTCCAAAACCCAACAAAAAACAAAAACTAAATAGAAAAACAAATAAAAACCCAATAGAAACAAAGTATTGTTCTAAAACCAAGTGAAGAAACCCAATAAAAATAAAGTAAAGCGAACAAATCCCAAAATTTAAGCCAAATTTAAGCCGTAAGCTCTTGACAAAGGTAAAAAAACCTATTATAATTCCCGTCCAATTTGACTGAAACGCATCAAACGAAAGAATGATGAG
>JBBRXF010000094.1:0-9273 GCA_038248665.1 Campylobacterales bacterium | reverse complement strand
TTATCAAAATGTGTATAAATTCTAGAAGTGTTAATATCTGCATGCCCAAGTGCTTCTTGTACAAGAATTAAATCATGGTGTTTTGCATAAAGTAAAGTAGCAAAACTATGATATGTACTATTAAAATTTAAAAATATTTCATTAACACACTGACTATATATAACTGATTAATAAATACTTTACTGTAAAATAGATTATATTCTTATAATGTAAAATATTGACAAGATAAACAATTTATTGTTATATTCTAATAAAAAGTAATTAAATGTATTTACACATATCTGAACAAACTAAAATAGCAATAAAAGATTTAAATGATAATTTTTATATGTTCTCTAAAAATGAAGATATTTTAATTCCAGAAATTGAAATTACATGGACTAAAACAATATATCCATATGTTGTTTTATTAGATTATCAAATGAAAATTATTGATGAAGTATATGAATTCTTAAAAAATAAATCTAGTAGAAGATTTTCTTTTAATACTGTAATTGCCAATGGGTATGATTTGTTAATATTCTATAAATTTATATTTATAAATAATTTGAAGTTTACAAATATTAAGCCAATGCATATTAATAGTTTTATTTCATTTTTAGTTCATCCAAATCATAAAAATCTTGTTTTAGTACCTTTAGCAAAAAGAAAAGGGAAAACAGTTAATAGAATATTATCAACAGTTAGAGACTTCTATAAATATTTAAATATATTTTATTTTATTAGTAATCCTTTTGAAAATGAAAAAGTATTAATTAATATGCCTATAAATAAAAATGGATTACTAGCTCATGTAAGAACTAATAAAACAACTAAATCAATTTACAAAGTAAAAGAAAAAACAAAACAAATAAGAATTATACAAAGCGATGAATATCACAAAATATTTAACTCCTTTAAATTAGAAAGAGATAAATTGATTTTTAAACTTTTATTTTTTACTGGAGCTAGAATAGGAGAAATTTTGTCATTAAAAATTCAGGATATAAAAACTATAAATGCTTCTAATAATGTACAATCAATAATCTTATCTGATGAAATTGAAGATGAAAATATAAGAAGAAGACAAAAAACAGGTACCAGAACATTGTTTATTCCAAATTCTTTATGGTATGAATTAAATACATACTACATGAATGAATGGGATAATATATGGAATAAAATTGAATTTGAGCATGACTATGTTTTCATTACAAATTCAAATAGATCTAAAGGAAAACCTATTTCATATTCAACAATTAATTCAAAAATTAATGAAGTGTCAAGATTAACAAAAATAAAATTTACTGCTCATGATATTAGACACACATTTGCAACAAACTTAGCTAGAAATAAAACAGATATATCAACAATACAAAAGCTTTTAGGACATAAAAATCCATCCACTTGTGCTATTTATATACAACTTGCCAAAGATGAAGATATTTCAAAAGAGCTCGAAAAAATTTATAAAAATTTTGAATAGGAAAATAATTTGTTAACATGGGAATACACAAAAAATAGGTATGGAATAATACATAAATATAATCACACAATTGATAAAAATGAAATTCCTTTTAATTTTAGAAATTATTATTTAGATTTTGTGAAAGAAGAAATTAAAAACTATCCAAATAAAGCTCAAAAAAATGCATTAATTATGAAATATTATGTTTGGAAGTTTATAGAAGAAAATAAAATTATTAATTTACATGATTTATTTAACAATTATAGTTTATTTGAAAAACATTTAAATCATTGTCATTCTCCTGTTACAAAAAAGTTACTTACACATGGAAGAAAAAGAAAAGTTAGAAGTACTATTCATAGTTTTGCCGATTTTTGTTATAAAAAAGATAAAAAGTTTACTCCGCATAAAAAAGAGTTTTATAAAAATTATATGAATGGTGAAAAATCAATAGTAATATATGATAAAAATAAAAAAAGATATTTTATAGATCTAAAAGATATTCATATTAATTACTATACTTTATATGAAAAATATATAAACTTTAGACATAGTCAAGGGTATACAGAATTAACTATATATGGTGAACACAAAGCAACAAAGCATTTCTGGGAATTTATAAATACACATCGAAATAAAGATAAAATTGCAGACTATACTGTAAATGATATTCTAGAATGGGTGCATTATATTAAAACACTACCAAATTCAAAAGATACTACAAAGCTTTTATCATTAAGAATGCAAAATTATATTTATACTTCAATATCAAATTTTATTAAATTTATATATTCAGAAGATTCTAAATATGAAAAAGTATTACTTTTAATAGAAGAATTTTCAATAAGTAGGAATAATAATTATAATAGTAACTCTATATCTAACAAAGTACTTGAACAAATTTTATATGAAGTAAAACATCTGAAAAACAATTTAAAACTAAAAGTTTTTATATTAGTAAGTGCATACTTTGGATTAAGAATGTCAGAAGTACTTGGACTAGAAAAAAACTGTATAAGAATTAATGAAATGGATAATACAAAATATGATTTTTATTTTTATTCAAATAAAGTTGATAAGTATCGAACACTTTATGGAATTAGTAAATTTATAGCAGAAACAATCAAATTATTAATAGAAGAAACAAAACAATTAAGAGTGGAAGCAAATAGTGATTTTATCTTTTTAACAAAGCATACTACTAATAGTAGGGTAGGCGAGATTACAATAGTTAGTTCCGGTTGGCTAAACAAAGAATTAAAAAAATTTATTATGGATAATAATATTCTTACAGAAGATGGCAAAATTCCATATGTAACATCAAAAATATTTAGAACAACTCTTCCTCAATTTTATGAAAATAAAGGTATTCCATTACAAACAACTCAACAAGTTTTGGGACATAAAAATATAACGACTACAGATAAATATTATAATAAAACAAATGAATATGAATATGAAGTATCTATGCAAAAAGCTATCGATAATATAACATGTATGACTTTGCCTGATAAATATAATGACAAATATTCTTTTGAATATCAAAATAAAAAATTTTATAATACGATAGAAGAAGGATATTGTTCAAGTCAAGAATCTAATAATAGTACAAAAATATGTAAATATCTAGAAGCTAGAGGTAATTGTTATGGTTGCCCAAGTATGGTTACAACCCCTGAATATTTACCTTTTTTTAGAAAACAAATAGAAATATGGGACGAGCAATTAAAAAAAATAGAATATTTAGGTTCTCATGTTTCTAGACATTTAGAATGGAAAATAGGTGTTGTAAAAGAAATTATTTTAAGACTTGAAAGAATAAATAATGTATGAAGTAATTGATATTCAAAAAGAATTTTCTATTCCTATAAATAATGATGAATATATTGGTCTTAAAAACAATTTATTTTCATTTGCATCAGATTTGTGGGATTGTTCAAAATTAGTTAAAAATAACTTACAAGGCATTCATAAAAATAAATATATTTTAGATTTTACAAAAATAAAAGAAGATAACTTAAAATTAATACTAAAACAATTTGCTTGGTTTCTTATTGCACAAGATAAAGTAAAAATTGTAACAATAGCTTCAAAAATTAATTTACATTTTATATCTGTTATATATAAATTTTTTAGAAGATATAAAATTAAAAGCTTTAGAAATATTAATAATAAAATATTAAACCAATATGTACAGAGTTTATTAAATGAGAAAAATTATTCTTCATCATTTCTTGCTACAAATGTTAGTACCTTTTTAGATATATGTAATACTTCATATCTATATAAATGGGAGAATGGAAGTCAATTAAATATATTCTTAGAGTCATCTCCTTATATCTATTTTAATGTTGCAGAACATAAGCTAAAAACTCGAGATCTTTCTATTCCTAATGAAATATTTAATGAAATTATATTTAAAGCAAATGAAATGAATAAATTCATAATTAAAGAAAATGGAGATATATTAAAAGTAAAAAGAGGATTATGCCTAGATATACCTGTACCAAACTTAGTTAGATATGGTATATTGATACAAGCTTTTACAGGATTAAGAATATCAGAAGTTCTAACATTAAAAGAAGATTGTTTATCAATAAGAAATAATAAATATTGGTTAACTTATACTTCTTCAAAAACATCAAAAGAACCAATTAATAAAACAATACTTATTTCAAAAATAGTTTATGATGAAATTAGCGACCTGATTGAAATTACAAAAGAATATAGAACAATTTTAAAAGATCAGAAAGATGATTATTTAATAGCTATTAAAAAGTATCTATTTTTAAAAAGTTCTAATTATCGCAACTATACTATTATTACTCCAAAAAGTGACTCTTGGACGAAAAGTTCTCTTATGATTTTTATAAAGAAATACAATATTACATTTTTGAATGAGAAGGGAGAAGAAGAATTATATCCTCTAAAATCCCATTCTTTTAGACATACATTTGCAAAAAAACTTGTTAATGATGGTGTTCCTCTGCGTGTTATCAAACGACACTATGCCCATGTTAGTATCGATATGACAATGAGATATGTTACTTTAAAACATGAAACTATTGAAAAAGATTATATTAAAACTTTTATAGAAGCTAAAACTATTTATACAAATGGAAAAGAGGGTGATTTATTTAAACATATTGTAGACCAAATTGGAATAAAAGATGATATTGATGATGTAATAAAGAATTTAACAAAAAGGTTTGGAATAAATCCACTACCTATGGGATTATGTATTATGGATTTTAAAAAAGGTCACTGTACGCATACGGGAAGTGAAGGATGTTATTTTTCTAATTGTAAAGACTTTGTAACAAATATTACATTTTTAGATAATTTTACTAAACAACGTGACTTAATTTTAAATGAGTTAGAAAGAATTAAAGATAATAAATTTGCGAAGATGACATTTCAAGTTAATTTACAAAAAAAAGAAAAGCTTAATGAAATTATTAATTGCTTAACAAATAATTTAACTTATAGAGCAGGGAAGCAATAATGAAAGAACTAAACAAAGGACTTAAGACTTCTATTCAAAATAGAGAAATTGAAACAAAGAATAAAATTAAAAAAGCTATTGAATCACTTAAAAAGAAAAAATTAGAAATTACTGTTTCTTCTATTGCAAAAGAAGGCAACATCTCAAGACCTACTGTATATAAGTATCAAAATTATATTGAAGAACTATTTCCAATAACGGTATCTAAAAATAATGAAGTAAAAGAATTAAAAGAAAGAATTAAAGAACAAAAAATAATTATCAAAAAACAAAAAGATGATATTGATACTCTAAAAACTCAAAATAAAAATCTTATTGAACAATTAGTTGGAATGAAAGAGTACTTTGATAAACTATAACTTAGTTATTTCACAAATTTATTCTTTATTTTTAATCTCTTTTTAACAAAATTCTGTGAATCTGACAATTCTTATTTATTCAAGTAAAATATTCTAGATTTATACCACTTTAAATTACCTTATTAATTTTACCTAGCAATATATCTAAATTTATTTTTAACTGAATAATTGCATCTTCACGGGTACATTGCCATATTTTTTCTAATGTGCTAACCACGTTAATTGCTTCCCAAGGATATATAGTTTTATTTTTTATTATTGTAAATGGACCATCAGATTCTGGTAAAACTCTATTCTTGGGTATTTTGCTAATCAAGGATAAACCTTTTTTTGTATTGCACATTATAGGATTAATACTAAACCAACATCCTAAATTGATAGCTTGTTCTAGTTCTTTCATGTTTCCAGTAAACCAATGTAAGATAGGTGTTCCACAATTTGAATATTTATTTAATAGAGTTAATACAATTGATTCAGCACCACGAGAATGTATACTAATTATTTTTCCTTTTTGGGCTTCACATTCTTGTAATATTCTTTCAAAAATGTTTATTTGAAGAGATATAGATTTTGAAAATCTTGTACTTCCATCAATTCCTACTTCACCAACAAAATTAGTATTTTTAACACAATTAATTAATAAGTCAATTTCATTAGCTTTTGTTTCAGCAATTTCAGGATGTAAACCAACTGAGACATAAATATTTTTATATTTCTCAAAAACTTTTGATGTTGCTAACCATGCTTTTGGACTTGTTGTTACTGCTAATGTAAATATATTTTCTTTATCAACTTTATCTATTATTTTAAGTGCATTAGGATATAAATCAAGATGAGTATGCATATCAATCATAATACACTTTGCTCCTCTAATAGATTACCAAGTTCTTTTAATCCTCTTTCGACTACACCTGCATACATATTTCTACTATCTATAACTGAAAAAGAAAGTGCACCTCCAATTATTCGTTCAATACCTTTATTTTGATATTTAACATATGCAAATGCTACAGCATTAACATCATTTGGTCCTTGTGTCTTACTGAATCTATTATTACTTAAATCTTTATATTTGTAAATAGTAGAATCTTCTATTCCTACTTTAAAAAAAGCAGCTCTTCTTACCATACAAGGAACACACCTTCCACAGTGTGTACGTCCATGTGTTAAAAACTTTCCACAACTTGTTGTTCTACATACTAAAGATTTAACTAAATTTTGATTTTTACATTCAAGTAACATTTCTCCTTTTGTTTTAAATTGATAAGGAGTTACTAACTTTGCGTTAATTTCAAGGTTATCCCAAATATTTTGAATTAAACCTAAAAATATAGGATGTGTAGTTTTAGTACTAAGACTTCCCAATCTTCCTGGATTTAATGCAATATTAAGACTAATAAACCCATTCTCAGGTACATATATATCTACTGTACTGGTTTTCCATTTACTTAATGTTGTTGCTGCTAAAAGTGCATAAGCTAAAAATACTACTGAACGACCTCTTGTAGATGATTCATTTCTTCCACTTAGACTTATAGGATTTTTCCATCGAAAATGTTGTTGTGATGGTGCTAACTGACGTGTAAAGGCTTCTTGCTTCTCAACATCACCTTTTGCTTCTTGTGAAACAAAAGAAGGTTTGTGACCATCAGTTATTAAATCAATCGCACCAATTAAACTATCCATTCCACCTGAGAGTAAAGAAATACAATCTGAATCTGTTTCTATCGGAATAATTGATGTTGGTGCTTGAACACCATTATTTACAAATTCAAATTTCCACAAATCGCCTGTTAGAAACCTAAAAGCTTTTTCTAATAACTTATATTGTGTTTTCCATGGTTCTGGATTGAAAAGATATACTTTTAATTCTATTTGCCTAGTCCAACCATCTTCACTTTTTTCTCTTTCACAGCTTAAATCAGCTGCTGCAATAGACAAAGCAATAGTCACAAAATCCCAAACTAAATTTGATGGTGTAATATTTTCATGTTTTAACTGACGTAACCAACCATTAGAAATAAAATTTACATTAGGTTGACCACTATTTGAATATAAAGAAAAATACTTTGTGTTCTTCTCTAATTTTTTTGGTATTTTATTTACAGGTGCACAAATCACTTTCATTATAGTTCTCCTTCAAAAACTAAAAAGGTACTTTCTAATGCTTGATGAATTACAGCATTTAATTTATCAATATTAGGATGTTTATCTGAAGATTTATACGGTTGAAGCTGTGCAGATATTTCTGCTTTAAGATATTCACGCATTTCATCTGTACGTTGTACCATTTCTGTTGCAGATAAAGTACGTTCTAATAATTGTCCGATATCAAGTTGAAGTCTATTAGAAGCTTCATACGATAAAAAATTTTCTATTAAATCCCAACTTTCATCATCTCCTAAACTTAACAAATCTAAGTTTGGATTTTGTTCTAACAAGTCTGACATAGCATTAGCCATTGAATTTTTAATAGATTCTTCATCTATTATTCCACCTTCAGTTGTAACTCTATCAATAATTGCATCTATAACTTCATTTGCAGTAGGCGACTTAGACATAAGATTTCTTGCCCAGTTTTGGATATCAAGTAAAGTATTACTTTTAACATCTCGTAAAAAAGAAACTAAACTTGAAACTGAGCTTGTCGAAGCTCTCATTCTTTTTGCTACATTAGCTGCACCACCCATTCCTTTTTGAGAATAATGACCTACAGCTTTTTTAAATGAGTTTTGACTTCCACTTCTAGCAAATTCACTTAAACTTCGTCTTGATGTACCAAATCTTGAAGGAGGAGCAACCAACACAGGTTTTTGAGTTACTGATTTCTTAGTATGTGTATTAAAGTCCTCATCAGAACTAGAATCTGAATCTATTGAAGTGGTTGTATCACTATTTATATCATCAAGCCATGGTGGATCCATTGATATACTTGAGGTAGGTCCTTTACTAGAAGTTGATGTACCCATTATTTACCTCCTAATTTAAGATGAATAGCTTTTTTTGTTGCTTCTGGGGTATTAGTATCCTTTCCCCATTGAATAAGAATATCTTTTGCCCACTCTTCATCTGAAAGTAATGGAATAAAAGAAGCTAAACGCTTTACAGCAGGGACTTCTTCTAATACGTCTGTCAATGAACTTCCTAAAGATGTATATGCTTTAATTATATGTAATGCACCATGTAATGATTTACTATGCCATTCCTGAGATCTCAATTTTCTTTTTAGACGAATTAAAATTTGATTTGCTTCACTTTCATCTAACGATTGAATTTTGCTTATTAATGTAGATTGGATAGATTTTGTTGATAATAGTGCAGTATAAATTTCTTTTGCTTCCTGAGATAATTCATCAATATTAGAAAGTGTAATAATTGTATTTTTACTAAGATGTAGTAATGGTCTTAAATCAACATCAGTTAATAAAGGTGTTATTTGTAGCCACTCTTCTATAAATGGATCTTTCCAGCTTGGATCTGGTGCGTCATAATCTTCACCATTTTTTAGTTTTTTTTCTATTTGCATTAAAAATTCTATTTTACCGTCTTCACTTTCTGAAACCTTTTTAGCAAGGAATTTAAATGCACTTGGAGATGCACAACGTTCAAATAATTGTAGTTTAATAAGTTCTTCAAAAGCTATTCCCATACCTTGTGTTTTAGCAATAGTTTCTCTAATTAGCAAATTGTTTAAAAATCGTTTTATTAATCTAGGATTTCCAGATAATTGTTCTGTCGTTGCCATTATATGGGCTAATTGTTCCGCTATATCAATCTGTTTCTCAAGTAAACTACTATAATTACCAAATGCTTCACTTATAGCTTGTTGTTTTAATCCGCCTAACCAAGGTTTTTTTACTGCTTCTAAAATTTTTTCTCTAGCTTCATCTAAAGTTTTCTGAGTAATTGTTCCTATCTTAACTGATTGTTCAGCCAATAAAAGAATCAAATATGCTTTTACT
>JBBRXF010000093.1:0-9537 GCA_038248665.1 Campylobacterales bacterium | reverse complement strand
CTTCATAAGTTGTTGGAATGATGTACATATTTAGTAAATGATTTATTTCATTTTCAAAATTTAAAGTATTTTGTTGAGTTGTAATGAATAATATTTCTTCATTTTCAATACGATTTTTAATATTATAAAACCAATTTCCAATTAATTCTTTTCTTTTTTGATTGATTAGTTCTTCCATTATTTCACTACCTGATAAAAATATAACTAGTTGTAACTGGTTAAAAGTATAAATAAATTAAATTAAAATTTATTATATCAAAATAATTACCTAAAGATTGCATACTAATAAAAATTATTTTATTAGTATCGTTTATTTAAAATCAAAAATTTTCAACGATATATCATAAACATAACCAAACCTATAGAGCAACTCAAAATGATGGGTTGTTCTGTACTTTTGTATCCCAAAAATCAAAAAAAAGGATGTGAATATGAGTAAAGAATCTAAATGTTTTGACTTAAACTCAAAACAAAAGAAGCATTATTATGATAAGTGGAAAAAATTTATCAGTAACTTATCAGATAAGCCAAAAGAAACAGAACCAAAAAACAAAGAAAAAGAAAAAAAGACCTTTGAGGACTATTTTTCTATTAACACTATAACAAAATGCGTAAATCGAATGGACTATAAACCTTTTTTAGAAGGAGCATAAATTGATTCCACCTTCAATTTTATTAGCAATAGTTATTGCAACTGCTTCAATAATCAAAGAATATTTTGATTCCAAAAGAGATGATTAAATCTTAAATCCATAATAACAACTAAAACAAAAATTAAACCCTAGTCTTACAAATTTGTAAAACCCCAAAAAACAATCAAAATAAATAAAAATTAAAAGGGAAAAACCATGTCAAAATCAATTAAACCATTAACAAATGAACAACTAAAAATTAAAGCTCCAAGTCTCTTTCAAGACCAACCTTACCATGAAGTTAGTTCCAAATATCACTTCATTCCAACAATTGATATTATTGAACAATTAAGAGCTGAAAATTGGTACCCTGTAAGCGTAAATGAGGCAGGTGTAAAAAATATAGAGAAAGATGGCTTCCAACAACACTATGTAAGATTCCAACACTTTTCAGATTTAATAAATCCAAATGCTAATGTAGTTGAACTTCTTTTATTTAACTCTCATGATAGAAGTAAAGCCTTTACAATTAGTGCAGGAATTTATAGATATGTTTGTAGCAATGGCTTAGTAATTGCAGATAGCGTATTTGAATCTTATAAAATCAAACATCTTGGAGATAAAGAGAATGATGTAACAAATGCTGTAAATAAAATTACTCAAATCAAACCAAAACTGCTTGAAAAAATCTTAAAGTTTGAATCAATTACCCTAAACCAAAATGAAAAAGAGTCATTTTTACAAAGTGCCTTACCTTTAAGATTTGAAAATCATTTAGAACTTGATAATCCAAATGAGCTTTTAACACCACTACGAATTGAAGATGAAAAAGATGACCTTTATACAGTGCTAAATATCCTACAAGAGAACTTCCTTTCTTCAAAAGTATCAGGTTATAACAAAGAAACAAATAGAAGATTTACTTCTAAACAAATTACTTCTATTTCAAAAGATGTTGAAATTAATAAAGGTCTATGGGATATAGCTGAAAGAATAGCAAGTATAAAAAATGATTCTTATGAATCACCACTAATTGCTGCATAAGGAGTAAAAAATGAAACTAGTAAATTATCAACTTCAAACACAAATAGAATATCTTAGTGAGAATAAAACAAATTCTCACTTCAAAGATTACCTAAAATCAGTATTAGAAGATAAAAGTAAGCCATATTATCAAAGAGCAGATTATATAGGACTTTCTCTAAATGAAATCAAATCAAAGATTGATACCCTCTCATCTGATATATCTGAACTTCAAGCTTTAAAAAAGAAACTATCAATTGCACTAGATATTGCAAAAGTTCAAGTTGCTGAAATTTTTATTGCAAATGGAATAGATAGAATTGATGGAAATATCATAAGTTCCCTAACTTTATCAAATGCCACTTCTAAAACCAAAGATGAAATCATTATTAAAAATGAAGAAGCACTAATAAACTTAGGTTATGTAAAGTTCTCTGTTGATTTAGAAGCAGTTGAAAAAGCCCTACAAACTAAAGAGGGAAAAAAAGAGTTAAAGAAATTAGTAGATGTTATACCAATCACAATTTCAACTCCAGCCAAAATAAAAGTTAATACAAAAAGAACATCTGCAAATAATGTTCAAAGTGTAGAAACAGATGAAATAATGGTTATTGAAGAACAAATCGAAAATTATCAATCTGAAAAATTAGTAGCATAAGGAGGAAATTATAATGTTTAACGAAAACCAACTAAAAGAATTATCAAAAAACCTTGATAAAAGTAGAATTAAAATAAGAGATAAATCAGGTATAAGCCTCCAATATTTGGAAACTTATGATGTAATCAACGAAGCTAACAGAATTTTTAATCATATGTGGAGTTATACGATAACAAGGCTTGAAGAAGTGGCAAGAGAAATGAATCAAAATAGTAATCATGTTATTACTTTTAGTGCAATTGTAAAAATCAAGATATATGATTCTACTGGAAACTTAATAGAAAGAGAAGATACAGGTGTAGGAATAGGAACAGCTCGTACAATTGGCGATGCAATAGATAATGCTTCAAAATCAGCTGTGAGCGATTCCTTAAAAAGATGCTTTAGGACTATGGGTGTAACATTTGGAAATAACTTATATTCAAAAACACAAAATGAAAATCAACAGAATCAAAACTATAATCAAAATCAACAAAGACCACCACAAAATAACCAACAACAGCAACAGAGTTATCAAAATGATAATGTAAATAGAGCTACAAATTCAAACTTTAAAGGTGTTGGAAATCAGCAACAAACAGCTAGACAAAATCAGACTCAACAGCAAGTGCAAAATCCAAATAGTAGAAATGTAAATCAAAATCTAAACAATCAACAGAATAATCTACAGCAAAACTCTTTCCAAAATAATCAATCCTTTGACCAATATGAGTATCAAGGTCTTTACAACTTAGGTCTGGATATTCAAGAACAGAATGGTTTTTTGGTTATTAGTGGAGACAACCAGTATTCTTATCGTGATGCAATAAAAGCCTCTAACTTCCGCTTTGATGCAAAATCAAAAACTTGGTATAAACCTATTGAAAGTGCTGCTTAAAATGGATAATTCTATAAAAAAGAGTTATCTATTCTTCTCAAAAGATGGATTTACATACGATAAATCCCATAATCAAACTAATAATATGCAAATACTAGGTAGTGGTATGGGTAAAAATTTCAATGAAGCATTTGAAGATTTTAAGAAAAATCAATCTTATCTACTTTCATTTGATTATGAAAATGTAATGGCAGTAAAAACAGTTGGAAAATTTATAACAAATTTAAAACTAAAAGGAGGAAAATAAATGGAACTAATACCAAAAGAATTAATAAATACCATTCCAAAACTTTATGAGACAGAAGATGAAATAGACCCTATTGCATATGTCAAGCTTTTCATAATAAATGGTTGGACTTGGTACATCACAGAATTTTCTATAGATAAAAATATTTGTTTTGGATATGTAATTTCACCATTTGGAGCTGAACTTGGATATTTTAGTCTTGATGAAATTAAAGGGCTAAGAGGAAGTTTATGTTTAGGTGTTGAAAGAGATTTAGAATTTAAACCCACAAAATTATCAGTAATTAAAAAGGCTTCACAATGCTAAAAAATGAATATATTTATCAAGAATCTAAAAATAATTTCAAAGGTTGGACTAAAGAGGGATTGGATTTTTTACTTAGTTGTAATGGAATTTTGCCTCAAATTAAAAACAAAGCTCAACAAAAATTAAATAGTACATCTATTAAAAGGAATTCAACTCCAATTTTTTCATTATCAGAAAAAAAATTTCAACTATCAAATTTGTGAAATAAAAACAAAGGATAGAAAAATGAGAACTGATTACAATTCAATTTTGCCACAAGGCGTATTATTTAATTTAAAGGAGATTGAATCTCATGGGATTATCAAAATTGACATGTTGAAAAAACTAGTGTTAAAAAAGCAGATTGAATTTATCAAAATAGGGAGAAAGGTTCATATTGCTAGAAGTGAACTTATAAGATACCTTGAAAGTAGAACAGTAAAAGCAGTAATCTAATTTTTCTAAAAGTCACTATATGTGACTTTTAGAAAATCTTCTATTATTTTTTTTTAACAATTTATATTATGAAAAGGAATAAAATTGACAGAAATAGAGATTAAAAAAAGCTATCTCACATAGCATTTTTTAATTCTTTATAATAGGTAGTAAATGTCATACCAAATTATTATTTTATTCTTATCTTGAAACATTAAAAATAAAGGATTAAAGATGTTATATTATCATACTGGTCTTGATAAATTAGGATCAAAAATTGAATTTGATAATGCAGTTGAGCAAAGGGAAACATTGGACGAATTATCGGAATATATTCTAAAAAAGTATAAATCGGTTTATTTTAAAGAAATAAAAGGATTATTTTTTAACAAATATTATTTTTATCATAATAGAAAAACTATATTTGGAGTAGTTACTGGTTGTTATAGAAAGAAGAATCCTAAAGCTACAGGTTATTATTTACAATACTACATTAATATTACATTCTCAGGTCTTAGAAGATATAATGAAAAATTAGATGAGATAACAAAAGATGTATTGTATAGTGTATATGCTTTTTTACATACAAAAAACATAGAATACATTAATACTGCAGCAGATATATATTTAGACATAAAAGCTCCTTTAAAGAATATAGTATCACTTTGTGTTAAAAAAGCTCCTTCTGTTAAATATAATAAACCAAATGAAGAACAAGAAAAAATAAATGTTAACTACATAGAGAAAATAACCAAAACAAATTATAATAAAACAGCACTAAGAGGATATTGGTATAACAAAGGTAGAAGAGCAAAATTAAAGTACAATTTAACGAGATTCGAATTAAAACTACAACCTAAATACTTCTATAGATATGGATTTAGCCTAGAAGCCATGGAAAAAGCGTTAGATCGCTATTATGTGCTATATTTTAAGAATGAATATGAAAAGATAGAAAAGATTAATAAATATAGTAATTATAAACATATAGCTAAAAGGGAACTAAAAAAACTAGAATTTGATAAATACAAATTAAAATTTGATATTACAGCTATTAAAAAATTCCTAAATTGGTTGGATGGTGCTTATGATGAGGAATTACTAATTGGAGACAAAGAAGATTATCTATTTGAAGATGAAATTTTATTAGATTATTAAAATTGAGTCAAAAGTGAGTCATTTGACAGATATAATATGCTAACAAAAATACTTTAAAAGAAATATCAATCTTGAGAAGTTCTTATTTGGTTATTTTTCTATGGATTAACCTGACTCAAATCCTATTTAGATAAAATAATTATAAATAACATATTAGGTAAGAAAAGTTTTATGGCAAAAGAAAAAGCATCAAAAAATCAAAAGTCTATGGAAGAAACTCTTTGGGAGAGTGCAAACAAACTTCGAGGTAGCGTTGAATCAAGTGAATATAAACACATTGTTTTAGGGCTTATATTTTTAAAGTTTGTTAGTGATACATTTGAAGAACGAAGAGAAAAACTACTAGCTGAGGGTAAAGAAGCATTTATCGATATGGTGGAGTTTTACACTATGGAAAATGTATTTTATCTTCCAGCTGAGTCAAGATGGTCATACATAAAACAAAATGCAAAACAAGATGATATTGCCCTTAAAATCGATACAGCTCTTGCTACTATAGAAAAAAATAATCCTAGCTTAAAAGGTGCATTACCTGATAACTACTTCTCAAGACTTGGTCTTGATGTGAGTAAGCTTTCAAGCCTAATTGATACTATCAACAACATCAACACAATAGAAGATAAAGGACACGATATCGTAGGGCGTGTTTATGAATACTTCTTGGGTAATTTTGCCATTGCAGAGGGTAAAGGAAAAGGAGAGTTCTATACTCCAAAATCAATAGTAAATCTAATAGCAAATATGATTGAACCATACAAAGGAAAAATTTACGACCCTGCTTGTGGTTCAGGTGGGATGTTTGTACAATCTATGAAGTTTATAAATGCTCACAATGGAAATAAAAAAGATATTTCTATCTACGGACAAGAATATACAGCAACTACATATAAACTAGCAAAAATGAATCTAGCAATTAGAGGAATATCTGCAAATCTGGGAGATGTACCTGCTGATACATTTGCAAAAGACCAACACAAAGATTTAAAAGCTGATTTTATCATGGCAAATCCTCCTTTTAATCAAAAAGATTGGAGAGGTGTAAACGAGCTACTAGATGACCCAAGATGGGCTGGATATGATGTACCTCCAACATCAAATGCAAACTATGGATGGATACTAAATATGGTATCAAAACTATCTCAAAATGGAGTAGCTGGATTTATCCTTGCAAATGGTGCATTAAGTGGTGGTGGTGAAGAATATAAAATACGAAAAAAACTTATTGAAAATGATATTGTAGAGGCTATTATAATACTTCCCCAAAATATGTTTTATACTACAAATATCAGTGTAACTATCTGGATATTAAATGCTAACAAAAAGCAAAGAGAATTTGAGCAAAATGGAAGAATAAAAATCCATAGAGATAGAACAAATGAAATACTTTTTATGGATTTAAGACAAAAAGGTGTGCCATTTGAAAAGAAATTTATACAGTTTGATGATGAAACTATAAATGAAATATCATCTTCTTATCATGTTTGGCAAAGTGATAAAGAAGCTTATGAAGATATTGCCGAATACTGTAAAAGTGCTTCAACAGATGAAGTAATAGCAAAAGATTATTCCCTAGTACCTAGTAAATATATAGAGTTTGTAAATAGAGATGAAAATATTGATTTTGATACGAAAATGACAACTCTACAAAGTGAATTTGTAGAACTTTTGAAAGAAGAAGAAAAATCAAAACAAGAATTACTATCAGTATTTAAAGAGTTGGGTTATGAAATCAAACTATAGACCTATTGGAGATTTTATTAGATTAGTAGATATACGAAATAAGGAATTAAAAGATATTACATTAGTTGGTGTAAGTATAAATAAAAGATTTATTCCATCTGTTGCAAATATTATTGGTTCTGATATGACTAATTACAAGATTATTAAAAAAAATCAATTTGCTTGTAGTTTGATGCAAGTAAGAAGAGATGGAAAAATTCCAGTTGCACTTTTTGAAAATGATGAAGCTATTATTTCTCAAGCTTACCCAGTATTCGAAATAGTAGATACAAATGAATTATTACCACAATATCTTATGATGTGGATGACTAGAAGTGAGTTTGATAGAGAAGCTTGTTTTTATGCTGTTGGTGGGGTAAGAGGTAGTTTAGAATGGGAAGATTTTTGTGCTATGCAATTGCCAGTTCCTTCACTTGAAAAACAAAAAGAGATAATTAAAGAGTATCACACTATCACATATAGAATTAAACTAAATGAACAACTAAATCAAAAATTAGAAGATACTGCACAAAGTATCTATAGAGAATGGTTTGTAAATTTTGAATTTCCTGATGAAAATGGTAAACCATATAAATCGAATGATGGAGAAATGGTTTATTGTGATGAATTGGATATGGAGATTCCTAAGGGATGGATAGTAGAACGTTTAGGAAATATTTGTTATAAAATTGGTAGTGGTTCTACACCGAAAGGTGGTAAAGAAAACTATACAACAAAAGGGAGTTCTCTTGTAAGGAGTATGAATGTACATGATTATAACTTTTTCTATAATGAACTTGCTTTTATCAATGATAATCAAGCAAAAAAATTGTCTAGTGTTAAATTAGAACCAAATGATATTTTATTAAATATTACTGGTGCCTCTGTAGCTAGATGTTGCATTGTTCCTAATGACATTTTACCAGCTTATGTAAATCAGCATGTAGCAATTATTAGATTAAATGAACAAATGAAAAGTAAGTCATATTTACAATTGTTACTATCTTCAATTCAAACAAAACAACAACTTTTAGGGATAAGTGAATCTGGTTCAACAAGACAAGCCATAAACAAGAGTGATATTGAAGAATTTAAAATACTAAATCCCTGTAGTAAAGTGATTGAAAATTTCGAAAACATTAGTTCAAAAATTTTTGATAAAAAATATTTATTAAATCAAGAAAATGAATTATTTTTTGAATTAAAGGAAATTTTACTTTCAAAAATGGCAACTATTGAGGGATAAAAATGGAACAATATATTACAGCACAAGATATTATTTTTGGGAAAGCTATTCTTCCTGCAAAAATTATTGAACTTATGTCACCAGATGATTGGGAAGAATTTGTAAAAGAGTGGCTTGAAACGAAAGAAGAAGATTTTTTTAAAATAGAAAAATATGGTGGTGCTGGTGATATGGGTAGAGATGTTGTTGCATATATTACAAATCCAAAAGAAAATACTGAATCTTATAAATGGGAATGTTATCAATGTAAGCATTATGATAATGCATTAATGCCATCTAATGTATGGTCAGAATTTGGAAAGATAATCTATTATACATATAAAGGTAAATTTCCTATCCCTAAAGCCTATTATTTTGTAGCACCTCATGGAGTTGGAACATTACTTTCAACGTATTTAGATAACCCAAGTGAATTACGAGAGCAATTAAAAGAAAACTGGGAACAGTACTGTAAAAAGAAAATTACAAATGTAGAAGAGATTGAATTATCTCAAGAACTAATTTCATATATTGATAGCTTTGATTTTGAAATATTTGATAAATTAAACAGTAACACAATAGTTAATGAACATAAAAGACATCCAAATCATCTTATTAGATTTGGAGGTAGACTTCCCTCAAGAGAAGAAATATTAGTACCTGAAATTAATGTTGATGAACATCTAAGATATATAAAACAACTTGTTAAAGCTTATAATTCTGCTCATAATGAAGCTATTAGTGAAATTGCAGAAATACCAAAGTCTTATAACAGACATTTTACAGATGCAAGAAAAAGTTTTTATAAAGCCGAAGAATTGAGAGTATTAACACGAGATAATTTATCTGAAGAAATTTTTATAAATCTAAAAGATGAGATTTATGATGGAGTTATTAATACTGTTGAAGAAACATATGCTGATGGTTTTAAAAAAGCAAAAGCGGTTGAAGATAAAGCTGTTTGTATTAAAGTAGAATCAAATCCATTAAGAGAAACCTGTCAAACTATTGACAAAAAAGGATTATGTCATCACCTTGTAAATGATGAAAAAATAAGTTGGGTTGAAGATGAATAATAAAATAAAATTATTTAATAATGAAATTGAAATGGGCTTAAGAATTTTAATCATATTAGAAAAAATATATCCAAAAAGTTTTGATGTAGAAATGATAAATTATTTTGACTATTTTGCTTTACATACAAAAGATATTGGTGGAGAGAATAGTCTTCATCCTGAACTACCAAATCGTTTTGGTGAATTGTCTGTTAAAAGAGAT
>JBBRXF010000092.1:0-9636 GCA_038248665.1 Campylobacterales bacterium | reverse complement strand
TATATTTACACTAACTCTATCTACATATTCAGTTAGTTCTCTCTTATTATCTTTAGCTTGCATAGCTCCAACGGTAGAGCAATTCCATGGTAAGGAAGAGGTTATCGGTTCGATTCCGATTGCGAGCACCATCTTTGACAGTTCTCTTTACTGTTATTTGTTTTTCTCCTATTCTACCCTTATTTATTTAATGTTGTTTTCATCTGCAACCTATTTGTAACTTAAATCAAATACAATGTTAAACTTTATTATATTAAGGAAAAAAATGGAAAGTGTATTAAATTACATTCATGAAAAAATAGATAGTCATGAAGTACATATTATAAAAGATGAATTGGATGAGACTAAATCTTATATAGTAGAAAATGGTTTTATCTTAGGAATTCAAATAAACACAGGTACAATGCTTAAATCTAAGTGATAAGAAGGAAGATAAACATCTTCCCTAAAATTGAAATCTCTTCTTCTCTTTCAGTTATAAAATTTTATCTTACAGATTTGCTCTTTTGTTAACTTTATTCTTATATTCAATTAACAACTAAAAATTTAGTAATATTATAAACAATAAAAGAAAGTATCCATGCACTTGTAGTTGTAAAAACAAATAAATACACTAAATATTTCCAATTTCCTGCTTCTCTTACAAAAACCATTGATGCAGCTAAACAAGGTAAATAAATCATTACAAATACTATAAAAGATATAGCTGATGCAAATGGAATATTAGTTTTTATTTTTTCAACTAAACTGTCTGAGTTTTCATTACTATCACTTCCTAAACCATATAATATTGATAATGTTGAAACTACAATTTCTTTTGCTGCTAAACCAGTTTCCAAGGCAATTGTCATTTTCCAATCGAATCCTAAAGGTGCAAAAAATGGTTCAGAATATTTACCTACATAACCTAGATATGAGTGTTCAAGATTATATTGAGATAACTCATTTTTCAGAGTTGTTTTTTCTTCATCTGTTTGTACTAATTCAATTTTTTTATTAAAAGATTCTTCTATATCTAAATGTTTAGGATAATTACTTGCAAACCAAATTAATAATGAAGCTGCTAAAATATAAGTACCGGCTTTTTTTAGATACATTTTTGCTTGATTTGATACGGTGTGCCAAATTAATCTAAATGAGGGAAGTCTATATTTTGGCATTTCCATAACAAACGGTTCATCTTCACTTTTAAATACTACAATTTTTAAAAATTTTGCAGCAAACAGACCAAAAATTGCACCACTTATGTATATGATAAATAGAATATTTCCAGGATTATGATCAGAGAAAAAAGCTCCAACAAAAAGTACATATATTGGCAATCTAGCACCACAAGACATGAATCCAATAATAAAGAGTGTTAATAATCTATCTCTTTCATTTTTTAATGTTCTAGCGGCCATATAAGCAGGAACTGAACATCCAAAACCAGTTACTAGTGGAATGAATGATTTTCCATGAAGTCCAAATTTGTGAAAAAATCCATCTAATAAAAATGCAACTCTACTCATGTAACCAGTGGTTTCTAATAATGCTATTCCAAAAAATAGTATAACAATATTAGGAACAAATAAAACTACTGAACCAACTCCAGCAATTGCACCATCTGCAATAATTGAAGAAATTTGGTTGTCACCCATAATTTCTTTTGTTTTATCGATAACCATGTTAAAAAATGAATCAATCATCTCCATTGGAATATTTCCAATTTCAAAAGTTAATTGAAATAGTATCCACATAAGAAATAAAAATATTGGCAAGCCAAAAAATTTATGAATTAGAATTGAATCAAATCTTTCAGTTAATGTTTTTTTAATAGATTTTTTTTCTTTTACAGTTTCAGTAACAGCACCTTTTGCAAATGCAAATCTCTCTTCATTAAAAATATCTTTTATATCTTTAGTATTAAAATGAATAAATAAATGTTCGAAAGCTTCATTTAAAACTGGTTGAATTTTTGTCCAGATTGGTTCATCATGAAATATCTTATAGATATTTTTATCTTCTTTTAATAGATTTAAAGCAATATGTCTATAAGTATGTTTTGTTTCAAAATGATTATCTTTTAATACATTTGAGATATTTTCTATCTCTTCTTCTATTGCACTTGAAAAATATCGTTTATTTGGAACTTTTTCACTTTGAAATTTAAAAATAATTTCATCTAATAATTTTGTTACTCCAGTTTTTTTTGCTGCACTTGTTTTTATACAAGGTTTTCCAAGAATTTTACTTAATTGTACTTCATCAATTATAATTGATTCTTTTTGGGCTTCATCAGTCATATTTAAAGCAATAATCATTTTTTTATCAAGTGTTAAAAGCTGAGCAGTTAAAAGAAGATTCCTCTGAAGATTTGTTGAATCAAGAACATTTAATATTATGTCATATTCATTACTATCTAAAAAATCTTTTGTAACTTTTTCTTCAATAGTATAATCATTTAATGAATATGCACCAGGTAGATCAGTTATTTGAAGATGAAAACCTTTATATTCTAAAAATACTTGCTCTTTAGTTACTGTTACTCCTGAAAAATTTCCTACTTTTAATCTAGCATTTGAAATTGAGTTAATGAGCATTGATTTACCAACATTTGGTTGACCAACAAGTGCGATTTTAATTGTATTATTTTTCATACTCAACTTCTATTTTAGATGCTTCAACTAGTCTCAAAGCCATTTTAGATTGGTTTATTTTTATCTCTATTGTGCTTTTTGTTAGGGTTAATTCTACAATTTGAACTTTAACACCTTTTATAATACCAAAAGAATATAATCTATCTTTTAAAATTTCATCACAGTTTATATCAGTTATAATGGCACTTTCATTAATTTTCAGTTGATTCAAAGTCATCGTTTGCCTTACAAGATTAATAATGATTATTATAATATAATTATACTTGCTTATACTTAATTTATAAAAGAAACAATATTTGTAAATTTTTGTTAACTTTGGATATACTAATTTGCTATAAAAATTTTAAGGGTGTATTTGAATGTTAAATGAAAATAGTAATGAAGAAATAATTGATGAATTAAAAAAAATTGTTAAACAAAAGGGATTAAAATATACTGAACAAAGAGAGATAGTTCTTAGTATTTTATTACTTGCAAAAGAACATTTAACTGCAGAAGAAGTATATAATGAAATTAAAAAGAAATATGCTAATTCAAATATAGGAATTGCGACAGTTTATAGAGCACTTAGTTTTTTAGAGGAAGTAGATTTAATTACTTCAATTACTTTTGGAACAGATGGTAAAAAATATGAAAGTAATTGTAAGTCTCATCATGATCATTTAATTTGTACAACATGTGGCAAAATAATTGAATTTATTGATGATGAAATAGAAAAAAGACAAGATAAAATTGCTAAAAAGAATAAATTTAAAATTACTAGTCACTCTATGCAGTTATATGGAACTTGCGAAGCTTGCCATGAATAAATTAAGATAAAATCTTAATTTATTCTACTACTTATAAAATATTATCTCTTATATCATTTGCCCAATCATTAATTCTTTTATCTGTTAAATCGCTTTGATTATCTTCATCAATTGCTAAGCCAACAAATTTATCTTCTATTTGAGCTTTTGAACCATCATGGTAATAACCTTCAGTTGAAGTAAAACCAACTATTTTTGCTCCACTTTCAACTATTTGTTCATAAATTATTCCCATTGCACTACAAAATTCATCACTATAACTCTCTTGATCACCTAATCCAAATAATGCAATAGTTTTATTTGCTAAATCTAATTTACAAAAATTCCCCCAAACATCTTCCCAATCATCATTTAACTCTCCATCACCCCAAGTTGAACCACCAAGAATTAATTTATCAAATTCATTTATTTTTTCTATTTTTGTACCTGCTAAATCAAATATTTCTATATTATTTAGTTCTGCTGAAATTTTATTTGCAATCTCTTCAGAATTTCCAGTACTACTTGCAAAAAATATTGCTGTTGCCATTTATTTTCTCCTAATTATTATTTTATTGTTGATCTTAAAGAGTAAGGTATTGCTTTAATTTGATACTCTTTATTTTTTAGTTCATCAACGAATACAGGTATTTGTTTTTTAAATTCATTATTTTTTGGATAAGCTAAATATATTTGATAATATTCGCCTCTTTTTATTGATTTTATTGCATCTTCAAGTTCATTTTTAATATTTGGTTTTTTTACTTCTATATCTTTCCATGATGTATAAATTTTAAGCCCAATAAAATCTTCAGATTTTATACATATTGAATCACCTAAATCTATAACTGTTTTGTCACTGTGAAGTTTTTTTATCTTTTTTAGTACAAATTCATGAAATAATAAATGCTTATCAATAAGAAGTTGCATTTTATTATTTGTATAACAATGTGATATTAGTTTTGCAAGTGGGAGTAAATTTTTATCTGGAATAAAAATAGATTTTTTACTATTTGGATTTAGATAATTATTAATTATTTTTGTTGAATTTACACACAATCTAAAACTATTTTTATTGTTATCTTTGCTAGTTTTTATAAAACTATTAGGCATCAATATGCCTATTTTATAGGAAAAAGCATTCATAAGTGGATATTTTGCTAATTTTATTTGTTCATATTTTGAAAATTGACATGTGCATTTAAAAATATTATTACTCAAATTCAAAAATAGTTGTCTTAATTTAATTATTGAATTAAATTCATCAAAATCTTTTGGTAAATACTCTTTATTTTCGTAAAAACCTATAAAATTATTAGTTAGCATTTAAAGCTCCTGTGCAATTTGCGTAACAATTGTTACAATCTTTTATTCCCATGATTTTTACATATTCTTCATATACACAAGAAATTGATCTTTTTGAACATATAAATGGAATATTTTTCTTTTTTGCTTCATTTTTGTATTTAAGCATTGTATTATGATTTAAAAATGAGGTAATCATAACAATACAATCAGTATCTTGTGGAACTTTTTTCTTTGGAGCTGAAGACTTTTTTCTTGCATCCCAATGATTTATAGTTTTTGCACCTAAACTTTCTAACATTGTTGAGATTTGAGAAATTTGATCTCCTCCAATTATTAATACACTCATTTTAAACCCTTTTATTTTAGCAAGTACAACCAGTTGGTTTTACTAAGTCATTTTTATTTTTTAAATCTTTACAATTAATCATTCTTAATCCTTTATATTGATAATTATTATTAGAATAATAACTAATGAATTCTTAATTTAAAATTAATATTAAGAATGATTATCAAATAGTTTATGGTGTGAAAATTAATTTGTTTGGAGTTTGTAAGTATAAAAAGATTTTATTGTAGTGATATTTGGAGTGAATTAAAGGTATAACTAGGAAGAACCTAGTTAAAAAATATTAAACGTCAACTTTTTTAAGTTCTCGAATAATTGAAGCTATATCTTTTGAATATTGTCTTGCAGCATCGCTGTTGTATCTCCATCCACCATTGTAACTGCTCCATACTTTTGTCCAGTCATTATTATGAACTTTTTGCCAATAAGTAAGTTCGTCAATTGCATTTTTTGTTGCGAATTGAAAATCAGTAATAAGTTTCATTGCAAGAACATTTCTGTTCCATGAAGTATCTTGTGCATTTTCTCTGCTAATAACAGTTCTTATATTGGCTTGATATATGCCATAATCTTTTGTATCTACATTTACTAGGTATTTACCCAGTCCAGATTCTTTAATAGCAATTGCCATTAAAGAGTAACTTAAACCGTTTTTCTTACCATGTTCTTTTATTTCTTTTAAAGTATTAAGCTCTTGTGGTGTTAGGTTCTTTATGTCAAAATCTGATGCAAAAACATTAGATATCAATAGTAGAGTTAATAAAATAATTTTTAACTTCATAGTCTTCTCCTTTGTTTTTTCTTAAATTAAGCGGGGGATTATACTTGAAAATAGATTATTTGTCAAATATTACTATAATTTGCTTGTTTTTGAGGTTTGAATTAATATATTTTTTAGCTTCATATCAATATAATTCCAAAAAAATTTGACAAGAATGAAAGACATTGGAAAAGAAAGAATTTAAGAAAATAATTAAAGAAATCGGCTTCTCTTCACAGGGAAAATTTGCAGAAGAAATAGGTGTAAAAGCAACGACTTTTACTACATATAAAGTGATTCCAACACATATTAGAAGGATTACAAGATTAGCTTTATTAGCTAAAAAAAATGGAGTGAGTTTGGAAGAAATAAGAAATTCACTAAAAGTAGATTAGAGAAAAAATCTCTAATCAATACAAAATTATCTATCTAAACCAATGTTTATATAAGTTCTAACTTTTTTTATCTCATTTAAATCAAAAAAATCTTCAATTATCTCTTTTTTATCATCTTTTTTTACAATTCCAAATGGATTTATAATCGCACTTCCTTTTGCCATATTATCATCTGCACTGTTACAAGCTATAACAAAACATTGATTTATTAAAGCAAGAGATTTAGAAATAGTTTCATAATGGTCTTTTCTTTTTAATCCCCACATTGCAGGATTTAAAATTATATCAGCACCTTTTATTTTTCCCCAAAGTTCTGGAAATCTAAGTTCAAAACAAATTAGTGTAGCTATTTTTAATCCATTTATTTCAATTATCTTAATATCTTCAATATTTCCAGCAGAAAAATGCTCAAGTTCATTTCCTAAAGGGAAAAGTTTTACTTTTGATTGGCTATGAATAATTTGTTGATTATGAAAAATATGTAAAGTATTAAAGAATTTTTTATTTTCTTCTTTTATAAATGTTAAAGCAATAGTTTTATTTTTACTTAACTCTTTTATCTCTTCAATTGCTTTTATAGAAAAATCAGCAGCTTCTTGCATTTTGTCATAGGCAAATCCACTAAGAGCTAATTCGGGAGCTAAAATAAGAGAATCATTTTCACAAGAGTTTATAAGCTCTTTTAAGTGAGTCAAATTATCTTGAAAATTTTGTGTTGTTTTAATTTGTAGTGCTATTAATTTCATCTATTACCTCATTTATTAAATTTTCTACAGCCTTTTTGTAACTCATAGCTGTAGCAAAGCTTGTGGCTTCATATTTTGTCATTATTAAAGCATTTGTGTTCGAAGCTCTAATGAGTGCCCAACCATACTCAAAATTGATTCTAAGGCCATCTATTTTTAAAATATCTTTGATTATTGGAAAACCTCTTTGAATTTCATTTAGTTTATTTTCTATTTTTTCTATGATTAAAAATTTTTCATCTTCTAAAACTTCAATTTCAATATTTGAACTTGTATAAACTTTTGGAAGTTTATCTAACTCTTCATCTAAATCTATTCCTTTATATAAAAGCTCTAAAACTCTAAATGTTGCATATATTGCATCATCGAAACCGTAATATCTATCATTAAAAAAAATGTGCCCAGAAACTTCGGCAGCTAAATCAGCATTTAACTCTTTTAGTTTTAATCGCAAGTTTGAGTAACCTGTTTTATCCATAATTGTTTTAGAAGTTTGATTCATTTCATTGAATACATTTTGTGAATAGGTTACTTCACCAATAATTACGGGATTTTTCATAGTCTTTGAAAAAAGTAGGGCTAACATATCACCTTTTATATTGTACTTTTGTGTTAACACAGCAATTCTATCTGCATCTCCATCATAGGCAAACCCTAAATTACAATCATCTTTAAGTAGAGTTTTTAAATCTTCAAGATTTTTTTCATTTGTCGGGTCTGGATGATGATTTGGAAATTCTCCATCTGGAAGTAGATGTAACCCTTGATAATTTAGATTTAATTTATCCAAAATCTCACTCAAAACTGTATTTGCAACGCCATTTCCACAATCAATTGCAAAAGGTACTTTA
This sequence comes from Campylobacterales bacterium, assembly GCA_038248665.1. Lineage (GTDB taxonomy): Bacteria > Campylobacterota > Campylobacteria > Campylobacterales > Arcobacteraceae > Aliarcobacter. The sequence continues at coordinate 1,803 of JBBRXF010000092.1, read as the reverse complement.
AAATCTTTTAGATGTGAAAATTGATTTACCATATAATCTACATATAAACTTTTTGCATCAGTTTTTATACAAGTAAAATTATCAGGGATTTCTATAGTTTGATTTTCTAGGATTTTGTAATATAAAGCTAAAAGTTCATCTCCAAAAAATGGTTCATTATTAATTGTGATTTTAAAGCCATTATATTTTTTTGCGTTGTGACTTCCTGTTATCATAATTGAAGCTGTTGGTTTTATTTTTTTATCGTTTATTAAAAATTCTTGATAAGAGGCAAAATAGTTTACACCAGTTGCCACAAGTCCAATATCTAAAACTTTGCAATCTGATAAATTTAATCCTGAAATCAAAGCTTCAAATAACATATTTGAGTGAGTTCTTACATCATAACCTACAACAATATATGGTGTTTGTTGAACTTTTTCTTTTATATTAAGACCTAAATAATATCCAATCAATTTTGAGTTTTCATAGGTCAACTCTTCATTTACGATACCTCTAATATCGTATTGTCTAAAAATTGTTTTATTTATCATTTTCCAACTTTAATAGAAACTCTTTTTTCTCAATTCCACCATTATATCCACCAAGTTCTCCATCACTTGAAATTACTCTGTGACAAGGAACAAGTAGTGCAATCATATTTTGAGAATTTGCATTTCCAACTGCTCTTGAAGCTTTTTCATTTTCTATTTTTATTGCTTGCTCTTTATATGATATTGTTTTTCCGTAAGGAATATTAAGTAACTCTTTCCAACATTTTACTTGAAATGGTGAACCAATTAATTGTAATGGGATTTCAAAAGTTGTTCTTTGTTTTTTGAAATACTCTTCTAATTGTATTTTTAACATATCAAATATCTCACAATTACCAGGAATTACATCTGCATCTAAGGTATTTTTTAAAACTTGGATTTTTGCTTCTATATTAAAAGGCGTAAAAAATGCCAAGGTTACAATTCCTTTTTTTGAAGCAGCAGCAAACATTTCACCAATTGGGGTTGAAAATGTTGTTGTTAAAATTAACTCTTTTGTTTGGGTTTTATATTCTCTCATGGCGGAATTTTATCATAATCATTTATAAGATATAATTTCAAATGATAAAAAAATTCTATAAAAATATAAAAATTTTGTATGTTGAAGATGATGAGATTGCAAGAGAAAATGGTATTGAGTATTTAGAAAACTTTTTTGAGCAAATCTATGAAGCAAGTGATGCAATTATTGCTTTACAATTATACGAAAAACATAAACCAGATATTATAATCACAGATATTCAAATGCCAAAATTAAATGGTTTGGAGTTTGTAAAAAGAATTAGACAAAAAGATAAAGACACTCAAATCATAATTATCACTGCTTTTTGTGATAAGGATTATTTATTAAAAGCAATTGAGTTAGGACTTGTAAAATATCTAGTAAAACCAGTACGTGAAAAAGAGTTTGAAGAAGCTTTGTTTTTATGTGTTGATAGTTTAGAAAATAATCAATCAAATATTGTAAAACTACAAGAAAATACATATTTTGATATGTTTAATAAAAATTTAGTAATAGAAAATGAAATTGTAAAATTAAGAGCAAAAGAGCTAATTTTTTTAGAGCTTTTAATTAAAAATAGAAATAGATATGTAAGTTATGAAGAGATAGAAAACTATGTTTGGAATGATAGTGTTATGACTAAAGATGCTTTAAAAACATTAGTTAAAAATCTAAAAACTAAAATCCCTAAAAATCTAATTTTAAATCTTACAAATAGTGGTTACAAAATAGATGTCTGAAATAAATCTCATTCTTTTTTATGGTATT
>JBBRXF010000091.1:0-9654 GCA_038248665.1 Campylobacterales bacterium | reverse complement strand
CTCAAAATACCAATTTTATCTACAAAAGATAGAATTATTGTCATACTATCTGTTGGATGACTAAGAAGATTAAATAAAAATATGGCAATTGGCATAAAAACAATTAATGAAACAATCAAAGTAATAATTCCAGCAGAAATTATAGGTGCAAGAGATTTTAACTTTTCATATTGTTTAATTTTTGTTTCAATAAGTTGGAATAGGGGAAAGGTAGCTATTACCATTAGTGATGCTACAAAAAAACTTTTTAAAAAAGGGAAAAATAGCCAAATTATAAGTGCAAAAACTCCAAATCCAATCCAGCGTAAAAAATAGTCTTTTTTCATGATATTTACCTTTTAGATATTTAATTAAAAAGAGTGTTATTTCTGCTTAAAATTCATTATAGCACATTTATATCTAAACAAGATTTCTTTAAAAAATTGAACAAAAAATAGCATGAAATATTAGAAAAATAGGACATAAAAGAGTTATTTTTAATTCATATTTATAAATTTTTGCTAAAATACACCAAAAAAAGGCCTTTATTGAGAAGAAATATAATATTATTTGTTATTAGTTCAAATGTATTTGCAAATGAAGTAAATATATATGATTTAGAAATAGAAAAAGATGGATTAATAAATAAATACTATGAACGAATTGATTTAGCAAGACAAGATAATCTAGAAGATAGAGTTATGTTGTTAGATAAAACATTAAATTGTTTTATAAATTCAAAAACTAAAAGAGATATTATAAATTGTAAATCAGATGAAAGAAAAAGAATTATGGATTTAGTTAGAACTAACTAGATTCTAAAAATAGTTTCTCCTAAATTAAAATTTAGGAGAAATTGGTTTTTAAATATTTAAATATAAAATTCCCTCTTCAACTCTTGTTTCATAAACCCCCGTGCAGCCACTATCATTTCCCAAAGCTTGTCCTGTTTTTAAATCTATTTCCCAGTTGTGTAAAGGGCAAGTTACTATTTTGTCATGAACTAAACCTTCGCTTAGTTTTCCTTTTTTGTGTGGACAGATATTGTTTACAGCAAAGATTGAACCATCTCTTGTTTTAAAAATTGCGATTTCAGTTTCACCAATTTCAGCTTTTCTTGAACCCATTTCAGGGATATTTTCAACTTCTGTGATTTTGTACCATTTTGACATGTTAAATTTGCTCCTTTGCTTCAAAACTAAAAGATTCTTCTGGGTTTATAACAATTGTATTAAACTCTTTAGTAAATCCATCTTCAATTGCTTTTGCCCAAGGGTCAACTTGTGCTGATTTTTGTGAAATCTCAAATCTTTTTGCCCAGTAAGCTACTTTTTCTTTGTTTAATAATTCATCTTTAATATATTGTAATCCAGTTCTCTCAACCCAATGAGCAGTTCTTTCAAGATAATAAGCATCTTCTCTATAAAATTGCATAAAGGCTTTTACATAAGTTAATAACTCTTCATCGGTTTCTACTTTACAAAGGAAATCTGTAACTCTCACTTTTATACCACCATTTCCTGCAATTGAAATTTCCCAACCAGAATCAACTCCAATAATTCCTAAATCTTTGATAGTTGCTTCCGCACAATTTCTAGGACAACCTGAAACTGCAATTTTAAATTTGTGTGGAGTCCAAGATCCCCATGTTAGTTTTTCAATAATCACACCCATATTCATAGAATCTTGAGTTCCAAATCTACACCAAGTATTTCCAACACAAGTTTTTACAGTTCTCAGACCCTTTGCATAAGCTTGGCCTGAAACAAATCCCGCATCATTTAAATCTTTCCACATAGGTTCAAGTTGCTCTTTTTTAACTCCCAACATATCAAGTCTTTGACCACCTGTAAATTTCACTGTTGGAACATCATATTTAACTGCAATATCTGCAATATCTTTTAACTCTTGTGGACTTGTAAGTCCTCCCCAAATTCTAGGAACCACAGAATAAGTTCCATCTTTTTGGATATTTGCAAACATTCTATCGTTTACTAAAGCAGATCTTTTATCATTTTTATATTTATCATCATTATATTTTACAAGTAAGTAGTAGTTTACTGCTGGTCGGCATTTTGAACAACCTTCCTGAGTTTTCCACTCTAATGATTTAAAAACGTCATAAACAGTTTCAAATTCTCCATCATCAACTGCTTTTTTAATATCTTTGTGTCCAAGTGTTGTACAGCCACAAATTCCCTCTTCAATAGCGTTGTATTCATCACCCAAAGTATTTACTAAAATTTGCTCAACTAAACCTAAACATGAACCACAAGAAGCTCCAGCTTTTGTGCAAGATTTTACATCGCTTAGTGATTTTAAATCTTTATCTTTGATGGCAGATACAATGTCACCTTTACAAACTCCATTACATCCACAAACTTCTTCATCATCATTCATAGAGTTTATATCATTTCCACCATGACCGCTATCTCCAGATATTGCTGATTTTCCAAATAGAATTTTTGTTCGTAAATCTGAAATATCAGTATGTTCTTTTAAAAGTTTTAAATACCAAGAAGCATCACTTGTATCTCCATAAAGTACAACTCCAATGATTTTGTTTTCATAGATTACAAGTTTTTTATAGATTCCAACTTTTTCATCAAGTAAAATTAAATCCTCAGTTGTAACATCACCTAAATAATCTCCTGCACTAAACAAATCAACACCTGAAATTTTAAGTCTAGTTGATAAAGTAGAACCCTCATAACCTTCAGTTTTTTTATCTGCAAGAACTTTTGCTAAAACTTTTGCTTGTTCATAAAGTGGGGCAACTAAACCATAAGTATTTCCATTATGTTCAACACACTCTCCAATGGCAAAAATAGAATCATCTGAAGTTTTCAAAAAATCATTTACAATGATTCCTTTTTTTGTTTCAAGTTGTGCTTCAAGAGCAAGTGCTGTGTTTGGAATAATTCCCGTTGCAAAAACAACTAAGTTTGACTCAACACTTACACCATCTGTAAAACTTACTTTTTCAACAATTCCATCGCCATAAATTTCTTCAATAGTTGTGTTTAATTTAAACTCAATTCCATAAGATTCAAGATTTTTTTGAAGTAATTTTCCACCAGTTGAGTCAAGTTGTTGCGAAAGTATGCTTCCACTTCTATGAACTAAAATAGTTTTAATTCCATGTTTAGCAATTCCATAAGCAGCTTCAAGTCCAAGAAGTCCACCACCAACAACAACGGCAGTTTTATCTTTTCTAATAGTGCTAATAATTGCATCAACATCGGCTTTTGTTCTAAATGCAATTACATTTTCAAGGTCACTTCCTTTTGTTTTTGGAACAAAAGCTCTTGAGCCAGTTGCTATTAGAAGTTTGTCGTAAGATTCAGTTCTTCCACTGTCACTTTTGATTGTTTTATTATTTTTATCTATTGATACAATCTTATCGCCTTTGTGTAAAGTGATATTATTTTGTTCATACCAAGATAAATGATTTATGATTGTATCTTCAAAAGTTTTTTCAGTTGAGAGTATATAAGATAACATGATTCTATTATAGTTTACATGAGGTTCTTCACCATAAATAGTGATGTCATATTTATCTTTGTTTATTTCTAAAAGGTCTTCGATGGTTCGAAGTCCACTCATCCCATTTCCGATTACTACTAGTTTTTCTTTCACTTTGAATCCTTTTCTTTTCGTTAAATAATTATTACATAAAGAATTCTTTAGTGATTAAGAAAGTTGTATATAAAATATTCAATAATCTTAATTTTTAATTAAATTTATTTAATAAATGGTTTTTATTGAGATTTAAAACTAATATAAATATATTTAAACTTATTTTTACATTAAAATATTGATTTCTAATATTTTTACTGAATTCTGATTTGTAAATTAATTTTTAAAATTATTGTTAAATAAGTTGAATTACTTGACAAATAAAAAATTATAGATTATAATTATCACCAATTTAGTAGGTGTTAAATGAAAGTATCAAAAAAAACAGATTATGCTCTTAGAGCTTTATTCGCAATAGCAGAGTTAAAAGGGGAGTCAATCTCAACTAAAATTTTATCTGAAAACATTGATGTTCCAAGAAGATTTTTAGAAAATATAATGCTTGAAATGAATAATGCAGGTTGGGTGAAAAGTATTCCAGGAAGATATGGTGGTTATACACTTGCAAAAGATGCAAATGAGATAACATTAGGTGAGGTTATAAGACACTTCGAGGGAATGATTGCTATGATTTCTTGTGTTAGTGTTTCAAATTATGAACCATGTTCTCAAGAGAGTAAATGTTATTTTAGAAGAGTTTTTTTAAATATACGAAATTTAACAGCTCAAATCTTGGATAAGATGACTATAGCTTCATGCTTGGGTCAAAAACCAATACAAAAAGAAGATATTTATAAAGAAGAATTTATTGGTGGTTTAGGCATCTAAACCGTCAATTTTTTTTGATTTTTAATATTCATCAATTTAGTGTATATTATATTAAAAGGATTAAAAATGATGTGCGCATGCGTAAAAAATTATTATAAGAAAGAGTAAGAGGTGAGATTTTTTTAAATCTTTAATTATCACACATTTAGTGTACATTATATTTAAAAGAGAAAATAAAAATGAAAAAAATAGTAAAAAATTTAAGAAATATTGCATTAAGTGCATTATTAATACCAGCATTAGGAATTTCAAGTGAGAGTTATGATTCAAAAGCAGAGGCAGCAAAAAAGTCATTGGAAATTTTAAATGTTTCTTATGATCCAACAAGGGAGTTATATGCTTCATATAATAAAGATTTTGCATCTTATTGGAAAGAAAAAACAGGTCAAGATTTAACAATCAAACAATCACACGGTGGTTCAGGAAAACAAGCAAGGGCTGTAATTGATGGTTTAGGTGCTGATGTTGTTACTTTGGCTTTAGGTTACGATGTAGATGTAATAAGTCAAAAAGCTGCTTTATTTCCAAAAGATTGGCAATCAAAATTAGAAAATAATTCATCGCCATATACTTCAACTATTGTATTTTTAGTTAGAAAAGGAAATCCAAAAGGCATAAAAGATTGGGATGATTTAATAAAAGATGGAGTTTCTGTGATTACTCCAAATCCAAAAACTTCAGGAGGTGCAAGATGGAACTATTTAGCAGCTTATGCCTATGCTTTAAAAAAAGAGTTGGATGATTTAAATAAAGTTGATAAAAATTCACAAAAGTATAAAGATGCTGATAAAAAAGCACTTGAATATATCTCTAAGTTATTTAAAAATGTTCCAGTTCTTGATTCTGGTGCAAGGGGAGCTACTAATACATTTGTTCAAAGAAAAATTGGAGATGTGTTGCTTGCTTGGGAAAATGAAGCATTCTTAGCTATTAATGAGTTGGGAAAAGATGAATTTGAAATAGTTGTTCCAAGTATATCTATAGTTGCTGAACCTCCTGTTGCTGTTGTTGATGAAAATGCAAAAAAACATGGAACTTATGAAGTATCAAAAGCATATTTAGAATATTTATATTCACCAGCAGGTCAAAAATTAGCAGCAAAAAACTATTATAGACCATATAAACCAGAACTTGCAGACAAAGAAGATATAGCAAGATTCCCAAAACTTGAACTTGTAAAAATCAATGATGTATTTGATGGTTGGGCAGTTGCACAAAAAACACATTTTGATGATGGTGGAACATTTGACGCTATTTATAAATAGCAAATAAATTTTTGGAGTTTAAATTTAATATGAAAATAGATGAAGAAAATGAAATTAATCTTCCAAATAGAAAAGAGTTTTTAGAAGATAATAAAAACAACAAATTCAATAAAGTAGCTATTTTTGATATTAATGGTTTTGGAAATATAAATCATTATTATGGATACGATTTTGGTGAAAAGGTATTAAAAATTATCTCTTTAAGATTGGAGAATAAATTTTTAAATAGCAAAATTTATTATTTAGGAGCAGACATTTTTGCGTCTGCTTCAAGTGAAGATATTTCAAAAGATAGATTTATCCAAACTATAAAATCAATTATTTGGTATTTTGGTTATTCACCCATTGAATTAGATGGTTTTAGGGTTTATATTCCTTTGCGAGTTGGTGTTGCATTAAATTATCCTGAGCTTTTATTTAGTGCAGAATTTGCTTTAAAACAAACAAGAGTTATAAAACATAATCTAGTTATTTATGATGGAGAACAACAACACTTTTGCCATCCAAACTCTTTATCAATTGAACAAGATTTATATTGGGAAGGTCAAATTATCCAAGCAATCAAAAGGGATAAATTTGAAATCTTTGCTCAAAGTATAAGTAATCAGTTTGAAAAAAAATACGAAATATTAGTTCGTATGAAAAACTCAAAAGATGAAATAATTAGTCCATATTTTTTCATTAATAGGGCAAAAAAAATAAATTTATATAGTGAAATTACAAAAAAAGTAATACAAAAATCTTTTGAATTTTTTGAAAATAAAAATATTGAATTTAGTATTAATTTATCAATAAGTGACATTTTAGAAAAAGATGTTGTTGATTTTTTAATTCAAAAAGTTTATGAGTTTGACATAGGATATTTCCTAACTATAGAGATAACAGAGAGTGAAGGTATTGATAATATTGAAGAGGTAATTTCCTTTATCAAAGTTGTTAAAAATCTTGGAGTCAAAATTGCCATTGATGATTTTGGAACGGGTTATTCTAATTTTTCATATTTAGTTAAATTACAAGCAGATTTTATAAAACTTGATGGCTCTATTATTCAAGATATAAATAAAACTAAATCAGCAAAAGCAGTAGTGGAAGCAATAGTTTTTTTTGCTAAAAAAGTAGGAATAAAAACTGTTGCAGAGTTTGTTTCTTCAAAAGAAATTTATGAAACTTGTAAAGAGTTGGAGATTGATTATTTTCAAGGATATTGGTTTGATGAACCAAAAAATGTAAAAGATTTAAAAAAAGGAGAAATTCTAAAATGAGACTAAATTTTGGAATATTAAAAAGGCAAAAATCACCAATTCCTGGTTTTGGATTAACTATGGGATATACAGTTTTTTATCTAAGTATCATAGTTATAATTCCTCTAATTGCGCTATTTTCTGAAGCTTTTAGTATGGGATGGCAAGCGTTTATAAATGCAACAACAAGTGATAGGGTAATTGCAAGTTATAAGCTTACTTTTTTTACTTCATTAATTGCAGCTCTTGTAAATACAGTTTTTGGTTTGATTGTCGCTTGGTGTTTAGTGCGATATACATTTTTGGGAAAAAGAGTTTTTGATGCAATTGTTGATTTGCCTTTTGCACTTCCAACAGCAGTTTCAGGAATTGCACTTACCACTTTGTATTCGACTCAAGGTTGGTTTGGACAATATTTAGAACCACTAGGAATAAAAGTAGTTTTTACTCCAATTGGAATTACTATTGCTTTAATTTTTATAGGACTTCCTTTTGTAGTTCGAACAATTCAACCAGCTCTTGAAGAGATTCAAATAGAACAAGAAGAAGCAGGTGCTAGTTTGGGAGCTACACGATGGCAAATATTTTATAAAGTAATTCTTCCTACTATTTTTCCATCTGTTTTGACAGGTTTTGCTTTGTCATTTGCAAGAGCTTTAGGTGAATATGGTTCGGTTGTTTTTATTGCTGGAAATATGCCAATGAAAACAGAGATTAGTACACTTTTGATTATTACAAAACTTGAACAATATGATTACGCAGGTGCAACTGCAATTGCAGTTGTAATGCTTTTGATTTCATTTGTAATGTTGTTATTAATTAATATGCTTCAACGATGGAGCTCAAGAAGAAAAGGAATGGAGGCTATATGAAAACTATTAGTAATTCAAAATCATCACAAAAAGAGTCAAAATTAGTTCAATATTTATTAATAGCAACGGCGGTTATTTTTTTATTGATTATGTTAGTTGCCCCTTTGATTACAATTTTTGCAGAAGCTTTTAGAAAAGGTTATGAAGCATATTTTGAATCATTTACAAATGAGTATGTTTTACAAGCAATAAAACTTACATTTATAACAGCTGCTATTGCCGTGCCTTTAAATTTAGTTTTTGGAGTGGCTGCTTCTTGGTCAATAGCTAAATATTCATTTTTTGGAAAAAGCTTTTTGATAACTTTGATTGATTTACCCTTTGCTGTAAGTCCAGTTATTTCAGGATTTGTTTATGTTTTACTTTTTGGCGCACAAGGTTGGTTTGGACATTGGTTAATTGCAAATGATGTACAAATTATCTTTGCAGTTCCTGGAATTGTACTAGCTACTATATTTGTAACTTTTCCCTTTGTTGCAAGGGAGTTAATTCCACTTATGCAAGAGTTGGGAAATGATGAAGAACAAGCTGCTTTGCTTTTAGGAGCTAGTGGTTTTCAAACATTTTGGTACGTTACCCTTCCTAATATAAAATGGGGACTCATTTATGGAGTAATTTTATGTAACGCAAGAGCAATGGGAGAGTTTGGGGCGGTTTCAGTTGTTTCTGGACATATCCAAGGTGTTACAAATACAATGCCTTTGCAAGTTGAGATTTTATATAACGAATATAATTTTGTAGCAGCCTTTGCTGTTTCAACACTCTTGGCAATACTTGCTCTTTTAACTTTGGTTCTAAAATATATTTTAGAGTGGAAAGTTCAAAGAGAATTAGACAAATTAGACAAGCAATAATAAACTTTAGGAAAAAATGATGAAAATTGAAGTAAAAAATTTAACAAAATATTTTGGAAACTTTGTTGCTCTTAAAAATATAAATTTAGAGATAATCCCAGGTGAACTACTGGCACTTTTAGGGCCATCAGGAAGTGGGAAAACTACACTTTTAAGAATGATAGCAGGACTTGAAACAGTTGAAGATATTGATAATGGCGAGATTTTATTTAATCAAATAAATGTAGCAAAAAAAGATATAGCTCAAAGAGATATTGGCTTTGTATTCCAACATTACGCATTATTTAGACATATGACTGTTTTTGAAAATATTGCTTTTGGATTAAAAGTAAAACCTAAAAAACAAAGATTATCAAATGATGAAATAAATAAAAAAGTTACAAAACTTTTAAATCTTATCCAACTTGATGGATTTGCAAACAGATTTCCTTGGCAACTCTCAGGTGGACAGAGACAAAGAGTTGCACTTGCGAGGGCTCTAGCTGTTGAGCCAAAAGTTTTACTTCTTGATGAACCTTTTGGTGCTTTAGATGCAAAAGTGCGAGCAGATTTAAGAAGATGGTTAAAACAGCTTCAAGAAGAGTTGAAAATCACAACAATCTTAGTAACTCACGACCAAGAAGAAGCACTTGAAGTCGCCGATAGAATTGTAGTAATAAGTAAAGGAAAAATCGAGCAAATAGGAACACCTGAAGATGTATTTCATAATCCTGCAAATGAGTTTGTTATAAATTTTTTGGGAAATGTAAATCTGTTTCATGAACGAAAAAATGATACTGAACAAAAATATCACATCAGACCACATGAGTTAGAAATAGTTTCAAGTGAAGATAAAGATATTATTTCAAAAGCTAAGATTAAATATATTCAACTAGCAGGTTCACAGGTTAAAATTGATTTAGAAGATGTAGAAGATACTACAAAAACAATTTTAGTTGAAATCTCTCACCATGAATTTAAAAATAAAAACCTTAATAAAGGTGATATTATTGGAATAATTCCAAGAGAACTAAGAACATTCCAAGATGGGGCAGGT
>JBBRXF010000090.1:0-10004 GCA_038248665.1 Campylobacterales bacterium | reverse complement strand
CTTGATACAAGCCTTTTATAATAGAAAATTTTGATACAATAAAATTTCGTGTTTAATAAAATTTTCTTATTAATTGAAGGTCTCATGCAAGTACAAACTAATAATATTTCTTTATATCAAAAGATTAAAAACAGATTTGATTTTATAACTTCAAATAATGCTACAAATTGGCTTTTAGCATTAAATTGGATTCTTATATTGGAGTATTTTTCTGCTGTTTTAGAATATTTATTTATTGACAGTGCTAAAAAATTTGTTATAAATATTCCAGATGGAATGTTAAAAGAGTTACTAATTGCTATTATGTTAGTCGTTTTTATTTGGTATAGCATTTATAATTTTGTTTTTATGAAAAAAGAACAATTTTTTATTTTTACCCTTTATATCTCTTTGTGTATTTATCTATTAATTACAAACGATTTATCTTTTAACCTTTTAGCCCATAATTTAAACATTTTTGAAATCACAATTGATGGATTTGGATTTTATATGATGTTTCAAATACTCTTAAAATTTGTTATTCTTTATCTAATTTATAAGATGTTAATTGCTCTAAAAAACAGAAATAGACTCTTATAACTAGATAGATAAAAAGCAATCTTTTATCATTTTTTAGCTATTATATTTACCTTAACAAGAGCAAAAATTATAATTAAAGGATAAAAATGGATTGGGGTAAAGTAATTTATATTTTCTTTTCACTAATGTCTTTAACTACAACTGCTGGATTTTTATATGAACCAAATGCAATCGCATTGTTTATAGCAGCTGGAGTTAATGTAATCTCAACAATACTTAAACTTGGAGTTAAAAATCTACTCTCAGCAGAACTCTTAGCTAGTTCATTAGTTGCAGATTTACATCTAATCCCTTCATTTATGGTACTTACATTTTCAAATGATTTACCTTTAGCTATTTCTTTAGCAATCGGTGCCGTTGTTGCAAATATTTTCTCTATAGCATTAGCTTTAATAGAGAGTTCAAAAAGTCAAGAAAAGGATGAGTTTTAATGGAATATATTTCAAAAGAGATTGAAAAGAAATGGCAAACTTTTTGGAGTGAAAATCAATCTTTTGAGCCAAGTGATGATTTAACTAAAGAAAAAAAATATATTTTAAGTATGTTCCCATACCCAAGTGGAAGAATTCACATGGGACATGTGAGAAACTATTGTCTAGGAGATGCTTTTGCTAGACATTTTAGAAAATCTGATTTTAATGTTTTACATCCAATTGGTTGGGATAGTTTTGGAATGCCAGCAGAAAATGCAGCTATAAAAAATAAACTTCATCCAAAAAAATGGACTTATGAAAATATTGATTATATGAGAGATGAATTAAAAGCTTTAGGTTTATCTTTCTCTGAAACTAGAGAGTTTGCAACGAGTGATGAACTTTATACAAAATGGGAACAAGAGTTTGTTATTAAAATGTATGAAGCAGGAATTATCTATAGAAAATCTTCAATTGTAAACTGGTGTGATGAGTGTCATACTGTTTTAGCAAATGAGCAAGTTGAAGAGGGTTGTTGTTGGAGATGTGATAATGAAGTTAAACAAAAAGAGATGCCAGGATATTATGTAGGTATTACAAAATATGCTCAAGAGTTACTTGATGATTTAGAGTTATTAAAAAATGATTGGCCAAGCCAAGTTCTAACAATGCAAGAAAATTGGATTGGAAGAAGTGAAGGTTTAGAGTTTAAATTTGAATTATCATCAGAATCTAAATTAAAATTAGAGAGACAATTTTCTAAATATACAGTATTTACAACAAGACCTGATACTATTTATGGAGTTTCATATTCTGCACTTGCACCTGAACATCCAATTGTAAAATATATAGTTGAAAAGAATTTATTACCTGATAATAAAATCAAAGCAATTAAAGAGATGCAAAAAATAAGTGAAAGAGATAGGGCAACTCAAGATAAAGAGGGAATATCTTTAGAAATTGATGTTATGCATCCATTAACAGGTGCAAAAGTTCCTGTTTGGGTAGCAAACTTTGTATTAGGTTCTTATGGTGGAGGTGCAGTAATGGCTGTTCCTGCCCATGACCAAAGAGATTTTGAATTTGCAAAAAAATATGATTTACCTATAAAACAAGTAATTGTAGGAAATGATGGAATAATTGAAAAACAAACGGAAGCATTTACAGGTGAGGGTAAATTAATTGATAGTGAAGGTTTTACAAATTTAGAAAACCAAAAAGCAAAAAAAGCAATTATTTATCATTTTGAACAAAACTCTTTAGGTGTAAAACAAGTTAATTTTAAACTAAGAGATTGGGGAGTTTCAAGACAAAGATATTGGGGAGCACCAATTCCTTTTGTTCATTGTGATGATTGTGGACTAGTGGCTGAAAAAGTTGAGAATTTACCAATTGCATTACCTGAAGATGTTGAAATCACAGGAGAGGGAAATCCTCTTGATAATCATGCAACATGGAAACATTGTGCTTGCCCAAAATGTGGAAAACCTGCAACTAGAGAAACAGATACTTTAGATACTTTTGTTCAATCTTCTTGGTATTTTTTAAGATATGCAACAAATCCAAAATCTTGGAATGAAGTTGGTATTTCAAAATCTGATAGTGATTATTGGATGGATGTTGACCAATACATTGGTGGAATTGAACATGCAATTTTACACCTTTTATATGCAAGATTTTTCACAAAAGTATTAAATGATTTAGGTTACACAAATTCAAGAGAACCATTTAAAAAACTACTTACTCAAGGTATGGTTTTAAAAGATGGGGCAAAAATGTCTAAATCAAAAGGAAATGTTGTAGATCCTGATTTAATAGTTGAAAAATATGGAGCAGATACTGCAAGACTATTTATGATGTTTGCTGCACCTCCAACAAAAGAGCTTGAATGGAATGATAGCGCAGTTGATGGGGCATATAGATTTATTAAAAAATTCTATGAAAGAGCTGTTAATGTTACAGAAAATGGCTTAGCAAATTTTGCTACCTTAGATCATTCATCTTTAAATAAAGATGAAAAAGAAGCAAGAAAAAAAGTTTATGATGCATTAATTAAATCAAATGAAGTATTTAATAAAACTTATACTTTTAATACTTTAATTGCTTCTTGCATGGAAGCTTTAAATGCTTTACAAGCTCAAAAAAATGAAGCTGTTTGGGCTGAAGGTTATTATATATTAACAAATATTTTAGAGCCAATTATTCCCCATGCTTGTTGGGAATTATCAAAACAACTATTTAATCTTGAAAATTTCAATAAAAAACTTGAAATAAAAGATGAAGTTTTTGCATTTGATACTATAATTTTAGCAGTTACAGTAAATGGTAAAAAAAGATGTGAAATTGAAGTAGCTCCTGATACTTCAAAAGATGATGTTTTAGCGTTAGCAAAAACTGCAGCTGCAAAATGGTTAGGTGAGAGTGAGTTAGTTAAAGAGATAGTTGTTCCAAATAAACTTGTAAATTTTGTTATAAAAGGATAATACTAATATGAATATTTTAAAAAAAGTACTATTTGTACTTTTTACTTTTACTATTACATTTTCATTTTTAGGATGTGGATATAAACCTTCAAGTTATTATGCAAAAGAGGAACTTTCAGGTAATGTATTTATTAATGTACTTGTAAATTTAGAAGATCCAAAAAATACGGTTTTAGTGAAAGATGCTATAAATCAGATTTTAATTCAAAAATTAGATTCGCAGCTTGTAACAAAAGAATCTTTGGCTGATGTAGTTATGAATTTATCTGTAAATTCAGTTCAAATGGACGTTTTACAATATGATACTTCAGGATATAATAAATTATATAAAGCAACTATTAATATAAAGATTGATTATTTTAAAAAGAGTGAAAATAAAAGAAGATCATTTAATTTAGATGGTGAATATGATTTCTCTATAGATAATGGAACTACTATATCTGATAGCCAGCGATTTGACGCTATTAAAGCTGCTTCTGATAAAGCTTTAGAAGAGTTTATATCAAAAGTTGCAGTTTCAGCACATAAAAAATAGAATGCAATTAAATTTAAAGAAGACAAACTTAGAAGAGTTTTTGAAATATAAAACTCTTTATTATGACAAGATAGATTTTAGCTTTGTAAAATCTTCTTGGAATAAACTTTCAATGAAAATAAAACTTCCTTTTGTAATTCATATTGTTGGAACTAATGGAAAAGGAAGTACAGGAAGATTTTTAGCCCACTATTTACACAAAAAAGATTATAAAGTTTTACATTATAGTTCACCTCATATTCTGAAATTTAATGAAAGAATTTGGATAAATGGAAGTGATGTTAGTGATGAAAATCTTGAACTTGCCCACCAATTTTTACAAGATTTATTTGAAATAGAACTTTTAGAAAAATTAACATATTTTGAATATACCACTCTTTTAGCCTTTTATTTATCAAAAGATTTTGATTATTTAGTTTTAGAAGCAGGACTTGGAGGAGAATTTGATGCAACAAATGTTGTAGAAAATAATCTGTCATTAATTACAACTATTGGACTTGACCATCAAAGTTTTTTAGGAAACACAGTTGAAGAAATAGCAGCAACGAAAATGCGCTCATGTGATAATAAAATGCTTATTGGTTATCAAGTATTCCCTGAAGTTATAGAAACTGCCCATGAAGTAAAAGAGCAAATTTTAGAGCAACGAAATAGAAGTATTGAAATTATTGAAGTAAAAGAGTTTGATAAATACTCTATAAATGATAAATTTGCTTCATATTTAAAAAGAAATTTACATTTAGTAATTGCTTGTTTGCAAGAGCTGAAAATTCCTATTGATACAAAACTTTTTGATGATGTTAAACTTTTTGGAAGATGTCAAAAAATAGCTTCAAATATAACTATTGATGTGGGACATAATCCTCTAGCTGCAACTGTAATTGCAAAAGAGTTTGAGAATAAGAAAGTTACTTTAATATATAACTCTTATGCTGATAAGGATTACACGGAGGTTTTAAAAATCTTAAAACCAATTATAAAAGAACTTGTAATAATTGAACTTGATGATAAAAGAGTTGTGCAAAAAGAAGAGTTACTAAAAGTTATTAAACAATTAAATATAACAAATATAGAGACAATAAAAATAGAAGAAAATGAAGAGTATTTAGTTTTTGGTTCATTTTTAGTTGTTGAAAAATTCTTATCTTTGATTGGCTACAATGAAAACTCTTGAAAAGCAACTTGAAAATCTTTATATTCAAAAGAATAAAATAGATGAAGAGATAGAGCTTTTAAAAGAAAAAATAAAACTTGAAAAAGAAAAGGTTCTTCTAAAAAAAGATTTCACAAAAAATGAAAAAATAGAACTTTTTAAATCTTTATTTGTAGCGCGATTTGATATTTATGCGAAAAAATGGGTGAGTCGTGATGGCAGTAAACAAGGTTTTTATCCTGTGACTGCCACTTTTCAAGGTGAAGATTATTTGCCTTTAACAAATTATCAAATTGAAGAGCATTTAAGAGGAAATTTATTTTTAGCTACATATTGTATTGATTCAAAAAATATCTCTAAATTTATTGTTTTTGAAATACTTGATGAGGATAAATATAAACTTCAAATTACACTAAACTCTTTAAATATTAGAGCTTATTATGAACTAAACTCTTACAATGCAGTTTTTGCTTGGATATTTTTAGAAGAGGAATTACCATCAAAAATAGTTTTTAATTTTGCTCAATTTATTTTGAAAAAAGCAAATATAAGTGCAAAAATATATCCAAATAAAGAGTTTGCAACAAAAGAGAGTTTAGGAAATAGCCTTGAACTTCCACTTCATTTAAAACTAAGAGATAAAAATAAAACAGTTTTTATTGATGTAAATACTAATAAAATTTATGAAGACCAATGGATGGTTTTAAATTCAGTTCAAAAGGTTTCAAAACAGATAGTTTATAGTTTTAATGAAAATTCTGACTCTGTAAATTATGAAAAAGATTTTGAGAAAATAAGTTTTCCTATGGAAAAGCTAGAGATAGTTTTATCTGATTTTATTTATATTCCAACACTTAATTTATCAAAATCATTTTTAAATAAATTAAAATCATTTGCAACCTTTGAAAATCCTCAAATCAAAATTCTTTTGAATTTGAGAAAACCCTTGTACAACACTCCTAAATATATAAAATCTTTTGATGAAGATGATAAATATTTGATGCTTCCAAGGGGTTTAAAAGAGAAAGTTGTTGATTTTTTTAATGTTAATGCACTTAACTTTTCTTTTGTTGATAAAAGAAATTTTAAAGAGATTGAAACTAAAAAAGTTACATTTACTTTACGACCAGAACAAAGTGATGCAATAAAAGAGATTAAAAAAACAGATTTTTCAATTTGTGTTGCACCTCCTGGTTTTGGAAAAACTTTGCTTGGTGCTAAGATTTTTGAACAAAGAGCATGTACAACTATGATTGTTGTAAATAAAAATATGCTTTTAAATCAATGGATTGAAAGATTCGTTGATTATTTTGGATATGAAAAAAAAGATATTGGATATTTGGGGAAAGGTCACAATAAATTAAATGGTATGATTGATGTGGCAACTATGCAAAGTCTAAAAAATGACCCAGAAATAATAAATAATTATTCTTTTGTAATTGTTGATGAATGTCATCATATTCCAGCAATTACATTTGAGCAAATTATTAAAAATTTTAAAGGTAAATATATCTTAGGTTTAAGTGCAACACCAAATAGAAAAGATGATTTACAGCCTATTTTATATCAGCAATTAGGTGAAATTTCTTATGAATATAAAAAGAAAAGAACACACACAAATAGACTTCAAATCATAAGAACTGATTTTGAAAGTACAGCTGATAATTATGCAACAATCATAAATGAATTATGCCTTGATGAAAATAGAAATAATTTAATAGTTGAAGCCATAAAAAACAATATTGAAAGAAAAATTTTAGTTTTAACTGATAGAATAGAACATATAAATAATCTAGAAAATCTTTTACAAAAAGTGAATATAGATTATATTTGTGTCCATGGAAGTCTCAATAAAAAAGAGCAAGTTGAAAATATGGCTTTAGTAAATTCAAAGTCATTAATAATTGCAACCACTTCATATTTTGGTGAAGGAATAGATTTTCCACACTTAAATACGATTATGTTTGTAACTCCAATTTCATATTATGGAAGACTTGTTCAATATCTTGGGCGAATTGGTCGTGGAAATCAAGAGTGTTTAGCCATTGATTTCTTAGATTCAAAAAATGCAATGTTAAACTCAGCCTATAAAAAAAGGTTAGAGGGATACAAACAAATGCATTATAAATAAAATATATAAAGGTAATTAAATGTTAGGGATTATAGTTGCAACAACACTTATTGCATTAATTTTAAATCTAATTCTAAAAAAAGTACATCTACCAACAATTATTGGATATATATTAACAGGTACGATTATTGCTTATGCTTTTGATTTACATGATGCTGTGGATAATCATTCATTAAAAGAGATTGCTGAGTTTGGGGTTGTTTTTTTGATGTTTACTATTGGGCTAGAATTTTCTTTAAATCATCTAAAAAAGATGAAAAGAGAGGTATTTGTTACTGGAACTTTACAAATTGTTGTAACTACATTAGTTGTATATTTAATTGCTAGATTTGTTGTTGGATTTGATACACAAACTGCTCTTATAATTGGAACTGCTCTTTCATTATCATCAACTGCAATTGTATTAAAAACATTTAATGAAACAAAAGAGATAAAAAAACCACATGGTAGAAGAGTTTTAGGAATTCTAATTATGCAAGATATTGCAGTTATTCCAATACTTTTAATGATTTCATTTTTCTCAATGACAGATGATGGAGCTTTGGTTTTTACTATTGGTAAAACAATTTTAGCTGCAATTGTATTATTAGCACTTTTATATTTTAGTGGAAAGTATTTATTAGAGCCATTTTTAAGATATGTTTCTTCTACAAAATCTGATGAACTGTTTGTAGCTTCCGTTTTACTTTTAGCTATGGGTTCTGCATATTTAGCTTATTATTTTGGATTTTCATATTCACTTGGTGCATTTATTGCAGGTATGATGATCTCAGAAACTAAATTTAAACACCAAGTTGAAGCTGATCTTATTCCTTTTAGAAATATCCTTTTAGGTGTATTTTTTGTAACGGTTGGAATGCAAATTAATTTTACAGTTATATACGAATATGCTTGGATAATTGCAATAATATTACCTTTAGTAATGGGATTAAAATATATAGTTATTTATACTCTTATTAGATTTGAAGATAATAAAAGAGTTGCTTTTAAATCAGCTCTTGCCTTAATACAAATAGGGGAATTCTCACTAGCAATTTTAGAGTTAGCACGTAGTCAAAATCTAGTTGATGTAACTTATTCTCAAGTGTTGATTGTTACTATTGTAATATCTATGATTTTGACACCATTTATTCTGAAAAATTTATCAAAAGCAGCAGCAAAATTAATTCCAGAAGATGTAATGATGATTACAAATACATACAATGTTTCTGAAGATACAGAAAATCATGTTGTTGTTTTAGGATATGGAAGTTTTGGACAAGCAATCGTAAATGAGTTAAAATCATTTGGGCAAAACTATGTAATTTTAGAACACAACATAAAATTTTATCAAATAGGAAAAGATAGAGGTGAGCCAATTGTATTTGGAAATGCTGCCCAAAGACATATCCTAAACTCAATTAATATTACAAAAGCATCAGCAGTTATTGTTGCAGTTACAAATCCAGAAATCTTAAATCTTATTTGTGAAGCAGTTAATGACTTAACACACAATAGTAAAACAATTGTAACAGTTACAAATGATGAAGAGAGAGAATCTTTAAAAGGTTTACACTTAAAACATGTTATTGTAGAAACACAACAAATAGCAAGAGCAGTTGTGGATGAAGTTATGTATTGTAGGCTCTCTTAATATATGAATAGATAAAAAGTAGTAGAAAAAATTTCTACTACTTTTTAGTATCAGTTATTAAAGAGATATTAAATAATTGATTATTTTGAAGTACTTCTAAAACTTCTATTATTTTTTCATATTTTACTTCTTTATCAATTTTAAAAATAATATTTCTATTTTTATCTTCAATTTTTTCCATTTCGTTTTTAATAGAATCAATAGTTGTTTCTTTTCCATAAATAGCTAATTTGTCACTATTTAGTTCGATTATTATCTCTTTTTCTTTTAATTCAATCTCTTTAGCACTTGAAGTTGGAAGATTTAAAACAAGAGCTAATTCATCTTTTTTAAATACAGATGAAACTATAAAAAATATTAAAAGAATAAAAACAACATCAATAAGTGGAGTAACATCAGGAGTTAAAATTTCTCTTTTTTTCATATCTTTTTAAGAACCTCTTTTTCAATTCTAAGTTCAATTTCATCTAAAATACCAACAATATAGTTGTATCCCATATAGTGAGGAATTGCAACGATAATTCCTGCAATTGTTGTAATTAAAGCAACAGAAATTCCATTTGAGAAAATTGAAGGATCTCCTAAACCACTTTTTGTAATTGAATCAAAAGAGTCTAATACTCCAATTACAGTTCCTAAAAGGCCTAATAATGGTGCCATTGAAGCAATTATTTTTACTGTATTTAATCCAAATTCTAATTTTTTAATTTTCCTATTTATAATATTTTGTATTGAATCTTTTTTAAACTCACTATTATTATGTTGTACAAAAGTTAATATTTCGCTAACTAATTGCTCTTTATTATTTTTAGAAAGAGCAAGAACTACTAATTTCCAAAACATTATTGTAAATCCAATAATATTTAAAAGAATTAATATATAAACAATAATTCCACCTCTATTTATATAATCTATTAAACTTAACTCCATTTTTCTTAACTCCTTGTAATTTGATAAACAATTGGTACAGTAATTTCCCAAGAATTTTTATTTAGTTTTTCTGGTATTGGCTCAAACTTATATATTCTTGCAAGAATTTCAATTGCTGCTTCATCTAATTTTTCAAAATTTGATTTT
>JBBRXF010000089.1:0-10087 GCA_038248665.1 Campylobacterales bacterium | reverse complement strand
ATTAGTTATTACATAATGATTTATATACTTCAGAAATTTAATATTAGTTTATAATTCATAAAATATACATATCAGAGAAAAACAAATTTTATTTTTTAAGTTGCAGGAATCCATCTATAAAGGGTAGCAAGAGAACTAGATATTTATTTCTCTTAATTTAATTTTCATCTTTATAGGTTGGGAAAGAAAAAAAAGTCTATATTATTCAACAAAAAAATATAAAAATACAGTATTATTGAAACTCTTGTATTGATCTATCAACAAGAAATAGGACACAAAATTCTAAAATTTTTTTCCAAAAGTAAGAAATGACAAAACTCCACAACCTTTAAGAAAATTTGGAACAAAAAAAGTATATAAATTTTCCCTGACTAAATCCGGTCAAAACTGGGTCAAATTAGTGAAAAAAAAAGTTAAATGAATATTTTGTAAAAAAATTAAGTTGTATTCTAACTCGCTGGTTATAACAATTATTGCATTAAATTAAAAAAATTAACATGACAAATTCAGGTCAAAATTAAGTCTAAAAGTTAAAAAAGTGGTAGTCGGACTCGAACCAACGCATGTCGGATTTGCAATCCGAGGCATTACCAGCTTTGCTATACCTCCAACAGAAATGTATAGTCTATTTTTTAAATCATTTAAAATTGAAAAAGTTTAGATGATTTGTTTGAATAATGGCAGAGGGCAAGGGATTCGAACCCTCGGAGGCTTTCACCTCGCCGGTTTTCAAATTCTTCTTTTAGTAAGAGTTTATGGATATAAGTTCGATATATACTAGGCTTTACAAAAAGTTTTCCTGTCTAAAACCTGTCTTTTTTTAACTTTTTAGATTGTTAATAAGCGTAGTTTCGACAAGGATTGGTACGATTACTCATTTTCAAAATTTGATTTTTATTCACTTGCACCGGTTAAGATTATTTTTTTTGTATTATCTTTAATCACAAATATTAAATAAATCAAAGTTTTTTAAACTTGTAAATCATAATTGCAATAAAAACTACTAAGATGAAAATTATTGAGAAAGTAACATTGGTTAAATAAAAAATTATAAACGTACTTATTAAAAGAATTAAAGATAAAAATGTCCCATAAACAACAGCTGTTATTATTATTGGAATTAAAATAACTAACAATTCCATCATACTGTATAATCCTCTAATTTTTCTATTAACTTAGCGAAATATTTAGTTTTTACTAAACCTATTTTTTCTAATTCTTTAATATTATTCTTTAAAGTATGATATGGAATAAAATGCAAAACTGATTTATTAGTAAATATTCCCAAAGGAGTAAAAACCAATCCATCATCACCTGAACCAAATATTGTATGGTCATCTATAGCTAAAATATGTTGCTCTGATAAACAATATCCATAAGCTTTTTCAGACTTAATGATATTCTTTATTTTTTTAGTAAATTTATCATTTTTATCATTTTCTATTCTATAGTATAATTCATCTGCTTGTTTCAAACCGATTAATAATTTACTATAAATACCATTTAAAAGTTTTTGTTTTGAAAAAAGCATTGTTTCAAATGATAAAATTATAATTTCTTCTTCTCTACTTCTTTTACCATCTACATTAGCTAATTCCTGTAGGAAATCTAATAAAATAACTAATAACTCATCATTACTTTCCATTAAAATAAAAGTGTGAAGAAGATTAATTTTTTTATAACAATCAAGATCTAAAATAGCTTTTATCTCTTTTTCATTTCCTATTGCCATCTTAAATATTAAATCAATTTCAACTTCAGTTAAAATGTCTTTTAAATTAAAAAAAGTTCTAATTCTATCTCTGATAAGTTTTTTTTCTTCCAAACAATAATCTTTATCTGATAAAGCTAACAATGTAGAAATTCTAATAAAAGATTCAATATTACCTATAGTCATTTGTGAATCAGTTATATATTGTGCATAATCTTCATTTAAACATTCGCAGCATATTTGTATTATTTCACTTGGATTCATTGTGCCTTTATCTAATCCATCTATTGCATTATTTCTAAAATCAATAAATTGCTCATTAATAGGTAGTTTTCTTAATAAATTTTTTGCAATAAAATTTAACTTTTCAGAAATTTTTTTATTAATTTCAAAATACATTTGCTTTTCTACATCCGAAGAAAATACCTTTTGTGCTGAAATATCACCTTCAGAATATCCCTTTTTAGAAATAAGATCAGATGCACTATAAAATATTGCTCCACCTAATGCTGCTCCACCTAAAATCCATCCAATAGGGGTAGCTGCTGCAATAGTTAAGCCTAATGAACTGCCTATTGTTCCAAGAATTCCCATCCCTCCTATTGCTGTACCTATTGTAGAAGCTCCAGCTGCTCCAGCTCCTAAACCTATTAAACTTGAAAACTTTTTTAATGTTCCACTTTTTATAAGTTCATTATTATCTCTCATAATTATTTCAGTGCTTCAGGTCTAAAAATTGCATTGAATATAGCTTTTAATAAATTAAAAAAAGTAACTGCAACATTTTTTATATTTTCAATTTCACCAGTTATTCCAGTATTATTTGGAGTATTTTGGATTTTATTTCCAACTAATCCCCCAACAACAACTCCTAGCTTTGTCATAAATGGAGCTATTATCGGACCAATAAATGGTATAAATGCAGTCAAAGCCCCTAGTGCAGCTCCAAGCAACATACCTATTGCCAAACCTTTATTCTCTTTAATAAAATCAATTATATTATTAATAATAATTTTACCAACTTCAATTGTCTTACCAGTGATATCTTTTGCAGTTTTTAATGATATTTCTTTTAATCCAGTTATTACTTCATCAGAGAAACCCATTGCAACAAGCTCTTTAAATACATCTAAAGAAGTTCTTTGTTTTGCTTTTGATTCCATTGCCATTAACGCCATTCTTTGTTCAATTGTTAAATCTATTGTTTCAGCCATTTTCTTTTCCTTTTAAATTAATTATTCTTCCATTGTTATATTTTATTAAATCTTCATACATAAAATTTAATAGCCGCCACTTCAATAATACTAGGCATTGTTAAAAATTAAGAACACCGATATATAAGTTAAATGAAAGAAATTACTTTTTCAAGTTCTCTTTCCTCTTTTATTTTGAAAATTCAACTATCAAGAATTATAAAAGTATGTCTAATTCTTCATCTGTAATATCTATGTTTTTAGATATTTCTTTTATAAAATTTTCTTCTAATGGATGAAATTCTCCATCTTTTTTTGCTAAAGCAATTAAATCTATAATTAAAGATAATGATTCATCTTTATCATTTTTTAAATTACTGTAATCAACTTCAACTATTTCTTTTTTAATTAAATTTTTCAATAGGTCAGATTTTTGTGTTTCAGATAAATTTGAATCTTGAATCAATGCTTTTATATGACTAATTTCTAAAACTTGCTTCACTCCATCAACTTTGATTAAATTTATTAATATTGATATTTTTGTGAATAAAGAATCTGTTATAGATTCTACATCTACATCTAAAATTTCTTCTTCAACAATTAGAATCTCTTTTGAGAAAATTTCAACTGCTTTCTCTCCAATTTTATGTGTACTATATTTAGACCACGAAGCCATAGCAACAGCTCCAATTATAGGTACATATTTAGATGCCACAGATTTAGCAGTTTGTTGTAGAATTTTTCCACCTAAAATTTGTACAAGCTTTTGAATAACTCTAGCACCAGCTCGTTTTGTTAGTACTTTACCACCTTGAATTGTAATCAAACTAATAGCAGAATTACCTACAGAACCTATCAAAACTCCAAGTATAAGTTCTTTAGTAAGAGCTTTTTCTTTATTGTGAGCTTTTGCTATATCATAAATCATATTAATTTGATTTTGAGTAACTTTAATTATCTCAGGTATTGAAGTAATCATTCCAAGTCCAGGTATTGGAGCCATTCCAACTACTCCTGATACCGCTGTTACAGAAGCATTTTTATTACCATAAGAACTTATAATATTTTTAACATCACTAATTTCAGGTTTAGCATTACTCTCAAAATGTTTTTCTCTATCTAATTTAACATTTTCTACAGCTTTTAAAATTGCATTGTTAAGGGTTTCTGGTATCTTATTTGTACTCATTTATTTTTCCTTTTATCTCTTATAATACATTGTATAAATGTAGATTGTAAAATGATTTTACTATAGATAGACTTATAACTTAAAATAATCACTCATAGTAGGTTGTAAATATATCATGCAAAATCTTTCAGCAGATGAGCTTTACCAAATCATTGGAAAAAATGTAGCAAGAATAAGAAAAGAAAGAGGCTTATCTCAACTCGATCTTTCATTACAAATGGGCTACAAATCAGTATCTATTGTTTCAGGTGCTGAAATCTACTACAATGGTAAACATTTTAATCTTGAACATCTACTAAAAATATCACAAATTTTAGATGTCAATATTTGTGATTTCTTTGAACCTTTGAAATGATTATACCCACTCAAATGACTCTCTTTTGACTCTATAATTAGAATTTACTGAAATAATTATTCAATATTCCCTCAATATTTGCCTTACCTATGGGATTTGCTGAATGAACATTAAATTTAAAATCTTTTGGGAATTTATAAAAATTATCTAAATTCATTTCTATTAGCCATTTAGCAAAGTCATATCCACTAGGATATATATTGTCTAAATCATCACAACCTAAATCATGGTCAAAAGATATATAATTTGGTATTCCATTTTGTTGTACAAATTTTACAGCTTCATGAAAACTTCTAACTATAATAAAATCATCATCTTTAGGAGTTCTTATATCATCTAAGTATAGTTTCACTATCACTCCTTGTAAATAAATCAAGTTGTAAGACTTGTGAATCTTTATTTATTGCTTTAAGCTTTTCAAATTTCGAATTAGTGCATATATCAGCCATTGAAAAACCATTTCCAATAATTAAGCAATAACAATTATCTTCAATAAACTTTTCATCACAAAACTTTAGAAGCATTTCAAATATATTTTCATAAACTAGCTCTTCATAGCTTGGATAATATCTATTATTATAGGGTTCTACCCATCCTAAATCTGTAAAACCTTTATTCTCTTCATAAGCTAATGTTTCAATCCAACCTATTTCAACATGGTCGTATTCATCTTCTTCATCATTAAAATGATAATTTACAATCATCATATTTAAAGAATTTATGATTTTTAGAGAGATATTAGGATTTATACCTGCAAAAATATATTTATCTTTTGATATTCTAATAGGCTTATACTTAAATCTTTTACTATTATTTTCAAGCCAGACTTTTAATAATGTACTCAATTTTGAGTTTTTCAATTTATTTTCCTTTATTCTCTTCTACTATTATTATTTTACCAATGAGAAAAGTAAGGTTGTGTCGTTTTTAGATTTTTAAATACTCTTTCAAACCATTTTCCAGTTTTTCTTTTAGATAATCAGGCGATATAATCTCTACATTTGGTATCCAGTATCTAACTATTTTTAGTATTTCTTCATCAAATGATACTTTACAAGAAACTAGCAACCCTTTATCATCTAATTCTTTTAAAACAATTTGATTAGGGATGATTTTTCTTCGTAAGAAGTAAATAGCTACTTCTTTCTTTATTTTTAATACTACTTCTATTTCACTATTACTAAACCAAACATTATCATCGTTATTAATTTTATCAATTATGCTTTGTTCTATTTGAAAAGTTTGAGATGTTTTTTCTAGCTTAGTGATTTTTTTGAAGCTAAAAGTTTTTATTTCATCCTCTTGAGTTGCTATAAGATACCAAATACCTTTAGTATTTAGTAGCTTATATGGTTTTACTATTCTTGATTTATCATTGTAAGTGAAGTTAATAAAAGTTTTTGACAAAATCGATTCTTCAACTAATTTAAACTCATCTGTTTTTTCACTTACATCTTCATAGTTATGCCCTTTTATGATATAGGCTTTAGAGATTGTATCATCAAGGATATTTTTTAAAAAATCCTCTTGTAAAGAGGGATATAACTCTTTTATACCACTTAAAACTGCAAAGTTTTTTATATCATCAAAGTTTAATTTTCCAAGATAATACTCTTCAAGATAATAAAGATTATTCTCTTTTTTAATTGGTAAATATGAAAGTCTTTCAGATAAATCCCTTTGAATTGTTCTTTTTGTGACATTAAACTCTTCAACTAGATTATTTATACTAAACTTTTCACCTGAGTTGAATTTATTTAATATTAGAGCTAATCTAGTTGCAATTTTATCGTGACTTTTCATATCTATCCTTCTATTTTTTTACATTAGTTGATTGTGTATTTACAGATGTTTTTCGTTTTTCTTCTTCAATTAAATCTCTAATACTACCAATTTCATCTATACATTCACCACTATCAAAAGTGGCATCTACACAACTTGTTTTATTTACATCTATTTTTGATGCAACAGTTTTCACAAATTCTATCATTTCATCTGCTCTTTTACTTGTATTATTTTTATAAGCATCTAATGTTATTTTGCCCCAATCTTGTTCTTGAAACCAACTATAAAAAGGTATACAATTATGTAGTCTAACTGAACCAATTGCAAAATCATTGATTTTACAAATCATTTGTACTTCAGTTCCTTTTGATAAATTTGATGCCCAATCAATATACTCTTTTTTCATTCTAGCACTTGGAGTCATATATGGATTACTTCCACCTGATAGTGATAAAGAAGGTTCATTTGATGAACTTTTACTAATATTTATAACTTTCCCACTAACTAACAATAACTTATTCTTAAACAAATTATCAGCATTAATTTCATTTTTTTCATATTCTAATTGAATTGCATTTGCAGAAACAACACTTGGTATTACAATATTCTCATCATTTGAAAATATTGGTTCTCCACCATTTATTAGGGCTTCCGTTTGATTTTGGATTAAAGTATGAAATATATTTTTTTCTATTTCAGTTAGATATAGTTCTTTTTTTACAGTTGATGAACTTGATTTTTCTTGAGAAGTTGAATTTGTTCCAAGTTTCGAATCATCATTATTACTTCCTACAATTGCTAATATTATAATAGCTACTAAGAAAATCATAATATAAAACCAAATACCTCTTTTTCTTTTATATCCACAATGTGGACACACTTTCACATTTGATGAAATCTCTTTTCCACACTCTTCACATTTTACCAATGCCATGTTATTTTCCTTTTATTTTTTTATTTAGAAAATTATAACTTTGTGCATTGCAAGGTTATGTCGCGATTTACAATAAATCTGTTATTGTATAATTCTTTTGAATATATTTTTTTAGTTTCATTTCTAATTGCTCTAACTCTTTGATTTGAGTGAGAATATATTCTTTTAACTCTTTTCTTTTTTCATAGCTTGATAAATCTATCTCTTTTTTATTTAAGATAGTGTAGCTTTGATTATCATATAAAGTTACAAGTACATTCATGCTAAGAGTTAAATTTTCACTATTTACATATCCACAACTATACTCACGACTAACAAAGTTATAATAAATTTTAGAATTAAAGTAGTTTTCCAAAATACTTTCTTCACCAAAAGTTGAATTTTTACCACCAACTATTATTATTTCATATAGAGTTAAAAGATATTGTTTTACGGCTTCATTTAATTGGTTTAAATCTTTATTCAAAAAATATTTCCATTTATCAATAGCACTTCCAAAAGAAGAGTTTTGTAAAAAACCCTCTTCAAAAGTCAAAGCTAAATAATGATTTGCTACCAAATTTGAAGTTTTTACTACTTGCTGTAAAGTTCTGTAAGAGTCATATACTTTGATTGGATTTGCAATTTTCACCTCTTTTTCAATGATTTCATCATAAATATTTTTTGAGATAGCTACAATATCTACTAACATACAAACTCCCTATTTTTTTATTTCAGGATTATAGATTAAATTATTTATAAATAACTGATTTAGTTAATATTATAACTTTATCATTGCTAAGGTTGTGTCATTTTAAATTATGTACTCCTGCAATTTTTGCTTTATATCTGCATCTAAAATATCTTCAAGTATTACAAATGCTACATTTACATCATTATCTATAAATACCAGTATTTCCATAACTCCATCTTCTATTTCAACCATATTTATATCATCATAAAGTCCTGTATCTAAGGAATTTAATTGACAAGTTGATAAAGTTATTGGAGTTGATTTTATTTCACTTTGATTTTCTATTATTACAAAGTAACCATCATTTGGATAATCAAACTCTTTAGTTAATCTATCAAATGATTTATACAGATGATTTTTTAGTTTTTCATTTTGGATTTTATTTATATCTGTTTTATTAAGTATCTCTATCATTGGTGTTCCTTTTTTATTACACTTAATTTTGTAGGTTTAAAAGATGTATCTCTTTCAACACCTAAGCCTAATTGACCTTTTACAGATTCTAGTTCAGCTAGTGAGAAATATCCCAACTCATTTTCAAGTCCACACACATAACCAAAGAAAATCTCATTTGTTTTATCAAATTCAAGTACATACCAACTCCATGAACTATCAGGAGTGAAGAATTTACATTGGATTAAAGGGTCTTTGATATTTTCAGTTGCATATAGTGGCGGGAGGATTTTGATTAGTTCATCAGTTAGCAGTTTCATTTTTTACTTCTTTATTAGCTTTTTTAAGAACAAAGAGCTGACCGCTTTTATCTTGTGAATTGTTATAAGAGATTTTTCTTACATATTGTTTTAAATCTGTATTTTGAGAGATAAGTCTGCCTAATCTCCTTTTATCCCCTATTTCAAGGGATGAATTTAGAACTAAGTTATAACTTGATTTATCTATAGTGATATTGATTAATTTATCTTGTAGATAAGTTTTTACAATTTCTTCTAAAGCATCTTTATAATCAAGCAGATTTATCTCTTTTATTTGAGTGGCATTTGATAGAACATAGGTATAAGAGAATTGTGAACTTTCCTTATCATCTACTTTTGTTTTTTCCAAGGGTGGGATTGGAGTTTTGTTTGTAGGTGCAGATTTTTTGATAAGCTTTACAGTTAGTTTTACCCAATCATCAGGGTAATCTCCATCTTGGTGAGCAGTTATTTTTATATCATAGTTAGCTTTGAACTTATTTACAATATTTACTTCTTTTGAGGAATTGAACCAATCAATAGCTTCTTGTTCACTTGTATTTTTAAAATCAATTTCTAAACTAGCACCATCTGTTTCATCATAGAATTTTATACTATCAGGTACATTACTACTTGGATATTCGCCTTTTCTGTTTTGATAATCAGCTGTTTCTAATTTTTTTAACTCTTTATTTATACTCATAAATATCCTTTCCTTTTTCTACTTTCTTTTCAATAATAATTGCAATAACTGCAACAACTAAACACTTAACCAAGATACATATGTTTTTATCCATATTTCTTTCCTTATTTTGATATAGAACAGACTTATAATATATTGTTGATTTTTTGGAATTTATGGGATTATTGGGGTGGATTTAGCTTTGGATTTACCTCGCCGGTTATCTTAGTTGTAAATGAAGGTCTTTGTATGGAAGGAAGGTTGATTAATAGGTGGGTTTTGGTAAAAATGGCAGGTCTAAAAAATGTCTTTTTTGACTAAAAAAGGTCGAGTGTTTTAATAAAAAACAAACCCGTACCCACCCGTAATTTTATGGGTGGGTATGGGTTAACTTTTTGACTAAAAAAAGAGTAAATGAAATTAATCATCTACTCTTTAGAGTTATCAAGCTGTTAAATTTTCTAATTGGTCTCGAATATCATCTTGATTTACATTTCCCCACATAATATATGCTTTTTGGGTTATTTGGGTTGTAGAATGACCAAGACATCTAGAAACTGTTGATATGGGTATCTTATTCTCAACAGCAA
Source organism: Campylobacterales bacterium (assembly GCA_038248665.1). Classification (GTDB taxonomy): domain Bacteria; phylum Campylobacterota; class Campylobacteria; order Campylobacterales; family Arcobacteraceae; genus Aliarcobacter. The sequence continues at coordinate 223 of JBBRXF010000089.1, read as the reverse complement.
CACTTGCAAATGAATGTCTAGTGTTATATAAAACTCGATATTTAAGATTTAATCTTTTTAGAAGAGGCTTATAATATTTATCAACTATTGTTCTTGAATCACTATATGGAGAATCTGTATATGGTTTTGGAAACAGATATACTCTTTGTGAAATTCCTATCCATTTGATTAAAGCTTCTTTTAGAGTTTTTATCATTGGAACAACTCTTGTTTTTCCAGTTTT
>JBBRXF010000088.1:0-10103 GCA_038248665.1 Campylobacterales bacterium | reverse complement strand
GTAATAAATAAAGAAATAGGTGAGGGTGGTTTTGGATATGATCCAATGTTTATTCCAACAGGTTTTGAAAAAACTTTAGGAGAATTAGGATACGAAGCAAAAAAAGAGTTTTCACATAGAACAAAAGCTCTAAATCTTGCTAAAAAAGTTTTGGATGTTATTCTTTAATAACTCTTTCATAAAGTGAAATATTAAAATCTTTCGCTTTTACAAAAATATCAATAACAAAAGTAGAGTCTTTAGCTTCTACTTTTGCATAAATATCAAATAAATCATCCTCTATTTTCAGATGATTTATGTTTGTTAAATCAATATCTTTTAAATAATCTTTCAAAAAATTCTTATGATTTTTGGCTTGTATGTATAAATATTGGTTTGTTAAATTTGTACTTCTTAAAGATTTTGTTTCTAATATAAAAATTCCCAAAACTGAAAAAATAGTTATCAAAACTATTGTTATTAAAAGAGTATAAGCTTTTTTCATTGTGCAAATTCCCAATTTTGAATGATTTTATCATCTAAATTTATCCCAATTGACACTTTGTTTGTTGATTTGTTTAGAGTAAAACCTTTTACATTTTCTAATAATAAACTATTTTTAAAATATAAATTATTGTTTGAAAAAGTGAAGTCATCTAGTTCATTTAAATGTTTTTCAAAAAATACTTTTGTAGATAATAAATCTATTTTTTGAATTTCTAGTTGTTGATTTATTTTATCTTCAAAAAATAGCTCTTTTGTAAAAAGCGTAGAATAGATTATTACAACTGATGAGATTATTAGAGTTAAAATTATTTCAAGAAGAGAAAAACTATTTTTCATACTTGAAAACTTTTATATTTTCATCTTCAAACTGATATTTTGAAATAACAATATTTTCAATTGTCTCTTCGTTTTTTATAATTTGTAGATTTTGAGTGGTTTTTGAAAAGTTGGTGTAATTTTTTGTATCAAAGTTATTTTCTAAATCGTTTAATAACATGAAGTTTTTTTCATTACTCTTTTCGTGATAAGAGGAATAAATAAATCCACTTATCACGACAGATAAAAAAGTGATACTAATTAGAGTTTCAAGTAAGGTAAAACTATTTTTTTCCAAGTTCGATAGCTTTTTTATATGCTTCTTCAATGGCTTTTATCATAGCGTCTCTCACTCCAGACTCTTCAAGTTTTGCATATCCAGCAGCTGTAGTTCCACCAGGACTCATAACAGAATCTTTTATGATTGCTGGATGCGAGTGTTTAAGTAGCGATGCAGTTCCAGAAAATAATCCTTGAACTAATTGATAACTAAGATGTCTTTCCAGTCCAGCTTTTACTGCACCATCTGCAAGAGCTTCTGCAACAAGAGCTAAAAATGCAGGTCCACTTCCAGCAACAGCAGTTGCAATATCTAATTGATCTTCCGTATTAACCCAAATAGCTTGTCCAATGCTAGAAAAAATTTCCATTGCTATTAGTTTAACTTCGTTATCACCAGTGATTGTAGTCATTGAATTTTGAACAGAAGCTGCAACATTTGGCATAGTTCTAATATAGTGTTTTGCTTTTATCTGTTTTTTTAAAGTTTCAAGTTTTGTTCCAGCTAAAATAGAGAAAAACATATTTGCATTTCCAGAAAGTCTTGCTGAAACACTTTGCAGTGCATAAGGTTTTACACAAAATATTATATTTTTTCCACTAATATCTTCATTATCTTCTAATACTTTTATTGTAATTTGTGGGATTTTTTCTTGGATAGCTTTTAGTTTGTCACCATCTCTACCGATGATTTCAACTTCATGATTTTTTATTAAACCTCTTGCTAATGATTGAGCCATAATACCATTACCAATTAATGTAAGTTTCATAATATTGCCTTTTTAATTATTTTGGTCAATTATAGCAGATAATTCCTAAGCTAGTATTAGATAGAATATCACTTTTATGAGAAAGGATATTTAAAAATGAATAAAAGCTTTAATTTGAAAAACCTATTACTAATAGCTTGTGCGGCCTTTGTACTCACAGCTTGTTCTTCAAAAGATGAACAAGAATATAATAAACCAGCTATATATTGGTATAACAAAATGTTAAAAGAAATTGCTTCAAATGATTTAGATAAAGCAGATGATACATATACATCACTAGAGAGTGAACACAGAAATACTCCATATATCCCAACGGCTATGTTAGTGTTAGTTAATGCTCATATTGATGATGAAGAATATGCATTAGCAAACTTTTATTTAGATGAATATATCAAGAGATTTGGTTTAAGTAAAGATATTGATTATGCAAGATACTTAAAAATTAAAGCAAACTACTTAGGATTTAAATATCAATTTAGAGATCAACAATTAATTGAAGATACTTTAAATCAAATTGAAGATTTTAAAGTTAAATATAAAAATTCTCCTTATATGCCTTTAGTTGATACAATTAATTCAAGATTATATATGTCAAAAGCTTCAATGGATAAAGAGATAGCTGAGCTTTATATTAGAAGAGATAAAGAATTAGGAAGTGCTTTTTATGATCAAAAAGTAAAAAATTCTTGGGTTGAACCAACTGAAATTGAACCTGTAAAAGTGCCTTGGTACAGATCAATTTTTGAATAAATATTATAGATTTTGGAGTTGAATTAGATGGAATTAGAAAATTATGATGAATTCCCACAAACTATACCTTTAATAATAGAAGATGATATATTCTTATATCCTTTTATGATTGCTCCTTTATTTTTAAGTAATGAAGACAATATTAAAGCAGTTGAATATGCTATAGAACATAACAAACTTGTAGTTGTTACTGTTTCTAAACATGGGAAAGAGGGAAAAAGAGAAGCTGACTCTTTTTATGATGTTGGTGTTGTTGGAAATATTATGAGAAAAGTATCTTTACCTGATGGTAAAATAAAAGTACTTTTCCAAGGTTTAGTAAAAGGCCATATTTCTGAATTTATAAAAGAAGATTCTTTATTTGCAAAAGTTGATATTCTAAGAAGTGAACCTTCAAATGAAGAGAGTATTAAATCAGTTATTGAAGTTTTAATTGAAAATGTAAAAAAACTATCAAGATTAAATATAAAATTTCCTGCTGATTTAGTAAAAACAATTGAAGAAAATGATGATGCAACAAGAATTGCAGATTTAATTTCATCTGTTTTAAAAGTAAAAAAAGATGAAGCTTATAAACTGTTTGCTCAAACAAATATTGAACAAAGATTGTTTGATATTATTGAAGTAATTAAAAAAGAGATTGAATCTTTTAAAATTCAAAAAGAGATTACTCAAAAAGTAAACTCTAAAATAGAAAAAACTCACAAAGATTACTTTTTAAAAGAACAAATTAAAGCTATTCAAAAAGAGCTAGGAAGTGATAATCAAAAAGATGAAGAGATTAAATCTTATAAGAAAAAACTAAAAGCTAAAAAAGAGTTTATGCCTAAAGAAGCTTATAAAGAGACAAAAAAACAAGTTGAAAAACTTGGAAGAATGAATCCAGATTCTCCTGATGCTTCACTTTTACAAACTTATGTTGAGCAAGTTTTAGATATTCCTTTTGGTGAATATGCAAATGAAAAAATATCTGTAAAAAATGTTGAAGAACAATTAAACAAAGACCATTATTCACTATTAAAACCAAAAGAGAGAATTTCTGAATATTTTGCAGTTAAACAACTACTTGAGCAAAGAAATATTGAAGATTTAAAATCTAAAGGTACAGTTTTATGTTTTGTAGGACCTCCAGGTGTTGGTAAAACTTCACTTGCAAACTCAATTGCAAAAGCATTACAAAGACCATTAATCAGAATTGCTCTTGGTGGGATGGAAGATGTTAACGAGTTAAGAGGACATAGAAGAACTTATGTTGGAGCAATGCCTGGAAGATTAGTTAAAGGTATTATTGATGCAAAAAAAATGAATCCTGTTATGGTTTTAGATGAGATTGACAAAATAGGAGCAAATCACAGAGGTGATCCAACTGCTGTTATGTTAGAGATTTTAGATCCAGAACAAAATCATGAATTTAGAGATTTATATCTGAATTTCCCACTTGATTTATCTCAAGTTATTTTTGTATCAACTGCAAATGATGTTAGAAAAATTCCAGCACCATTAAGAGATAGAATGGAATTTATTGAAATTTCATCTTATACTCCAAATGAGAAATATCATATTGCAAAAGATTATTTAATTCCTCAAGAGTTAGTAAAACATGGACTTAAGAAATCTGAAGTTAATCTAAATAAAGCAACTATTGAGATGATTATTTCTAAATATACAAGAGAAGCAGGGGTTAGAAATTTACGAAGAGTATTTTCAAAACTATTTAGAAAAGTTGTAAAACAGATTTTAAATGATGAAACAATTGAAAAAGTAACAATTGCTACAAAAGATTTAAAAGCATACTTAGATAATCCGATTTTTGAAATTGATCCAGCTGATAAGAAAAATTCAGTAGGAATTGCAAATGGATTAGCATGGACTTCTGTTGGTGGAGATGTTCTAAAAATCGAAGCAATTAAATTAAAAGGAAAAGGTACTTTATCTGTAACTGGAAATCTTGGTGAAGTTATGAAAGAGTCTTCAAGAATCTCTTATTCAGTTGTAAAAGTTTTAATAGACAAAGGTGTTTTATTAATTGATAGTGAAATTATTCCAAAAAGTGCTCAAGAAACTACAGATAAAATCATGGTAGATCCAAGTGAAGTTTATAAAAGATATGATATTCATTTACATATTCCAGAGGGTGCAACTCCAAAAGATGGACCAAGTGCTGGTATAACAATGGCTTTAACAATAGCTTCAATTTTAGCTGAAAAGCCTATAAAATCAGATGTTGCAATGACTGGTGAATTAACACTTTCGGGAAAAGTTTTACCTATTGGTGGACTAAAAGAGAAGTTAATCGCTGCATATATAGCAAAAATGAAAAAAGCTTTAATTCCTAGAAAAAACTTTGAAAGAGATTTAGATGAAATTCCTCAAGAAGTAAAAGATGCTATGGAAATAAAAGCAGTAGATGTAATAGAAGATGTACTAAAAGAAGCATTAGTATAAATAGATGAAAAAAGGAGCTAGAGATAGTGTACTAGTAAATAATTTTTTTACTATAGCTTCCATAGTTCTAATTGTAATAACTATAACTATATATTCAAAATATATTGCAAATGACGGTTATGATGAAGTTACAAAAGAGGAAGTTATTCCTCTTTCTTGTGAAAAAGAGGTTTTCTCTGTTTCAAAAGTTTATAACCAAGAACTTCTAAATAAATCTATGAAAGCCTTTAACAAAGGCTTTTATAAATTAGAAGGCTCTTATAAAAAATCCCAACAAAGCCAATCTATTATTGAAGATTTTATCTCTTTGGATGAATTAAATAGTTATTATGTAAAATCAATAGAGAAAAAACCAAAAGTTGATATAAATAAGTATTTAACTATTAAATATGAAATAATTGAAAATGATAGAAAAGAGCAAAACAAAAAAATAAGTAATTGTAAGTTTTGTTCAGGGGGAATTTTAACCTCGTTTCTAGCTGATGATAAAGAGATTTTTAAATTTTATATAGATTTTAGATTATATGATAAAAATGAGATTGCTTCAAAAATAGATTGTACGATAAAGGTGTATGAAAACAATGTTAAAAAACTTTAGTAGAAAAGATTTCACTGCCACAAATATTCTAATTACAATTACAGTTTTAATGTATATTATTCAAATAAACATAACTAATGGTGGTTTATTATTTGGATTAAATCTATATTTTTTAGTATATGGATTTTGGTGGCAACCACTAAGTACTATTTTTGCCCACGGTGGAATTGCCCATCTTGGAATGAATATGTTTGTTCTTTGGCAGTTTGGAAATTTGATAGAAAGATTTATTGGTGCTAAAAAATTTGTTGCTTTATATTTAATAACAGGATTATTAACTTCAATTTTATCATTTGCATATATATACTATTTAGACCATAATGTAAATTTAGTTGGAGCATCAGGAGCGATTTGTGCTTTACTTGGATTTTTTGCTTATTATGATAAAGCTCAAAGAGGTGGAATAATAACTTGGATTTTATTAATCTCAGTTGCACCACTAATTATTGGACTTCCAATTGCTTGGTATTCTCACTTTATTGGTTTGGGTATTGGATTTTTGTATGCAATTATTACAAAAAGATAATTAGTTATTTACAAAATAAGTTACTATACTCATAACAAATAAAACAAAAGCAATACCTACAAATACATCTTTTAGGGTTACTGTTGGATTTAAAATTCCACAGTAGGGACATTGTCTTTTTTTTGGTTCGATTTCATTTTTACAATTTTTACAAGTTGCTATGATTTATCCTTTTGAAATTTTTGAAATAGTAACATATTTTATAGTTTTAAATGATTAATTAATGTTTTGATAAACTAACAAAAAAGGATAAAAAATGCAAGAGATACATATCCAATGTCCATATTGTTTACAAGCAATTTCGATTCTTTTGGACACAGGTATTTATGGACATGAAACTGTTGTTGATGATTGTGAAGTGTGTTGTCGACCAATAGAAATCTCTTATATCGTTGAAGATGGCGAGATAAAAACTTATTCTTATAATAGTATTGAAGGAAATGAATTTTAATGGAAATAAAATCAATCTTATTTGTGTGTTTAGGAAATATTTGCCGTTCGCCACTTGCTGAGGGAATTGCAAAAAATTATATAAAAGAAAAAAATCTAAATTTAGTTATTGAAAGTGCAGGAACTGGACATTGGCATGTGGGTGAAAAACCTTGTGAAAATTCAATTAAAGTGGCACTTTTAAATGGTGTTGATATTTCAAAGCAAAAAGCTCAACAAGTAAAAAAGTCTGACTTTAAAACCTTTGATTTAATAGTTGGTCTTGATGATAGTAATATTTCAAATCTAAAAAACTTAGGTTGTAAAAATCCTATAAAATTAGGTGATTTTGGTTTTAATGGTGAGTGTGTTCCTGACCCATATTTTTTTGATGGATTTGAAGGTTTTGATAAAGTTTTTGAGATGATTGATATTTGTGTTAGAAATTTGATTGATGAAAAAGTAAAGAGCGCTTAGGCTTCTTTACTTATTTCACTTTTTTGTGAGCTAAAACCCATAATTCAACTTTTTCAGTCTCTCTTGAATCTGTTCTTTGAGTTCTTCTTGATGAAGCTCTTACTTCTCGTCTTAGGTGTAAATCTTTTCTAAATCTATTATTTTTTTGTAGTTCTTCTATTATTGGATGAGTGCTTTGATTATCAACTTCTTGAGCAAGATTTGAGAATATTAAAACTAATTTTCCATCTTCTTTTAGATATTTTTTTGCTTCTTCGAAAAACCTTGGAAATAGGTCTTCTTCATAATACATTGCTTTATCAATTCCCTCTTCTAAATTATGTTTTGCCAATAACCAAGGAGGATTAAATACAATTACATCTACTTTTCTATCAAAATCTCCAAATAAATCACAATGATTTAGAGTTATTTTCTTTTGAAAATCTAATCTTCTACCCTCTTTATAAACACCAATAATCGCATTTTTATTTGTATCAGTTGCATAAACATTTTCAAAACCATTTTGAATTAATTGATATGTTAAAATACCACTTCCCACACCAATATCAATGGCATTATCTTTAGGTCCATCATATTTTTTTAACCACTTATCAAATAATTTTAAATGATCAAATCTTGTTGGGAAATATGTTCCATAATAAGGATGAATCGTTAAATTCAAAGTTTTAATCTCAAGACCTTTTTCATGCCATTGCCATGAACTATTCAGTCCTTGAACTTCTGGAAAAGATATATAAAACTCTGAAACATCTGGATAAAGTGATTCTAACCAGCCAATATTTGGAGCTTTTTTAACATCTAGTTTATTATCTTTTACTTTGATTAGTAATCTGTGTGAAGCTTTTCTAAAAGCTGCTCGATAATCTCGTTGTCCTTGAAAGCTTTTGTCATTGAATTTTTCTGAAAGATTCTTTTTTAGTTCAGCAAGAACTTGTAACCCATTACTGTAATATTCTTCAACAAAAACATATTTTCCTGCAATCATTTGAGCAACAACTGATTGAGTATCCATTTTTCTATAAAATTTTATACCTTCGATTGGCGAAGTTATAATATTAGGTCTATCTGGTTTGATAGATTGTAAATTTGTAGCCATATAATTATTCCCTTTATCTAGTGTGGCAGTTTATTGTATGCACGCTTAGATTTGGGTTGGAATTAGGAAATATTGATGTTTTACTATGAAAAGTAGGTTTTTTTATCTAATTATATTAGTTAGAAAATCTTTGAATGTAATATTCCGGATTTTTATAATGATTTGCAATTGCTAAAATAAAGATAGAATCATCTTTTATAATATAAAAAATAGTAAAAGGAAAAGTGTGAGTTACACATTTTCTAATATGTTCATTGATTTTGGGATATAAAGTAGGAAATTTTAAAATATTGTTGATACTTTGTTTTATTTCAATTTTAAATTTTATACCTAAAGTTTCATTTTCATTATTGTAATAATTTAAAGCATCATCATATTCTTTTTTTGCAACTCTTTGAAACTTAATTTTCATCAAAAAAATCTTTATAAGATAAAGTATCCGAAGTATCAAGATTTTCAGCTCTTTTTGTAACTTCATCTATCCAAGCTTTTTCAATAGAACTATTATCAAAAGAGTTATAACTTTCTAATAAAGTCTCAACTAACTTAATTCTATCTTCAATTGGTAAGTTTAAAGCACTCTCTAAAATATCATTTTTTGACATAGGAAAACCTTTTAATTAATGTGTTTACATTATATCAAATAGATGATTTAAAGTCAGTAGATAGTAATAATCAAACTTTAGGGATTAATTAATAATCCGATAGAATATAAAAAATATATTGGTTGGTTAAATTTGGAAGAAGAATTAAAAAGATTAATTGCTGAAAATAAAGTTATTCCTTTTGTGGGTGCTGGTGTTTCTAAAGAAATAAAATACAAAACTGGCGAAAATGCTTTTGTTAATTGGAAAGAACTATTAGAAATATTAAATCAAAAAGTAACTGATGAAAATAAAAAAAATGGAATAGGATATTTTTTAAAATCAAAAGACATTGACTATCTTCAAATTGCAGATATGATAGAAAAAGAGTTGTCTGTAAATGAATTTAATAAAGTATTAAAAGAAACTTTTGATATTGATTTATCTTTGGTTGATGAATCATCTTTAGAACTTGCACAAACAATTTGGAAATTAAACTCTAAATTAATCATCACAACCAACTATGATAAAATTTTAAATTACTCTTGTTCTGATATAAATAAGAACTATTGGGATATTGAAGCTCCTTTTGAACAAGCAAAACTTTTAAGAGATGGAGTTGAGAATCCTACAATTTGGCATATTCACGGGCATATTGATAATGTAGATAATATCATTTTAACATCAAAAAAATATAATGAACTTTATACAACTAATTCAGAAAATAGCAAATATAAAAGTGCTTTAGAATCTCTAAGACATATAATTTCTTCAAAATCACTTTTGTTTATCGGCTTTAGTTTAGATGATGAGTTCGTAATAAATCAGCTAAATAGAACTATAGAAATTTTTGGTGGAAATAACCATGAACACTATGTTTTAGTTAAAAAAGGCTCAAATCCAAATACTCTAAATAAAAATATAAAAGTTATAGAATATGAAAACCATGGACAAGATTTAATAGATAAAATAAAATCATTAGCTCCAAATTCAACAAACAATGAAAATAAAATAGAAGAAAAAAACCCAATGCAAACTAAACAAGAGTTCAAACAACTGACAACTCTTCCAAGTATAAATAAAGATTTTATTGGAAGAAAAGATGAATTAGAAGAGATAGAAAAACGACTAGCTCAAAATAGTTTGATTTGCATAGTAAATGGAATAGGTGGAGTTGGTAAAAGTGAGTTATCGTATAAATATTTACACGAAAATAAACACAAATATAAAAATATTGCTTTTGTTGAGTTTACAAAAGATGATTCTTCTCTTGAAGATGTTTTTATTAGAAAATTTAAAAATGAATTTGGTCTAGAAAATGATGTAACTTTAGATTCTGTAATTATCC
>JBBRXF010000087.1:0-10116 GCA_038248665.1 Campylobacterales bacterium | reverse complement strand
TTTTCTTCTAAAGTTTTTTTGGTACCACTTGATTTGATTCTATCATTTTCATCTGTAACATGAATATCTTTTTTCTTATTCTTAAATTCTATATATCCTTGTTCAATTTTTTTAATATAGTAATTTTCTAAATTAATCTCAGGAACAATGTTATAAATTTCATAAAATATTTTTTCTTGGTAAGTTTTCTTTTTTAATGGGATGTAAAAATTTATTTTAGCTTCGTAACTATCAAAATTTATTTTGCCTTTTAAAATATCTTTTTGACTATTGTTTTTATATGCTCCGGTAAAATCTTGATAAGTTAAATTTAAATTTGAAAAATATACAGTATAAAGTTCATTATCTTTTTCAAAAGTAAATCCTACTCTTTGTCTTTTCTTATTTACAGTTTTTGCTTTAAATTTAATATTCTCATAGCCTATATTATTCATTAATTCTAAAAAGTTTTTATCATTTGTACATAATTTAAAAATGTTTTTTACATCTTCTAAAACATGATAATTCAAACTTAATCTATATTTATCTTTATTATCAGTCTTTTTTTGTATATCTACATTTATATCATTCAAATTAAGATCTAATTTTTTAAATAAATTCCCTCTGTTTTCAAGCTCTCTAATAATTGGATTATTGAATCCACAATTATATTCTAAATATGCTCGGATTAATCTATTAGAACGATCTTCAATTAATGGCTTTATTAATTCTTTATCACCTGTATTTATTATGTCTAAATATTTAATTTGTTCCTGGCTTAGAAATAAAGGAAAATGCTCAGTTCTTAAGTTTTTACCCTCATAATAAAAATCTAAATTTTGTCTAATTAATCTTTGTTGAAAATCGGTCATACCTTTTATATAATATTGAATATTCTCAGTCTTTTTATATTGAGAGATAAAATCTTCAATGTATTTATTTACACTACCATTTTCAATAGAAGTTTTAAAATAGTTATCATCAACTCTTTTTATAAACCAAGTAAATTTTGTGGCTTTTTGTTTTAGAATTTTATCACTTTCCGTATTTACATTCTCATCAAAATTAAATGTTAAATTATGTCTAGCAGCAACTTCACTAACCATTCTTCTAAGATTTAAATATCCTAAGCCAACTTTAGTGCTTTTCCCGTATTTATTTTTTAATTTCGCAGGAATTAATAGATGAAAATGTGGCTCTACTTCATAATTCTTTGAATTGATTGAGTCACTATCTGTATTGTGATAAGCAAATAACATATTTGATAAATCCAATGTCATTTTTCTTTTTGGTCTGCTCTTACCTTGACTTTCTTCAAACTCATATTCAAAATTAACTAGATCTTTAAAAAATGCTTCCATTTTTTGATCTATGTCTTTTTGATTCTTGCAATTGTGATTAATTATTAGTTGGCTCTTATCTACTGAAAAAGTAAAATGAATATTTTTTGAATCATCTAAATTAAAAGTACTAGGTAATTTATTACTAGTAATAGCAGCATGATCTAATATATGACTCTCAAGATTCCAACTCATAAATTCTCCTAAAGTGTGCGAAGCTCACTAAAATATGAAGTATTTTATCAATTCAAGCCCTCAATGTCAAGTGAGGGCAATGGCTCATTAAAATATATTTATAATATACTTTAATCTACAATATAAATAGATATTTATACAATTTATATCATATATAATAAAATATAAATAATTAATAATACAATAAGAAAAAATAATATACAATATTAATACAATATTAACCGTTATAAAGGCTTTTATATGAATGTTTTAAAACTTGCAGAAAAATATGATAAAAGTAATCCTGGAGAAAAGAAAAAATCAAAATTAGATAAGTATGAAGAAGCTATATCATATCTATATAAAAATAATCATACAATACTTTCAATACAAGCTTTTTTAAAAAATGAATTAAAATTTGATGTTGCTTATTCTACATTGAGAGATTATTGTGATAGAAGATTTAATAATCAAGATACTTTAAAAGAAAAAGCAAAACTATATGATGAAATTGAAAATCATTGTATGTTATTAAAAAATAAGTATTTAGATGAAACTGAAAAAAAAGAAAATTATTCAATAATTTCCTTAATCAATCATTTTATTCAAATTGGTCAAAATTCTAATATAAAAATAATAGAGAAAAATAATAATGAAACTTCTAGCGGTAAATCAATGTTTTCAGAAATAGGTTCGTAGTTTTAATCAAAACTCAAAAAAGTACACCTTTTTTTATTTCAATATGTAATATTTATAAATTAAACAAAAATTACATTGTATAATTTTAAAAAAATAAAGGCTTTATCATGCAAGAAGAATTAGAACCAAATTACGAAATCCAAGTTTTTGAAAAAGATACTCATCGTTTTATGGATAGTTATTTCATCTATGGTGATGATGAAATTACAGCTTTAGCTCAAGGAATTAATCACTTTAGAAATCAATATCCAACTAAGGATTATAATTTTGAAGTTGAATATTGGGGTGAATTCCAAAGTGATAGAGGCTTTGAAATGTCTTTTGATTCTGAGCTGTATAACAATGATAATTCTGAAAAATCTAAACTTGATATTCAAAGAGTTTCAAGTATGCTAAAAGAATTTGCTTTCTTTTCATCATTTGAAGATGATTTAAAATTTGTAAATGAAAAAATAGCTGAAGTTGAAAATTCAAATTTATCAATTGCAGATAAAGCCTTTCAAATTCAAATTCTAAGAGATACTATTGAAACTATAAGAGAGATTCAATAATCTCTCTTAACAGCTTTATTCTAGTTCTAAACCTTGATTTTTAGTTTCAGATTCAATCATACTTCTTAAATTATTTGCAGCATCTTTCTGATTAAAATCTTCATTTGTTTTTGTTTTGTCAATTTCATTTCTTAAATCAATTAACTTATTTGAATAATGAATATATTCATCAAGTTTTTCTAAATTTTCCTTACTAAGAGTTTTTGCAACATCTGAATTTCTTATATTTTCAAATTTCTTTAATTCTAATGCTAATTCATATACAGAATTTTTTTCCATCTCTTTGAAAAATTCATCTTTTGTTTGTGCATATTTATTTTCATAATACTTAATACGGTTTGTAATATCATATATCTGTTTTACTAAATTTTCTATAGGTGGATTGTTTGTCTCTTTTTTATCCTTATCTAGTACAGATTTTACTTTATCAAAGTTGTTATCATTATCTACTTCGATGCCTAACATTTTTTTTAATTCCATTTCTTGTACTGCTAGTATTTTGTTGACTTCTTCATCTGTTTCGTAAGGATAAGCAGTTGTTAATATTTTAATACCTTCTTCTAAATTTTTAAAATAGTTATCTACATCATTAATCATATACGGAGTTAAATTTTCAGTTTTTACATTTAAGCCTATAATATTATTATTCTCAGTACTTTCTATCTTGTATAAAGTCATACATTTATCAGTAATATTTTCTAAAACATCTAAAGCTTTTTTATCAAAACGATAGAAAATTTTATAATCAAGCTCATGACATAAGTTTTCAAAGCCTAAAGCAAGTTCAAGGATATATTTTCTTTTCATATCCTGCCAAGATTTTTCTTTTGTTTCTTCGTATTTTTTATTACAATCTTTGATATTTTTTATAATATCACTTAAATCTTTTGTTATTTTCTTAATCAGATAGCTATTCATCTTTTATCCCTTATTTTAAAAATTCTTTCTTTTTTACTTCATACTCTTCTTGAGTAATTGCACCTTTTTCTTTTAACTCAAACCAATAGTTTAAATCTTTTGTCTCTTCAAATCCGTACATATTCTTTATATGATTGTTTGCTTCATAATTCATTTTTGCATTTTCATTAGCTTCCATTTGTAAAAGTTGTAATGAAATATCTTGATAAATTGATAACCCTAATTTTCTTCTATTTTTTCTGATTCGATATTCAGTAAAAATAAATGGACTTGCAACAGCAAGTAAAAAAAGAGTTCCATCAATCATTGGATCACCGCTTGTAAAAGGTGGTTTTGTTTTTGGATTAATTGTTAAAGCCATTATTGCAACTATGTAAAAGAATGAAAAACTAAAAAAGTAAAATATCATTCTTCCAAAAAAATGTACTTTGAATAATCCACTGTGATTATAATTCATGCTAAACCTTTAAATTTATTTATATTCTTGTTCCCCAACTTGAAGCCTCATTTTTCATTGATTCTATTGCACCATCTAGTTCTTTACTTCCTTGAACTTCAATTACTTCAAATAAAGTACTGTGTAGAGAAACAATTATTTTATAAATAATTACAATACTAAATACAGCAATTGCTATCTCTATAAAGCCATCAAATACATAAATCTTTAACTTAGCTAACCATTCACCATTTGCACCAAAAGCCCAAGTTTTACCTTCAACCCCTTGATATTGTAAAGAGTTGTTTTCCAACATTCCAATAATGATTTTTTTACCAAAAATATCACCAATTGAATGAATTAATGAACTAGCTGTCATTGCTAACCAAACAGCTAAAACAAATATTGGAAGCTCAAGCATAGTTGCAAATATTTTCATTGTAAATCTTGATATTGCTTGTATGTTTTCCCTTGCAAACATAATTGGCATCATGAACAAACTAGCAAAGTGAAAACTAAAGATTTTAATTATAATAACTACAAATCTTAATAATCCAATTACTACCAATCCTACTATTGGAGTAAGTTCTAACACTGTTTTTGCTGTTTCATAGGCGAAATACATACCTAATATTCCACCTCCAAGAGTTCCAACTGCTGCACCTGCAACAGTACCAACTGTTCCACTTAACCAACTTAATATTCCACCACCTGCTGCTGCTCCTGCACCACCACCAATAGCTCCACCAATTTTCCCAGAGTTTTCAGTTACAACATTAAATATTGTTCCTGCTCCTGGAACAAACATATATGGAATTGAACTCATAATCATGTGAGTTCCCCAAGAATCTTCTTTTACTTCATCATTTAGTTTTTCTAAAACTTCACTTCTTTTGGTTTTATATAATCCACCTATATACTCTGTTTGAAGTTTTGTAACGGGTAATCCAAGAACTGCTAAATATCCAAAGTCTCTATATAATTCATATTGAAATTTAACCAAACCTTCTATCATTGGTATTTTTACTGCTGAATTAGTTAAAGTTTCCATAGATTCAGCATTTTGTTTTAATTTTGAATTATTCTCTTTATCTGCATAATAGTTTTTACCACATAGGCTTAAAGAATATTCTGGATAAAAATGGTCCAAAGGATCTTTGCCATTTACTTTGCTTAGAACATTTTGGTTATAGGCTTGACTTCCCTTTACTTCCCCATCTTCTACTGAGTAATAAAGGTTAGAAGTATTGCTTCTAATTTTACTATTTGCATATGCCCATTTCTCACTTGTAGGATATGCAATATTTGGATCAGTCGAATATTGATGTTTACCTTCACCATCAATTAATCCATCATAGTTATAGATATTGTTTTTACATATATCAGCTACACTTCCTGTAAAGTTTTTTAAGTTTTCTGCTTGTGTTTTTCCTGCACTTGTTTGAATAATTTGCTCTTTAGTACCAACTCCACTTTTTTTGATGATTGCATTTACTTCTGCATCAATTATTACTTTAGCTGCTGCATCAGCCCAATCACTAAATAAGTAATATCCACCTTTTTCTATATCTTGATATTTTGTTTTCATAATGTCGTATTCTGCAACTACTTGACGATTATTAGCAACTTGTTCTTTAAATCCAGTTGGAAAGAATAGTAATACTCCTAATACAATTCCAGATATATATGGCGATACTTTCTCATGGCTTTGTTTCTCTTCTATTTTTGATGAGAAATGAGATAAAGCTTTACTTCCAACACCCCAAATTCCAAAGAATGCAATTAATAAAATTAAATACGTCATACTTACATCAGAAAGCCCAGTATAAACACTAAAGATAGTTTCTGCATCTGCTAGAATATACTCTTTGTTGTCAACAAATTCATTAGAACTAGAATCAAAATAACTAGATGCAAAATTATCTTTCAATTGCAATTTATTTGCAGATTTCGTACTATTTACATCAACTATATCGGTATCACTTAATACTGCTGCAGTTAATAATCTAGGAATTGTTAGATAATTTCCTGATTGATTTAAAACTGAACTCTGAATATTACTTACTGCATTTTGTAAAGGTTTAAATTGATTATCTGCATTATCAATTAAATTTTTATTTGCATCTTCTGCCTTTTTTAAATCTAAAGCAAAGGCTTCTTTTAAATTTGGATAACTTGTGTCAAATACTCCAATAGGATTATATAAATCTCCTTTTTTAGCAACCATACAAGTTACTACACCTGTTTGAGCGTTTATTGAATAAACAGTTGCAGTCCAATCATTACCCACAAAAGAACAAGTTATACTTGATCTTATATTTGCACTATTAACAGGAGTAGCTATTTGTCTAGTTAATTGACTTTCACTTGAGATAATTCCCCTACGAACTAATGCTTCTTTTGAGATACTTTGCAAATCATCAGTTTTATACTTATCCATATCTCCTTTTCTATAATCTTCCATTACGTTAGAAGTGCTAATTTCTGTATATGCGAAACCATCAAGTGTGAAAATAAAACTACATAGGAAGATTAAAAAATATTTCATTTTTAACTCCTATTACTAGTTTCCTGAGGAAACTCTTTTTTATCATCTTTTTTTGTTTCCTGAGGAAACTTTTTTATCCTTACAAAATAATCCAACATTACAACAAGAATTAAATACATACCTGTAAAACATTTGATAATGAAATCATAGTCGTAAAGGAATTTAATATAAATCTCTTTTGATGGATTAGGATAAATATTAAAAAATGCATTAATTAAAATATCTTCTAAAAGAAGATATAAAAAGCACCAAATAGTCCCATAAAGTAAAATTCTTATGAACCAATGCATATTCTTTAATCGCCATTTTTCAAGTTTGTTTTCTTTGATAAATTGCTTCTTTTGTTTTTGTTGTTCCATGTGTTTATCAACGTCAAAATTCTTAGAATATAAACTTTCATAATTACAAATCCCAATAGTAAAAATTATACTTAGTGCTTTTATACCAAAGCCAATTAAAATTAAAAGGCTTTGTATAAATACAGGGATTGAATATGATTTTATATCAATAGTTGCTCCTAGTTTTATGATTATGAAATATAGAGCAACAGTTAATGAAATGTAAAAAAAATATCTATAATAAACAGGAATTGTTTTTAAACTTTTAAATAAAAATTGAGACTTGTCAAAAGTGCTAAGCCACCATAAACCAAAAGTTATACCTATATTTTTCATGCGTTTACTCCTGATTTTATTTGTTGTTTTATAAAATTAATTTGTAGATAAAGTAATGGAAGTTTTTCAAGAATAGTCATCTTTTTTTCTATTTTTTCATTTTTATCTTTGAAAAGATTTTTAATTTGTACAAACATTGTTATTAATTCTTGAGCATTTCTTGCAGCAAGAAAAGGAATATTCTCATCTTTTAATAGAGATGCAACAATTTCGATATTCTCATTTAAAGTTTCAATCTCATCCCATATAGCAAGTTCTATATCATCTTTTGGTTCGATTTTCATTACCATTTTCTGTTCCTTTATTTCAAAAAAAAGTAGAATATTAAAGAAGCAAGAATGCCTCCACCAAAGAGAGATATAAAAACGATTAATGCTATATTTACGTGATAAACGTTTTTACTCCAATCAGCAACAGCTGTAATATTGTTGATTGCTGAATTTGCCGTTGCATTAATTGCCTCTAGCTTTTTAAGATCAATGCCCACAATTTTAAAATTAATTTGATTTTTTAAATCTTCAACTTGTTTTTCTATTTTTACAAGAATCGAATCTTTAAGACTAATTATTTCTTTTTGGTACAGATCAGCTTTTTCATTTAAATCAAGATTGAAATCTTTGATTTTTTCAAATTGTTCGCTCAATAATCGTTCCTGCGTCGATTCAAAACTTTTAAATTTATTCAAAATTTGTTCCAAATATTGTAGATTATCAGATAATTCTTTTTGTGCATTTTCTGCGTCAATTTTAATTCTTTCCTCTTTCCTGATCAATCCTTCATTTAGCATTTTTTTGCCATTTAGTATTGTTATAGTTTCATTTAATTGAGGAATTAAACCATTTCCACTTGCTATATTATGCAAAGTTGTCGCATTAAGAATTCTGAGTTCACTTATAAGATGGGTTATATCAGTAGTGTTTACGACTGCTATATTATTTTTATCGCTGCTCATCTTTTTACCTCGAATTTTATTTGCTTAAAGAACTCTAAATAATCATACGCAATGTCATACATAGTGTTAACTTTATTTAATTCCTTTAGATCACCAAGAGCATTTACACGATTTTGCATAAAATTATTAACGCAACTATTCGCATTAACATAGAAATCAAGAGCACTTTTTCGCGTCTCGTTGATAGCATTTTCAATCAAACTTAGACGATCTTCTGGAATAACCCACTCATCCCTTACAAATGTGGCAATTTCTTCAAATCTTGATTTAATATTCCATTTTTGATTCCCAAAATAGACCTGAAATTCATCCTCTAGATTTTGAATAACTCTGTTGTAGATTAAAGTACTTTTTTTACCAAAAATCTGATAAATCAAATTTAATGAAGTTTTACATGAATCAAAAATTAGTGCATCTCTATTTGTTGGCACAAAAAAATGGATATCAAAAATATCCTCTAGTCTCATTTTACTTATGTGCAATAATAATTGGTTTATTTTTACTCCTCCAGAACCAATATCAATAATTTCGACCGTATTTGAATCAGTCCAAGTTTTTTGAACTTGATTAATGGCGTCTTTATAATCTGCCACATCGAAACTTTTACAAATTACTCTATCACTGCTCCAAATATCAACAGTCGCAGAATCATCAATCTCAACGACATTGAATTTTAATTTATCTTTAATATCAGTTTTAACTTGATTGTACACTACAATCGAGAATAGATGTTTCGAGATTTTAGATTTTCCTAATCCACCTTTTAAGCCAACAAATATGTATAATGGCTTTTTCTTAAATTCTGTTTTTTGTTCATTTTTCATTTTTTGCCTTTTTTTGTATTTTAATTTTAGGCACAATTTTTATTAAAAATTCGTGCTAACTGAGAGAAGAAGTCTCTCCTCAAACTTTGGAACTTTGCCGAACAGTTTAATGAGTACTTTGCATACTTTTTATTCTTTCGTTTATTTTTTCTCGATTATCGTACATATATTCCCATACTGTATGAGCCTGTTGAGAAGTAAGGTCTTTTGCAATTGACTCATTATAGAGGTATCCCGTTTTTCTCATTCTAATGACTGTTTTTTCTGAAAAGTTTGCAAAAGGGTACGGAAGAGTAAATCTAACTTCTTTTCCTTGTAATGCTGTTTTCCAATTTTGAAAACTTTCTTGATCTTCTTTTTCATCTCTCAAAGAGAGATTTTCTTTTTTAATTTCATTATTTGTTTTATTTATTTCTTTATTTATTTCTTTTATTGTTGAACGGTCGTCTAACGGTCGTTGAATTGAGTCAAGAAGGCTCAACTCTAAAAGCTGTTGCTTCTGCTTTATCTTTTTCTTTTCAGCACTTATTTTTCCTGCTATTTGACGTTGTTCTACTTGCTTGTAATAAGGTTGTAACCATTGATTAAGTTGTGAAGAGATAAATTGACTACCATCTTCATGTTGAATAATTTCAAACAATCCATAAGCATTTATCACCGTGTTAATTACAGGTACACTTACTTTCATTTCATCTGCTAACAGATCAATATCATTAATTGGATATTGATGTCCTTCTGTTTCAGCTAATGTTTCAAGTAGATATACTGCAATACCGTAACCTTGTACATTGAAATCTTTAATAAGCCTTTTTACATTTTTTCCATTCCTGAAATTTGTAGGAAAAAGGAAATTTGGAACAGTCTTACTCATCATTTTTCTTTCATTTATTTTTATATATTTAGATTTTTAAATAATCGATAAGCAATTAATATATTTATGTTAGATACAATGCAGTCGATTAAACCTTTGAACTGGATTTAATTAGCTCTCTCTTATTACTCGCCAAAGTCTTTTAAGAGG